>CAYYVZ010000298.1:0-6597 GCA_964475235.1 uncultured Myxococcales bacterium | reverse complement strand
TCGCTGTGCACTACGCAGCCGCCGGCGATGCCGAGAACGCCATCCGGCAGCACGAGATTGCGGCAGCCGCGGCTCAGGCACGCTTCGCAACTCGCGAAGCGGCGGCTCATCTCAGCGCCGCCCTTGGCCAGCTCGAGCGGCTGCCGGCTTCGCAGCAGCGATTCCAACGCGAGCTCGCGTTGCTACTGGAGCTCGGCAGTGTGCTTGCCGCTGCCCGCGGCGTCGCTTCGCGCGAAGTACGCGACGTCCACCATCGCGCGCTCGCGCTTGCCGACGCTCTCGATGCTCCCATGGCACGCTTTCAGATACACGGCGCACTTTTCGCGTTCGACGTGATGCGAGCCGACCTGACTCGTGCATCCGCTGCAGCAGAAGCCCTGCTTTCCACCGCCGAGGAGATCGGAATTCCCTTCTTCTCCTTCGTCGGACACGTGATGGTGGGATGCGTTCGGTTCAATCTCGGCAACTTCGCCGAAGCCCGGCGGCACCTGGAGGCGGCACAGGCGGCCTGGCAACCGGACTTTCCGCAGCTGGCCTTCGATCCGGGCGTGCTCGGCCGGGCGATGCTGGGGTTCGCTGCGGCGCTGCAAGCAGAGACGACGCGAGGGGACGCCTGCATTCGCGATTGCATCGCGTGGGCAGAAAGCGAAAGCACACCGTACAACCTGTCTTACGCTTATGAGCTGGCGGCCCAGTACTTCGCGACCGTTGGCGATCGCGCGTCGGCCCGAGCCATGGCCGACAGTTCGGCCGCTCTCGCGAGGGAGCACGGATTCCTCGTACACGAGTCGGTCGCGAAGCTCGTCCGCGGCTGGAGCGAAGGAGACGCGGCGGCAATCCGCGCCGGAATCGAGGACTACCAGGAGGCCGGGCAGGCTCTTGCGACCTCTTTCTTCCGCGCGCTTCTCATCGAAACCCTGCTTGCGCAGGCACGGACCGCGGAAGCGGGAGCCGAGCTCTCCGCTGCGTACTCCTTCGTCGAGCGCACGGGAGAGCGCCGACACATGGCCGAGCTGCTTCGGCTGGAGGGAGAGCTCCTGCGACGCACGCGACCGGATCTGGCTCGCACGGTGCTGGACCGATCCTACGCGACTGCTCGAGAGCAGGGCGCGCGGCTATGGCAGTGGCGCACCGCGATGTCGCTGGCAGAATTGCTCCTGTCTGCCGGGGATCGCGACGCAGCACGAGCCATCCTCGCAGACGTCGAAGACATTACTTCGGCCGTCGGATCAGTTCCCGAATCGCGTCGGCTCGACGCGATCCGGGCGACGCTGGGAACATCTGAAGGCTAGGGAATCAAGCCCGCTCCCGGGTCCAGCGTGCTGCATGGGAATCCTCGACCACGACATCGCCGGCCCACTGCCGCGCGCGGGCAAGCCGCTGGCATCGACCGGTCCGGTCCTGATGGCCCTGTGCCTCTTGAAGTCGTGACCGTTCCAGCCACGCTCGACCTTCTTCCAAGCCAGCTCGGCGGCCTCAGAACAGCAGGCAGATACTGAACAAGTCGCAGGTGCAGTCCGTGAGACATCCCGGCCCTGCATTGGGCGCAGTCGGATCGCACCCTTCCGTGCCGATCGTATGGATGCCGTCACCGCAACACGGCACGCCGCTGCACGTGCAGTCGAGCTGACAACCGGCGCCGGCATTCGGAGCGGTCGGATCGCACTGTTCGCCCCCGTCACGGGTGCCGTTTCCGCAGCTCGTGGGAAGGGTCGACGTGGTGGTCGTGGTGCTGGTGGTAGTCGTGGTCGACGGCGGCACGTCACAGTTGGCGTCGATGACGCCGTCATCGTCGTCGTCCACCTTGCTTTTGAGCGCGAGGACCTCCGCTGCGGCCTTGGCGATTCTTTCCGGAGTCTCGCCGGCTACGGTCGGGATCTTCTCGGCGAGCTTCGCCATCGCCTTCAGGGAGTTGGCGGAGCTTTTCATGACCTGCTCCCGCGCCTGCTCCATCGCGGTCATCGCCGCGTACTTCGCGAGATCGTCGACGTCGTCGATGGTCTCCGGCGCGCCGGGCGTGGTCTTCGAAACCGACTCCAGCTCCCTGGCCTTCAGCGAAGCAGGAGACGTGGATTCCGGCAGTCCGAGCAGATCCGCGTTCGTGAAGCCGTTCAGCGATGGAGTACAGCTGCGCAGAATCCTGGCGATGGCCTTGTCGACCAGGCTTTCGGAAGGGTCGCCCCCGTCATCGATCGAGTTCAGCAATTCGGTACAGTCGGCCGCGCTCTGTTCGTCGATCTGCTCAGTCGTCTGCAGGTTGGGATCCTCGAGCACCATGAAGAGGCAGGCCCGCTGCCCCCTGGCGGCAAGAGCGGTAAGGCGGGCGATCTCCTTCATCATGACCCGCTGGCAGGCACGCAGCGCTTTGTCGGCACTGCTCTCCCCGTCCGCCCATGCGACGTTCTGGCGCAAAAGTAGCGCCGCCGAGGCTACGGCGAGAAGCAGAAGGATGAAGCGATTGAACCGTCGGCTCGCGTCCATGGGTCCCCCGAACGAATCGAAATTGGCCCGGCCTTCGCAGCGACCCCTTCCTCGGGTGCAGCGCCGAAGGAGGCTCTCACGCGTTAGTGTGGCTCGGCCGCGGCAGGCGCCGACACAGCGAAGTGTTCAATTTGAGTTCGATGTTTGCGCCGAGGGGCTGGATTTCATGCGTCCGGGGACGGGAAGGTCGGCGATTGATCCGGCCAGGTCGGCAAGTAGGCCCGGCACGTCGCTTACCTTCGAGGTCTACCTGGATCCGGCGTGCACCGGGGCTGGGAGCGAAACCGGCTTGGGACCGGCAAGCGTCGCTTACGAGCCCGGACCCCGAAACACCGCGCGGCCGACGCCGCGTTCCATCGGGAGAGGGCGATCTTCCTCCGACGCGCACGGAGTGCCCGCCGTCGGGCTCGATCCCGAACCAAAGTGAATGACGAGTACATCCGGGTTGCCAGCTTCTGTCTCGAGGCTGTTCCTGCCGGACAATCGGCGCGGGGACGAGGACCGGGGACCCCGCTTGAAGTCGTGATGTTGCCCCGTGGGACCACGCCCCGGTTCCGGCTTGGCCGGGCACCGCGGTGTGGCGAAGCCCGAATCGCTGGAGTATAGGCGGTGTCGCCCCATCCCACCGATCGGAGGGAACATGGATCCATCTCGCGGATCTCTTCCGCAGCCTGGTCGGGCGCTCGGCCTTCTTGCGCCGATCGTTCTGGCAATCCTCGCCGCATCGACGGCGGCTCGCGCCGGCGGCACGACGACATCGACGCTTCCCGGACCGACGACGACAACGACTACTCTTCCACCCGAGCCCGCCTGCCCGATGTATCAGATCTCGGCAGATGCGGGCTACGCTTGCGGTATGCGCGCCGACGGCAGCTCGAACTGCTGGCCTTCCGGCGTTCCTTCGAATCCGCCGGGATCCGTCATCATGGTCTCGAGTGGGTTTGCCCAGTACTGCCAGCTCCGCACCGATCGGACCCTCTCCTGCACGGCCGCTGCACCTCCCCCCGGCACGTTCCGGTCCGTCTCTTCAGGCGCGCACTACGCATGCGGCGTGCGAACCGACAGCAGCGTGGCGTGCTGGGGCATGAACAACTACGGACAGTCGTCGCCGCCAGCCGGCGGTTTCCGATTTGTATCAGCGGGAGATCTTCATGCGTGCGGCATCCGCAGCGATGGGACGCTCTCCTGCTGGGGTTCCGATTTCTGGGGGCAGACGACACCTCCCGCCGGCCGATTCGTCGACGTGACGTGCGGCATCCACAACTCGTGCGGAATCCGGGACGACGGATCCGTGCTTTGCTGGGGTCGGAACGAAGCCGGCCAGTCATCACCACCTTCTGGTTCGTTCGTTTCGATCTCCGCGGGAGGTGCACACGTTTGCGGAATCCGGATCGACGGCACGGTGAGCTGCTGGGGCAACAACGCCATGGGGCAGTCCGCGCCGCTGGCGGGCACTTTCACGGCCATCGATTCGGCGCCGTACTACACGTGCGGACTCCGCGGCGACGGGACGGTGGAATGCTGGGGCAACGATCCCGGTGCATCGCCTCCCGTCGAAGAGATCGATCCCGCGTGCAAAGTCCCATCCTGCGGTGACTCGAGCGTGGACGTCGACGAGCTGTGCGATGACGGCCTTGCCGACGCTTGCGATACCTGTACCAACGAATGCCGGCCGGTCACCGGATGCGGTGACGATGCGACCTGCGGCGCCGAAGAGTGCGACGACGGCAACAATTTCAATGGCGACGGGTGCACGGCGGCATGCATCATTCAGATCTGTGGTGACGGGGTCGTCCAGGCCGGCGAAGCCTGCGACGACGCAGGCGAGTCGGAGAGCTGCAACGGCGACTGCACCGCAGCGATCTGTGGAGACGACTTGCTCAATGCCACGGCGGGTGAGGAGTGCGACGACGGCAACAAGACGCCGAACGACGGCTGCGACGAAATGTGCGAGCTGGAAGACCACTGCACGTACGCGATGCCGACCACGCGCGCCCTCGTCACCTCGGAACGGAACACCTGGGGAAGCGCCTGGTCACCCGACGGAAAGCGCGTGGCATTCTCGCAACAGAGAGCGCTCGCATCGCCGTTCAACGATTTGTGGGTCATCGACGTCGACTCGCCGTCGGCAACGCCGTTGCAGCTGACGAACCATGGCGTCACCACGGTATTCACGATGGCGTGGTCGTCGGACGGCACATACCTCCTCTATGACGGCGGCTGCGGGATCGAGCGCGTCCGCACCGACGGAAGCGGAGAGCGAGAGGACGTCGCCTGCGGCGGCGCCAACCCGAACGTCAACCACCTGACGTCACGCCTCGTCTATTCTTCGGGGTATTCCTCGATCATGTCGATCGAGCTCGACGCGAGCGGCGCTCCGGTCGCGGGGAGCGAGATCGCGATCGCACACAACCTCGGAAGCGGCGCGGCGATGGTCCAGCCGACGATGACGCCGGACGCGGACCGCATCCTGTTCACGCGGGTGGGTACGGGACCGAACCTCGAGGCCATCGTCTACCGAATTGACGACGTATCCGAGATCCTTGCCGGCAGTGCGCTTCCGGTCGCTTCCCTCGCCGATCCCCGGGTTCACGTTCTGGTAGACGACCAAACGAGTATCAGCACCCCACAGCTCTCGCTCGCTGGAAATCTCGCCTACATGGCATCGGGCAAGTACCCGTCGACATCGGCACTCTCGAACAGATACTCCGGTGCGGGATTCCCCGGAGAAGACATCGGAACCGACGGTGCCCCTCTCGATCCGACCGATGAGAACTCGAACGACGTGCTGGACGAGATCAGCAGCGGAGAAGCCAACGGCATCCTCGACGCCGGGGAAGATCTGGGGCCCGACGGTGCGCCGATGGATCCGTTCGACAACGGCTCCGGCGAGTTCAGCATGATCAGCGACAACGACGGCATCACGGCCGAGCCGAGTCTCGGTGAAGGGAACGGCGCTCTGGATCTCTCTCCGGCAGCCGTCGGACAGACGATCGTCGTGCGGCTCGACGGGCTCGAACCGCCGCAGGTGTTACACGGCGCTTTTCTGATCGGCGTGTCTCCCGACGGAACGAGACTCTCGTTCATGCAGCGGACCTGGGAGGGGCCGCTCGGCACGAGCAAGCCCTTCCTCAACTGGGACCTCTTCGTCGGAAGTATCCGTACGACGTGCCCCATCGAGGCGGTTGCGGGCGGAATGATGCGCGACGGCAGCGGAACGAGGCTGGAAGTACCGCCGGGCGCCATCGCCGCCGACACGGACATCACGATCGAGACTCCGCCCGTTGACCTCGTTCCCGATACGCCGATGCCGCTCGCGCTCGCGCGCATCTACGGCCCGTCCGGCCTCACCTTCAATCCGCCCGCATGGATCGATTTCCACTATACCGATGCGCAGATCGCCGGCTTCGAGGAATCTTCCCTGACGCTCAACGTCTACAACTCGGTCACCGAGGAGTGGGAAAGCCTCGCGAGCTCCATCGACACGGACGCGAACATGCTCACGGCGCCTGTCCATCACTTTAGCCCCGTCGTCGTCTGGGGAGAGCTGCTCTGCGGCAATGGATCTCTCGACGACGGCGAAGAGTGCGACGACGGCAATGCGGTTTCGGGTGACGGATGCAGCGCCGAATGCGTGTCCCAATGCGCATCGGCCCCCCGCACCGACTGCCGCTCGGCGGGATCTTCGAACATCCTCGTCAAGTATCAGGATGACACCGAGAAGGACCTGCTGAGGTGGCGATGGAAGAAGGGCGCGACAGAAATCGTCGAGATCTCGGATCCTACCGTCGATGGCCTATACCGTGTTTGCCTCTATCCGAACGAAACGCTGGCCGAAGAGATTGTCATGCCGGTCGTCACCGGTTGGCGCGCGCAGGACGGCAAGGGCTATGACTTCAGAGATCCGGCGGCATCCACGGGGGGAATCACCTCATTCAGGATGAAGACCGGGAGCAGTCCAAAGGCGTCCATCGGCTTGAAGGCGCGTGGTCCAAACCTCGCGGACGTGCTACTGCCGGCGACATCCTACGTCGTTCAGCTCTCGGATTCGGCGACAGGAATCTGCTGGGGATCGAGTTTCGCGAGCGGCACGACCGGCGACCGATTTTTCAAAGC
>CAYYVZ010000297.1:0-6620 GCA_964475235.1 uncultured Myxococcales bacterium | reverse complement strand
AGCGAGAGGTGGAAATTCGGAGTGGCGACCGCCAGGTACTGTCCGCCCGCCGAGAAGACGGCGCGACCGTCGTCTTCATTGCTGATGCCGAGCGTGTTGGCGGTCGTGTCGTCGTCCGGCGCGAGCGCGACGTTGGTGTCGTACTCGAACGCGAGGCCGGCGTAGAGGCGGTACGGCTTGCCGCCGCCGTCCTCCATGCGCTCGAGGAACGCGGCCGCTTCCTTGGCGTAGGGGCTCTCGCCTCCGTTCGTGCTCACCCACGTGAACTGCTCGACGGCGGCCTCGGTGTCGCCCGCGCGATAGGCGGCCAGGCCCTGGTAGTAGCGAGCCGGCACCGCACGCTGGGGATCGAGGTTCTCGACCCTGGCGAGCGCCGCGCGCGCGGCTTCGTGGTTCCCGCGCCGTGTCTCGACGATGCCGAGCAGCATGTACGCCTCGGCCGAGCTGCGGCCTCTCGTCGTTGCGATCTCCAGCTCGACGGCGGCCTCGTCGTACTTTTCGAGCTTGAACAGCGCGTAGCCTAGCTCGAGCCGGTCGCGTTCGATCGCGGGGTCGCCCGCCGCGACGACGACGCGAAGGTCGGCGACTGCGGCGTCGTAGCGGCCGAGGTGCCCGTTGCCGAGCGCGCGGTAGTAGAGGCCGCGCACGTCTTTCGGGTCGGCCGCGACGGCCTGGTCGAAAAGCTTGACGGCGGCTTCGTCGTTGCCGGCGTGCAACTCGGCGAGGCCCTTCGTGTAGAGGCGCTCGGCCTTGCCGCGCTCGGACGCCGATGCCGGTAACGCGACCGCAAGCAACGTGAGCGCGGCTGCCGCTGCAAGGAAGCCGGCCGGGGACTTTCTCATCAGAAGGGACATGTCGTCTCCGTGGCGCCCACGGTGGCCGTGGTGGAGGTGAGATCGCCGGCGGTGGCCTCCGTAACGGTGATCGAGAAGTTCCCCAGCACGAGGGGCGGAATCTGCGTGAACTCGCATCTTGCGAGCGCGATCGGGACGGAGAACGGCTCGACGCTGATCACCGCCGAGAAAAGCGTGCTCGAGGAGTCTTCGTCGTTGAAGGTCGTGAGCGTGGACTCCGAGTTCGGGTTGAGGAGGCTCGTGCACTCGACGCCTTCGCCCGTGCCGGTGAAGTCACCGCCCGTGCCGCCGTAAGCCACCTCGTACGAGACGCCGAGCAGGTCGACCGGCGCGTTCACGGAAAACTCGAGGCAGAACGTGGCCGGCGGTTCCTCCTGCGTCGTCGAGGTGGTGCTCGTCGGCGGCGAGGTGGACGTCGTCGTCGACTCGATCGCCGGCGGCACGATGAAGGTGGTGTCGGACTCCATGCTGCGCTCGATCGGCGCGGTGTTGCTGGCCTCGATGTGGAGGTTGGCCGGACCGGGCTCGAGGGGAACCTGGGACTGGGTCTCGATCAGCACGCCGCGAACCTCGAGCTCGCCGCCGTCGCTGCAGTCGGGCAGCTGGCTGTCGCCGTCGGCGCAGTCCTCGATGCTGTCGAACTCGACGCCCGTCGACAGCGCGCCCTGCGTGATCTGCACGTCGATGTCCTCGCCGATGTCGTGGTTGGCGTCCACGATCGCGAAGCTGATGTGGGGCCGGTCTTCGTCGGCGGTTTCGCCGTCGCCCGGATCGAGGTCGAGCAGGAAGGGCAGCGAGTGGACGTCCACGTTCACGACGTTGGTGACGTTGGCGATGACGTCGATCTCGATCTCGCCGCTGCCGAAGCTCGGCAGCGTCCTCTGCGACGAGCAGGAGGAGCCGGCGCCGCCGGTGTTGCAGGTGCCGCTGACGCCGTCGGCGGGAGCGAAGTCGGTCGGGTAGCCGTTGACCTCGAGGCTGCCCTCGCCGGGAACGACGTTGGAGAAGACGATGCGGCGCTCTTCGAAGGCGGGGCTACCGCGCAGCACCGCGACGCAGCATGCGGCACCCGATGGGGGCGTCAGCACGAAGCGGATCGCGTTGACCGACGGCGGGATCTCGTCTTCGAAGCCGAGCGCGGCGCCGTCCGAGGCGAGAAGCGAGGCCCCGGCGACTCCGCCCGTGCTCGCGGGCTGTTCCCAGGCCACGCGGAACGCGAGGCCGGTCGGCCCGCCGCCGCCCGAGGATCCGCCGCCGCCGCAGCCGGCCGCCGCTAGTGCCAGAGCGCTCGCAGCGAGTGCGATCGGTGCCCTGGCAGAAAGTGTGTGTGACTGGCTTCGGAGTGTCTTGTTGCCCATGGATTGTCCGCGTGCAGATGGAGGACGAAGCTCGAAACCGGCCGGAAGCTATACGACTTAGCCCGCGCGACACAAGCGGGACGGCGTGCCGGCGGGGCGGCTGGAGAGGCCGATGCGGGAGGTTTGCCACACCGCATGGGCATGGAAACCGCTGTGGGTCCGCCCGGCCGCCGTCACGACGCGGCCACCGGGCTGGCGTATGCGGATTTCGAAGCCTGCCGCGGCGTCGAGTCCCGGCGTCATGGCGAGAAGATGTTCTGGTCTCCCCAGACCGAAAAGGGCCGCTCGATCGCAAGGCTGTCCGCTCCGAGAACGTAGGGGTAAAAGACAACCACCGAGTAGCCGCCACGGTGGTCCAGCCGCATGGCAATGGCGTGTTGCTCGACGTTCCCGCCCGGCGGAACGACCAGCGTGCCGAGTACGAGCGCAGTCGCCTTGTATCGTCCCGATTGCGCCCCCTGCTGAAGACCCTTCTCGAGAACCGCGACCGAGTTCCGCGAAGACGGACGTCGTTCGCCGGCGTGACGGTGTGTCGAAATGACTTGCCCATCGCGTGTCAGGGCAATGGCGAACGGACGGATCTCGCGATGCTGCGAAAGCATCCGCTCAGCGACTGGCAGGACGCCGTTCAGCAGCTTCTCGCACTCCTGCTTCTGGGCCCTTACCGCCGCGCTTTCGGGCTGGCCAAGCGGCGACATTGCCGGGGGCTGCCGGGTCTTGTTGCTCTGCGGCATCGAAGAAGCGGAAGGCGGTTGATGGACGCAACCAAGAAGCACGCTTGCGACTGCGATGGGAATCAATGTGCGCATAGGTGCTTCGGAATGCCGGGCGCAATTCTACGGGGACGAGCCTCGTCCGGTCAACGCGCGTGCACGAACCTGGAACCTTCGTCGGACTGTCGGTGCTACCGCTTCCAGCATGGACGCAGGGCGGCGGAGCCTCGGCTCTGCAGACGGATCCCGGCGCGCTTGCCAGACTCGCAACGTCGGGCGATTCTCACGCCGGGAGCCCGACCGGCGGATCCAGCATGCCGCGACGCAATGAAGACCTCACGGAACGCTACGCGGCCTACGCCGCAGCGTTCGAGCTCGCGTTCCACGACGACGACTGGACGCGGATCGAATCGTTCTTCACGAGGGACGTCGACATCCGCATCCACACCGAACCCTTCGCTGGAGGCTGCAAAGGCATCGACGGCGTTGCCGACTACTTCCGTGGAGTCCTCGACAACTTCGACCGTCGCTTCGACGAGCGGGCAATCGTGGGCCCGCCGCAGATCGAAGCGACGGGAAACCGGGTCCGCGCAATCTGGAGCACCTGCTATCGCCGCGCCGGCGCGCCGGACCTGGCGATGTCGGGGGTGGAAGTCGCCACGTTCCGCGGCCCGCATATCGCCCGCCTCGACAGCCGGTTCGACGACGGTGTCTCCGAACGCATGATCGATTGGCTGGGGCGCTACTCCGAGCTGCTGCGCCCGAGCGTAGGCGACGTCGTCCAATCCCTTCTGCGTGGCCGGCCATTCCGTTCGTAGGCCCTGGCGGATTCGACGGATCAGTCTTCGTAGACGCACTCCTTCCGGCGTGTTTCACTCGAACTGACGCCTGGCGGGGCGGCCGCTCCCAGGGCCGGGGGAACGCTCGCGGCCAGGTTCTCGCCCCCTGGCGCATGTCGAGAAGCGACCGGCTCCCCATCGCCGTCTGCCGGTGTGAATTCCGCCATACCCGCTGTCCCCATCCATTCTGCGAAAGGCTGCACGGCGACGATTTTCTCACGTTCGGCGAGATGGCCCGTCCGCGATTCCCATTCGCGACAAATGAGATCGCTGCTCCCTGCCTCGACCTGGATCGTCGCATCAGCCCCCGCGAGGAATCCTGAGGAAATGCGCGTCGCCCCGATCCCTCGGCTCCGTCCGCCGCCGACCCACCGCGCGGAATGACCTTTGCAAATCACCGTGCGGGGAAGAGCACTTCATCGGGAGGGATATCGGCCACGTCGCCAGTGAGTTCCACGACCTACCCTGAGCCGGCCGTCGTCGGCGGCCGACGGGAGATGCACGATGAAAACGAATCAGAGATCCGGGAACCGTGTTTTTGCAGGCTTGATTCCTGCGTTGTTTGCGGTCGCGCTGGCATTGCCCGCGGTGCCCGCGACGGCCGCGCCACTTGGGACTGCCGTCTTTCAGCTCGATACGCCATACGATCAGGGCATTTCCCAGTTCTGCGCGTACTCGACTCTCACCAACGAGTCGCACGAGGTCGCCGGTGTTCCGGTGAACTTCGGCGATCCGGACAGCCCCACCTACCTGGGCGGCCTGATCTGCTTCTGGTCGAATCCGGACAGGCGCTGCGAGTCGTACCCGGACAGCTCCAAATTTGCCTTCAACTACGAGGCCGTGCCCATCTGTCATCAGGACTGCTCGAGCCAGTCCTTCATCACGACGGCGATCACGGATGTGACCGGCAGCGTGGCCGACCTGCTCGGCGACGTCGTCTACGGGTTTGACGGTGACATGGCCTACACCGGCGTCTACCACCAGGTGCCGGACACCCTGACCCAGTGCGGGGCTTTGGTCGAGGGGCAGTGGTACTTGCGTTACGCCGGCACGGCCGTGCTCAACGCGTTCGCCCCGGTGGCCACCGAGCCCGGTGCGGACGTCAGCGTTGCGACCACGACCACTTACATCAACCCCATCACCGGCTCGTCGTCCGAAGTCGTCGTGGACATCGGATTCGCGGCGGTGGGCACGGGCGGCGAGACGGTGGTGACGGCCTCGTCGAACAACGCGGCCCCGATCGAATCGAATTTTGCCGTGGCGGTCGAAGGCTACCAGGCGACGTTCCTCGACATCAGCACCACAGCCGCCGTGGCGCCGCCCATCGTTGTCTGTACCGGGTACCCCGACGCCGACAACGACGGCCTCATCGACGGCACGAGCATTCCCGAGAGCGCGATGCGCCTGCTCCACGGCGAAGGCAGCCCGGCGGTCTTCACGGACCGAACGATCAGCCAGGATGCCGATGCCAACCGGATCTGCGCCGAGGTCTCGAGTCTGTCCCCCTTCGTTGCGGTGATCGAGCTGTGCGGCAACGGCGCGCTCGACGCGGGGGAGGATTGCGACGACGGGAATGCCATCCCTGACGACGGCTGCACTACGGGTTGCACGGTCGAATCGGGATGGGCCTGTTCGGCGCCGGGACTCGCATGCACATTCGTGTGCGGCAACTCGCTGGTGGACGCCAGCGAGAGCTGCGACGACGGCAACGCTCTCCCCGGCGACGGCTGCAGCGCAGGCTGCCAGACCGAGCCCGGCTGGCAATGCCAGACTCCGGGAGCTGCCTGCGCGTTCGTCTGCGGAGACGGAACGGTGGGGCCAGGCGAGGAATGCGACGACGGCGACACCGAGCCCGGCGACGGATGCAGCGGCGTCTGCACGCAGGAGGCGTGCCATGTCTGCGCCGGCCAGCCGTCCGTGTGCACGCCTGACAACGGAGCTTCGTGCGATGACGGCAACCCATGCACGACACCGGATCAATGCGACGCCGGCGCATGCGTCGGCACGCCGCTCAACGGGACGACTTGCGATGACGACGCCCGCTGCACGACCGGTGACGTCTGCGTGGCTGGCGCTTGCCAGGGTACGGCGGTCGTCTGTACGGCCATCGGGCCGTGCTTTGCGGCGGGTACATGCTCCCCGGCAAGCGGCTTCTGCTCCAACCCGGCGAAGAGCGACGGTGCGTCGTGCGATGACGGCAGCGTCTGCACGACCGGCGACTCCTGCATGAGCGGGCAGTGCGCGGGCGACGACGAGCCGCTTCCCGTGTGCCGCACGGCGGGCAAGAGCTCGCTCTCCGTCACGCTGGGCGGAAAGCCCGACGCTCCGGACCACGCCAAGGACAAGCTGAGCTTCAAGTGGGTGAACGGCGCGCTGACAGTCTTCGATGACCTGGGAGATCCGGACGTATCCGACGGCTATGCGCTGTGTGTCTACGACCTGGACGGCAGCGTGCTGGAGCGCTCCGTGGCGCCGGGCGGGAACTGTCCCGACAAACCCTGCTGGACGGTCTCCGACGGGAAGGGCGTTCAGTACAAGGACAAGAGCGGGTCGGCGAACCAGGGCATCACCGCACTCAAGCTCCAGGCCGGAGCAGACGGCAAGGCAAAAGCGCAGGTGGCCGCCAAGGGCGCCGGCGCCGGCCTGTCGTCGAGCACGCTGGAACTGACCGCGCCGGTCGTGGTGCAACTCCGGCGCAAGGACAGCAACGTCTGCTTCGGTGCCAGCTTTGCCGCTGAACAGATCGATAACGACGGCGTCAAGCTCAAAGCCCGGGCGAGCGCGCCGTAGGACGAAGGCGGTTCCGGCCGCGGGGCCCGGGGTCCACCCCGCGCGCCGGCGGCCCGGGCGGGGGGG
>CAYYVZ010000296.1:0-6622 GCA_964475235.1 uncultured Myxococcales bacterium | reverse complement strand
ACGACGTCGACCTCCGCACGCTCGACGACGCGCCGTGGCTCGTGGTGCTCGACGCGTTCCACGCGCACGCCGTGCTCGTGTTCCCCGCCCAGCTCCTCACCGACCGGGAGCGGGCAGCGTTCGCGCGACGCTGCGGGCGCTTCGTGCGCCTCGAAGTCGCGAGCGACCGCTCGCCCGGCGACGAAGCGATTTGCCGCACGGTGCTCGCCCTCGCCGACGGCGCGGTCTCGCTCGTCGAGCGCGCTCCGTCCGACCTCGAATCCACGCTGCTCGCCCTCGCGCGACGCGCCGGAGTGCAATGAGCGGCCGAGACACAGCCGCGGGCGTTGCGCAAAGCCCGAGCGACGCTGCGGGCGTGGCAATCGAAGCGCTCGGCCTCACGCGCCGATTCGGCGAGTTCACCGCCGTCGACGACGTCGTGCTGCGCGTCGCGCGCGGCTCGATCTTCGCGTTCCTCGGAGCCAACGGCTCGGGCAAGACAACGACGATCAAGATGCTGATCGGGCTTCTCGCGCCGACCTCGGGCAGCATCAGCGTGGCCGGCGTCGACGTCATCGCGCACCCGCGCCGCGTGCGCGAAGCCATCGGCTACATGGGCCAGAAGGTCAGCCTCTACCGCGGCCTCAGCCTCTACGAGAACGTCGAGTTCTACGGCGGTCTTCACAACATCAGCGGCCGCGCGCTCGAGCACCGCTGGGGCACGCTGCGCGAGCGCTTCTCGCTCGGAGACGTCGAGAAGAGCCACGCCGAAGACCTGCCTGCCGGGCTGCGCCAGCGCGCCGGGCTTGCGCTCTCGATGCTGCACGAGCCCGAAGTACTCTTCCTCGACGAGCCGACGGCGGGCGTGGACGTCCGAAGCCGCACGCTTTTCTGGGAGCTCATCGCCGAGCAGAAGAAGGCGGGCGTCACCGTCTTCGTCACCACCCACTTCCTCGACGAAGTGGACTACTGCGATCTCGTGTCGTTCATCGACGCGGGCCGTCTCGTCGTCGAGTCCACTCCCGAGGGCCTTCGCGAACGCTGGTCGGAGGGCTACGCGGCGTTCTGTCCGCTCGCGAACGATCGCCTCGACGCCGCGGCAAGCTCGCTCGCGGCCGCGGGCTGGAAGGTCGAGCCCGCCGAAGGCGGACTGCGCCTGCGCGCCGCACGCGCGACCGAGGCAATGCTCGCGGCCATCACCGCCGCCGCGGCACCGGCCGATCTCGCGCGTGTGCGCGTCGAGCAACCCGGCATGTCCGGCGTTTTCGAGCGCCTCATCGACGAGGGTCGCGCGCGCGCAGCCGACCCCGACGCCGACGGCGAGGAGTTCGCACAGGCCCATACCGATGACCACGAGGCACACCCGTGATCGCGCAGCCCCTCAGCCGGATGGACCGGTTGCGCATCTCGGCACGCCGCCTGCGCACGCTCATGCTGCGCGAGGTGCGCGCGACCCTGCGCGACCCGTTCACCGTCTTCGTGATGATCACGGTGCCGCTCGGCTCCCTGCTCGCATTCGGCTTCATCGTCTCCACCGAAGTGCATCACATCCGCCTCGGCGTGCTCGACGGCGCCCAGTGCCCGCTCAGCCGCCGCCTCGTCGCGGAGCTTTCGGCCGGCGACTCGTTCGACCCGGTGATCCTCGAGTCGCGCGACGCGCTCGACGCCGCGATGGTCGGCGGCGACATCGGCGCCGCCATCGTGATCCCTGCCGACTTCGAGCGCGCGCGCCAGCGCCGCGGATCCGGCGACGAGCCCGCGCAGATCCAGGTGTTCTACGACGGCGCGGAGCCGATCCTTGCCGGCAACGCCGAGGCGTCGATGCGCGGCATCGTCGAGTCGGCGCTGGCGTCGGTGGCGGCCGACGAGGGCATTGCCGTGTCGCTGCAGCAGACGGGCGTGCGGGCGAGCGTGCGAGCCGTCTACAACCCGACCCTCGACGGTCGTCCCTACATGGTCGCGGGCACGTTCGGCTTCGTGCTCACGTTCCTGACGACCCTCATCACGGCGATCTCGATCGTGAACGAGAGGCAGACGGGCACCTTCGACCAGCTCCAGCTCACCCCGGCAACGCCGCTCGAAATCCTGCTCGGCAAAATGGTGCCTCTCGGCGCGGTCTTCTCGTTCGACCTCGTCCTGATGATGCTGGCCGCCGGCATCGTGCTGGAGACGTGGCCGCAAGGCAGCGCCTTCCTGTTCTGGGTGATCGCGACCTTCTACGTCGCGACGTCGCTGTCGCTCGGCCTCGTCTTCTCGGCCACTTCGGAGACGCCGGCCGAGGCGGTGCAGAAGACGGTGCTCTCGAGTATCCCGCTCATCCAGCTGAGCGGCTTCATCTACCCCGTGCGCAGCATGCCGGACGTCATCGGATGGATCGCCCAGGCCATTCCCGCCACGCATTTCATCGAGGTGAGCCGCGCGATTTACCTTCGCGGCGAGGGAATTGCCGACCTGTGGCCGCGCCTGATCGTGATCGTCGTCATGGGCGTTGCGCTCGTGGCGATGGCGTTGCGCGGACTGGAGTCGCGCTCGTGAGCGAGCGTCTTGCCGTCCATGGCGGGCAATCGACCCGGGAGTTCGAGGAGCACGCGAATGGCTAGCCTCGCGGGCGGAAGATTCGCCACGCTCGTGCGCGACATCCTCGCGGTCGCCTACAAGGAGTCGATCCTGCTGCGGCGCAACCCGGCCGTGATCGGCGCGGTCGTCGCGCAGCCGGTCATCTTCCTGCTGCTGTTCGGCTACGTGCTCTCGAGCAAGCCGGCCAACGTGCCGTGGGCAGTGCTCGACCAGAGCCAGAGCGCGCTTTCCCGCCGCGTCGTGGCCGAAGTCCAGGCGAGCGGCTACTTCCTGCCGCGGCGCGACGTATCCAGCTACGAAGAGGGAATCACGGCGCTGCGCAAGGGAGACGTCGTAGCGCTGGTCGTGCTTCCCGTGGATCTCGAGCGCCAGCAGACACGGGTCCGCGCAGCGCAGGACGCCGACCGCAGCGACGCAGAAGCGCAGATCCTGCTCGACGGCGCCGACCCCATCGCCGCCGCGCGCGTCGGCGGCTACATCCGTGCCATCGCGGCTTCGGTCGACACCGGCACGCAGGCGTTCTCGCTGCCGGGCAGCGGCCCGCCGGTCGAGCTTCGCCAGCATTTCTGGTTCAACCCGACGCTTGCCGACCGTCAGTTCCTGCTCGTGAGCCTGGCCGGCATGCTGCTGACCAACCTGTGCCTGTCGCTCGCGAGCTTCGGGCTCGTGGCCGAGCGCGAGGAAGGCACGTGGGAACAGACGCTCGCACTCCCGGTCGGAGTCGTCGAGCTCGTGCTCGGCAAGCTCGTCCCCTACGTGGTGCTCTGCTACATCGTCTTCACGCTCGCGATCCTCGCGCCCGGTCTCAGCTTCGGCGTCTGGCCCACCGGCAGCCTTCCGGCACTGGCCGTGTTGACGCTTCCCTTCGTGCTGGCCACCCTCGCCGTCGGCGTCTTCATCTCGACGATTTCCCAGACCGTGGCCCAGAGCGTCTTCATCTCCGTGTTCGCGATCATGCCGTCCTTCGTGCTCTCGGGCGTGATGATGCCGTACGAGCTGATGCCGGACGTTCCGCGCTGGATCGGGGCGATCGCGCCGCTTCGCTGGTACCAGATCGGCGTGCGCCGCATCTTCGCGCGCGGCGGAGGTTTCGACGACATCTGGGTTCCGATGCTGGCCGTCTCGATGATGTTCGTCGGCTTCCTTTTCCTGATCCGTTACCGCACGAAGGCGCGGCTCGGATGAGCCGGCGGGCGCTCACGCGGATCCTCTGGGCCGCCCTGCTGCTGACGGTGCCGATGCCGTTCTTTCTCGTCGAGGTCGGCATCGAACCGGTCGCGGGATTGCTGCACAAGCTCGGCGTCACGCTCGTGCTGATCGCAGCCGACGGCGGCGAGGGAGCCATCTCGATCGCTGCGTGGATCCTCGGCGTGCAGGCCGTCCTTGCCGCTTTCCTGCTGTGGCTGCTCGCCCGTGTCGTCACGCACGCCGTCTTGCGCGCGCTCGGCAGCCGCGCAAGCGTCGCCGTGCTGACGATCGTCGCGACGCTGGTCGTCGCCGCGTGCCTGGTTCCGATCTACCGCACGCCGTTTCGTACGGGCGGTCTTCACTCCACGCTTCCGCAGGTCTTCGAGTGAACCGACGCGTCGCGGCCATCGTCCTGCTCGTGGTTACAGGTGTCGCCGCCGCGGCGGCCGTGCGCGCACAGGACATCGCGCCGTCGCTCACGCCGCCGGCCGCACCGATGCCGCCGTCGATTCCGGGGGCGCCGGCGCCGACCGACGCGCCGGCTCCGCAGCGCCCGCTCGCTCCACCGCCGACGGAGTCCGCGACGACCGTGCCGGACGCGCCGCACACGCGCTGCGCGTCGTGGTCGGCCACGCGGCGGCCCCTCTTCGGCGACCTGCACGTGCACACCGCGCTCTCGTTCGACGCGAATTCGCTCGGTGTCCGCAACATGCCCGCGGACGCGTACAGGTTCGCGAAGGGCGAAGAGCTCGGGCTCCAGCCCTACACCGAGTCGGGCAGTGCGCGCCGCCGCGTGAAGCTCGAGCGCCCGCTCGATTTCGCGGCCGTCACCGACCACGCCGAGCTGCTCGGCGAGCTCTACCTCTGCCAGACGCCGAACTCGGCGGGCTACGATTCGCTGATCTGCCGGCTGCAGCGGCGCTGGCCGCTGATGGCATACTTCTTCGTGAGCAGCCGCATGCTCAACGTCACCGACCCCGAGCGCTACGGCTTCTGCGGCGACAAGGGCGAGCTGTGCCGCCAGGCGGCCGCGGGACCGTGGGAGACGATCCGCAGCGCCGCCGAAGCGGCCTACGATCGCACCGCTTCGTGCTCGTTCACGAGCTTCATCGGCTACGAATGGAGCGGCGGGCCGGGCGGCAACATGACCCACCGCAACGTCATTTTCGCCGACGACAAGGCTCCCGAGCTGCCGGTGAGCTTCGTGGACGCACCGACAGGCGAGCTGCTGTGGAACGGTCTCGACCGCGAGTGCGCGAAATCGGGCTGCCGCTACCTGACCATCCCGCACAATTCGAACCTCAGTAACGGCGTGCTCTTCGGCGCCGAGATCGCGACGGCGGAGGAAGCGAAGCGTCGCGGCCAGATCGAGCCGATTCTCGAAGTGATGCAGCACAAGGGCGACTCGGAGTGCCGCGCGACGGCGGCCGACGAGTACTGCTCGTTCGAGAAGCTGCCGTTTTCCCGCATGGAAGAGCAGCCCTTCGAGTTCCAGTGGAAGCAGCCCGAGGGGACGAGCTTCGCGCGCGAGATCTTTGCCGACGGCCTGAAATACGAAGCGAAGCTCGGCGTGAACCCGTATCGCCTCGGCCTCATCTCGGCGACCGACACGCATCTGGCGGCGCCGGGGCTCGTGGACGAGAAGCTCTATCCCGGACACGGCGCGGGCGGCGACACGAGCCGCGTCGAGATTCCCGTGGTCGCCGACTCGCTCTTCTTCAATCCGGGCGGCATCGCGGGCGTGTGGGCCGAGGAGAACACGCGCGAGTCGATCTGGGCGGCGATCCACCGGCGCGAAGTGTTCTCGACCAGCGGACCGCGCATCGTCGTGCGCTTCTTCGGCGGCTTCGGCTACGCCGACGGAATGTGCGCGAGCGAGCGCTTCGCCGAGGACGGTTACGCGGGCGGCGTCGCGATGGGCGGCGAGCTCGCGGGTGTCGCGGGCAAGCGGCCCGTCTTCGCCGTCTCGGCGCTCCAGGACACGGGCACCGATGCGAGCCCGGGGACGCCGCTCGAGCGCGTGCAGATCGTCAAGCTGTGGCTCGACGGCAGCGAGGTGAAGGAGAAAGTCATCGACGTCGTGGTCTCGCCCGCCGGCATCGCCGAGCTCGACACCGCCACGTGCGAGCCGGTGAAGAAAGGCAGCGCGAACCTTTGCGGCCAGTGGACCGACGCCGAATGGGACCCGGCGAAGTCGTCGGTCTACTACGCGCGCGTGCTCGAGGAGCCGAGCTGCCGCTGGACCGGGCACCTGTGCGCGAAGGTGAAGGCCGACTGCGCACGCCCGGAGACCCTGCCCGACGGTTTCGAGTTCTGCTGCTCGGACACGATCGCCAAGGTCCAGCGCGAACGCGCCCTCACCTCGCCCATCTGGATCCCCGCCGTCCGCTGAGAAGCCGGAAACCCGGGACGGGTACAGGTTTTTGACGGCGTTCGACGTGCCGTCGAGCGCTTCGCAAAAACCTGTACCCGTCCCGGGTTTCCGCACCACGGCGAGGTTTCGGTCACTTCGGCCGCCGTGCTATCCGGCCGCGTGCAGCAGAACAGGCTCTTCGCCCGCAAATCCGTCGAATTGCTTCACGCCGAGCTCGAGGGAGCCGAGCGCCTCCATCGGGTGCTCGGACCCTGGGCCCTGACGGCCATGGGAATCGGCGCAATCATCGGCACCGGCATCTTCGTGCTCACGGGACTGGCCGCCCACGACCACGCCGGCCCCTCCCTGATGCTGTCGTTCCTGCTCGCGGCCCTCGCCTGCGCGCTCGCGGGACTTTGCTACGCCGAGTTCGCCGCGATGATTCCCGTCGCCGGCAGCGCCTACACTTACGCCTACGCCACCCTCGGCGAGCTGTTCGCGTGGATCATCGGCTGGGACCTCGTG
>CAYYVZ010000295.1:0-6654 GCA_964475235.1 uncultured Myxococcales bacterium | reverse complement strand
ACGATCGAGCGCGCCTGGTCCTCGTCGGCCAGCCCCGCCCAGAGCGCGTGGCCCGCGTTCGACGCGCGCACGCGGCAAGGCTGCTTGTCGCCGTCGAGTGCGAGCACGAAGCTGCCGAGCCCGTCGCACCAGAAGCGATCGCTGAAGCTGCTCTTGAGGGCGCGTGCCTGCGCGGACAACCGCTCGGACAGATCGCTCTCGCCACACACTTCGGCGAGCTCGGCCATGCGCAAACGCGCGAGATAGACGTAGGCCTGCACTTCGCAGAGTGCGATCGGCGGCTTCGCGAGGTGACCGTCCGCGTGGAAGATCGAGTCGTGCGAGTCTTTCCAGCCCTGCTGGACAAGGCCCGTCGGGCTCATGCGCGCGTACTCCACGAAACCGTCGCCGTCGGGATCGCCTTCGTTGTCCATCCAGTGGAGCGCAGCCAGCAGGTTCGGCCAGATCTCGCGGATGAGCGCGAGGTCGCCGGTGCGCCGCCAGTACTCCCCCGCGAGCACGAGGAACAGCGGCGTCGCGTCGACGCTGCCGTAGTAGCGTCCGAACGGCACTTCGCCCAGCGCGGCCATCTCGCCGCCGCGCATTTCGTGCAGGATCTTGCCAGGCTGCGCGTCCTGCGCGACGTTCACCTCCGTGGCTTGCGTCGCCGCCAGAAAGCGCAGCACTCCGGTCGCGATCCCGGGGTTGAGCCACAGGCACGACAGCGCGGTGAAGATGCCGTCGCGACCGAAAGGCGCGCTGAACCACGGCACGCCCGCGTACGGATACGGACCGTGCGGCGTGTCGGTGATCATCATCTGAAGGTCGGCGCGCGAGCGTGCGAGCCAGCGATTGACGCTCGCATTGTCGGTGCGGATCTCGCACCAGCTCTGGCGCAGGCGGTCGATGCGATCGCGCAACGCGGCTTCGGTGCCGTCGAACGACAGCATGGCACCGGCCGTCCCGCTGAAGCGCGCCTTGAGGCGGACGTCGATGGTGAAGCGCGCACGCGGCGCGAGGTGGAGCGCGAACCTGGCGAGGCCGGGCCGCAGCTCGGAAGGCGCCGGATCGAACTCCATGCATGTGCGCCGCATGTCGCCGTCGAGCCCTTCGTAGGACATTTCGACGGTGCTCGCGTGGACGACGGTCGGTTGTCGCGTGCCCCGGCGCTCGCGCTGTGCGCCGCGCACCTCGAAGATGTCGGCGTAGTCCGCATCGAAGCTCAGCGTGGGGTCGGTCGTGACCACGTCGCTGCTGAAGTTCGAGACGACGATGCGCTCCGAGCACGACTCCTCCCACAGACACTTCGTGCGTCGCAGGTGAAGCTCGCCGCGCGGGAGCACGAGCACGCCGCCCGCCACGAGGTCGGGATTCGTGAGGTCGACGGCGAGCATGTCGTTGTCCTCGCGAACGCTGGAGCCGAGCAGGTGAGGACGCTTGCCGCCTATGCGCAGCTCGAGCCGCGAGAGAACGCGCGTGCCCTGCACGTAGACGCCCTGCTCGGCCAGTCCGACCGGCTGCACGTCGCCGAAACGGTCGAAGACGGCGAAGGTCTCGCCCTCCTTCAGCACGCGCGTGCGGTCGTCGGCACGGGAGGACGTCGCGAGGATGTAGGAGGCCTGCTGGATCTCGACGACTTCGTCGTCGGCCGTGGGCATGGGATGCTTCGTCATGGCTCAGCTCGCGGCCCGCATCCTTGCGGCGACCTTCGCGGGGGCGTCCCCGGTGGAGGCGCCTTTCGTGCGGGCCTCGATCACGCGCGCGTAGACCTCCAGGTAATCGTCCACCATGCGCCTTACGTCGAAGCGCCCTTCGAACCAGTCGCGGCATCCGCGGCGGTCGATGCCGGCAACGCGCCCGACCGCGGCAACCGCTTCGTCGATGCTGTCTACGACGAAGCCGCTCACGCCGTCTTTCACCACTTCCACGACGGATCCCCCCCGGAACGCGACGACCGGCGTGCCGCAGGCCATCGCTTCGATCATCACCAGGCCGAAGGGTTCGGGCCAGTCGATGGGGAAGAGAAGCGCCAGCGCGTTCCCGAGGAAGTCGTTCTTTTCCCCGGGGCCGATCTCGCCGATGAACTCGATCAGGGGATCGTCGAGCAGGGGCTCGATCTGCGACTCGAAGTACCCCCTGTCGGCGGGATCGATCTTCGCGGCGATGCGCAGCGGAAATCCCGCTCGCCTGGCGATCTCGATGGCGCGATCGACTCTCTTCTCCGGGGAGATTCGGCCGAGAAAGACGAGATGCTGCTGCGGCTGGGCATGGAAGCGAACCTCTCCCGCCGGGAGGCCGTGATGCACGGTTCGCACCCAGTTGCTCTCCGGAAACGGACGCCGCTGCGCATCGGAGATCGAAACGAGCGGCACGTGGGGGAAGCGCCGATAGACCGGCTCCAGATCGGCAAGGTCGAGGCGGCCGTGCAGTGTCGTCACGCTCGGCGTCGAACAGTGGGCGAGGAATGGATATGCGAGGTAGTCCGCGTGCGAATGAATCACGTCGAAGTCCGCTGCGCGGCAGAGGACCTCGTCGAGCATGCAGAGGTGGTAACCGAGCGGGTCCCGGATGCTGTCCGTCAGTCGCAGCGCGCTCGGGCAGCCCGGGACGAGGCGCGCGCGCGTTCGGGAATCGCCGCTCGCGAACAGGGTGACGTCGTGACCGCGCCGGATGAGCTCGTCGGTCAGGTACGCGACGACGCGTTCGGTGCCTCCGTATTGACGGGGCGGGACACTTTCGTACAGGGGGGAAATCTGGGCGATGCGCATGGGAACGATCCGGACACGAGTCTGGTATCCCGTTCGTCGCTTGGGAAGACGGCGAGCTCAGACTTGCGCCCGTTCAGGTATCGGCGCGCATTCGGGTCGCTGCTTCGTGACGCGGGGCGAGCTGCGAGGGACGCATGCCCACTCTCAACCACGCCGGACGCATCCCGCCGTGAAGAACATGCCATCCACGACATTGCCCGGGCCTGGGGGCTTCGGGCATACGGCAGGCGCGGTCAGCGCTTGTCGTGGAATACAAATTTATATATAAGCCGCCCGGACCGAAACGCACGGTATGGATCTCCTCTGCGCGAAGCGATGTCCGGGCGTTTCCCGACGATGCGCGCCTGAAAGCCGGTAACAAGGTATCGCACGCGGGTCGCGCACCATGCGACCGGGCCTCTCAGGAGCTGAACATGGCGAACAGAAGAACCGGCCACCGGGGGCCGGACGGCGCATTCCGGGACGTGGGCTTCACTGCGGGAGAAGCCCGCAGCCTGAGAATCCGAGCCGACCTGATGATCTCGCTGGCTCGTATGATCGAAGACCGCGGCCTTACCCAGGCAGCCGCAGCCAGGTTGATGTCTGTCTCGCAGCCGCGTGTAAGCGACCTGGTGCGGGGCAAGATCGAGCTCTTCAGCATCGACACGCTGATCGACATGATCTTCAAGGCCGGCGGTTCGGTAAACGTCACCGTTCGAAGATCGCGGCGAGCCGCGTAGGGATCGCTGGCCGTAACCGGGCCCCTCGAGCTCGGAATAGCGCAGCATCGTCGCGACCTCGCCGCTCCCGCACTACGTTCTCGCCCGCCCAGCCACCAGAGCGCCGACGATGGCAACCGCGACCATGACCGCATCGATCGCCGCGATTCCGACTGCCTGGGAGCTGCCCGTCGCCGTCGCGATCGCCAGCATCGCCCCGCCGACGCCCGTCCCGAACGCCACTCCGAGCACATTCGCGAGTTGAAGCGCCGCGGCCGCCCCGCCTTCGCCGCCCTTCGGCGTCCGGTCGAACACGATCATGGTCGTCGTCGAGTAAGACACGCCGATGCCGAGCCCCGCGAGCGACCACACGACGATCGCTACCACGCCCGGCTGCGGCACGAACAACACGCTCGCCGCACCCGCGATCGCCACGGCGACGATGGCGAGCCCCGTGCGAACGAAGACCACGCGATCGATGCGCGAGGCGAGCCGTTCCTGGATCCACGCCCCCGTCGTCCACGCGAGAGTTCCCGCGGTGAGCGCTGCGCCAGCGACCACCATCGTCTCGCCGCGCACCGTCGTGAGCGCGAGCGGCAAAAAGGCCTCCGCACCGAAGAATGCGAACGTCACGAGTCCCTTGGCGGCCAGAGCGGACGGAGCCCCCGGGGCAGCCGTGAGGGTTCCTGCGGGCAGCAGCCGCCGAAGCGCCGGGAAGCCGACGGCAACTCCCGCAACGCCGCAGAGCAGCGTCGGCACAAGCTGGTACGACTCCGCGCCGAGCTGCGCGATTCCGGCGCCGAGCGCGAGCTGAATCGCATCGCGCATGGACATCGACGACGATTCGCTGCTGCCGCCCTTCGAAGCCTCGAGCCCGCGCAGCCCTTTCACTGCGAGCGCCGCGGCCACGCCCGTCATTGGCACGAGCAGCAGGTACACCGCGCGCCAACCGAGCTGGTGAGCGACCGCCGCAGCCGCCACGGGCCCGATGAGCCCCGGAATCACCCACGCACTCGCAAGCAGCGCGAGCATGCGCGGCTGATCCGCCGAATCGTAGCCGCGCGCGACGGCGACGTACGCCACGGAAGACAGAGCGCCGGCGCCGAATCCCTGAGCGATGCGTCCCGCCACGAGCACCGGCATCGACCATGCAAACCCCGCGACGAGAAGACCCGCCGCGAACAGCGCGCTGCCGACGAGGAACGGCCACGCCGCGCCGCCGCGATCCGAAAGTCGCCCCGCCGCCGGAATGCCCACGAGGTTCGCGAGCATGAAGCCGCTGAACACCCAGCCGTACCATCCGAGCGAAGCGTCGCCGCCGAGATCCGCTGCCGTCGCCGGCAGCACCGTTGCAACCGCGAGCGCTTCGAACGCCGTGATGGAAATGACGAGGAGAAGACCGATCGTGAGACTGCGGTGTGCGGCGTCCCAGACGGCCGCTCCCGCAACACGCGCTGACGACGGCGCCGACACGCCTGCAGCTTGCCCGTCCGCCGGATGCGATGCCGCCGCCGCGCCGCTCATCGCCGTACCTGACCGATCGACTGCTTCATGCGGAGCCCCTCCGGCCTGCCCGGGTAAAGCAAGTACTAGCTTTATAAATTAAGTCAAGTATTTTCTTGCCAAACACTATCCATCTTATGTAGGGTCGGCCGCGTGGAACCCGGCCAGAGCCAGTCCGCCCGCGACAGGGTCCTCTACCATCTGAAAACCAGGGGCCCCCAGACCGCGGCCCAGCTCGCGAGCCGCCTCGACGTCACGTCGATGGCCGTGCGCCTTCACCTCCAGGCCGCAGAAGCCGAGGGGCTCGTCACGTTCACGGACGAGCGCCGCAAGGTCGGCCGGCCTGCGCGCGTCTGGTCGCTCACGGACAAGGCCACCAGCCGTTTTCCGGATACGCACGGCGACCTTACGGTCGACCTGCTCGATGCGGTGAAGACCACCTTCGGGGCCGACGGCCTCGACCGCCTCATCACCGAGCGCACGAAGAAGCAGCGGGCTTCCTACCTGGAGCGCATGCCCGCAGAAGACGCCCCTCTCGCGTCGCGGGTCGCGGCAATTGCAGACATCCGCCGCAGCGAGGGCTACATGGCCGAGTGGCAGGCGGAAGCCGACGGCAGCTTCACGCTGGCCGAGAACCACTGCCCCATCTGCGCGGCGGCCCGTTTCTGCCAGGGTTTCTGTCGAGACGAGCTCGAGGTGTTTCGCGAGCTTCTCGGCGACAGTGTGATCGTGAACCGTACCGACCATATTCTTGCGGGCGCGAGGCGGTGCGCCTATCGCATCGAGCCGGCCGCACCGGCATCGTCCGCCGCGCCGCGCAGCAGGGCGGGCCGAACAGCCGGAAAATCGGCGGAAACCAAGCCCCGCCGCGGAGATCGAGCATGAGAGCCTACGACGTCGCCACGTCCTTTCTCGCCAGCATCGTCCGCGTCGGCAACGGCATGGAGGTCTCGGGCGCCGGCGCGCGCCCCGAGAAAATGCTCGAGCTCTACGAGTTCGAAGGCTGCCCGTTCTGCCGCAAGGTCCGCGAAGCGCTCTCGATCCTCGACCTCGACGCGATGATCTACCCCTGCCCCCAGGGCGGCCCTCGCTTCCGCCAGCACGTGCTCGAGCGCGCCGGCAAGACCCAGTTCCCCTACTTCGTGGATCCGAACACCGGCCGGGAGATGTACGAGTCCGACATCATCGTCGGTTACCTCTTCGCCAACTACGGCGACAGCAACATCCCGTGGGCGCTCTCGACGCCGCTTCTGACGGACCTCACGTCGTTCCTCGCAAGCGCCGCGCGCATGACCGGCGGCCGCCACTACCGGAAGGCCGCCCCGCCGGCCCAGCCCCTCGAGCTCTGGAGCTTCGAAGCCTCCCCGTTCTGCCGCCTTGTGCGCGAGCGCCTCTGCGAGCTCGAGATCCCCTACGTCCTGCACAACGTCGCCAAGGGCAGCCCCAAGCGAACGGAGTTCATCGAGCGCTCCGGAAAAATGATGGTCCCCTACCTCTACGACCCCAACTCCGGCCGCGAAATGCACGAATCCGCCGACATCTGCGCCTACCTCGACCGCACCTACGCCCTCTGAAAGCGGGGTCGGGGACAGGGTTTCCGCTGGAAAACCCGTACCCGTCCCGGCTTTCCCCCATCACCCCCAACCCCACCGAAACCAAGGTCCATCCAACGGCGCGAGCGAAGCGACGCGCAAGTCATCGCGGCG
>CAYYVZ010000294.1:0-6668 GCA_964475235.1 uncultured Myxococcales bacterium | reverse complement strand
GTTGGACTGGCAGGTTCCCGAACCGTCGCAGGTGTCGGGGTTGTCGCAGGCGGTGTCGCTGCCGCTGCCGCACGAAGAGCCGGGGGCTTCGTACTGGCAAGTCGCCGAGCAGCAGTCGCCGCCTGTGAGATTGCCGTCGTCGCACTGCTCGCCGGGTTCCAACGCGCTGTTTCCGCACACGGCCGCAAGGGTGCAGTCCGCGTGGCAGCTGTCGCCTTCGGCCAGGTTGCCGTCGTCGCACTCCTCGCCCACTTCGAGGATGCCGTTGCCGCAGGCAATGCCCGGCTGCTGCTCGACGCAATAGAGCCGCCGGCTCTCGCTGCAGCTGCGCGTGTCGCTCTGGGTCCAGGTGCCGTTGGTGGCGCATTCGTCCGCCGTGCGCCCCGAGTAGTCGTTCCTGGTCCAATTGTTGCAGCCATCGCTCGCGCTGCCGTTGGAATCGGTGCCGGACCAGGATCCGGTGCAATCCAGCGTCGCACCGAACTCGTCGCAGCCGATCGACATGGCGAGGCTCCCGTCGAGGAGGTCGGCAATGCTGGTCGCAATGGTTCCACCGCCACAGGTGCGAACGAAAGGACCAGACGCTGGGTCGAGACGCGAGGCGGCCGTCGTGCCGCTGTCTACGCTTCCGAGCCAGGCTTTGAACTGCCCCGTCAATCCGGCAGCCGTCGCCCGTCCCTGACAGAAGGAGTCGGCCCCGGCGAAGCCGCCGATGTTGCCCTGGGTCCGGGTGCTGGTCGCGAACATCAGGCAGCCGTCGCCGTTGCAGATCTCGCGCTGGCAACTGGAGGAACAACCGTCACCGTTGACTGCGTTGCCGTCTTCGCAAGTCTCACCGTTGTTATTAAGAATGCCGTCGCCGCAGTATTCGACGACGCATGTCGCCGAGCAGCCGTCGCCGGGTGTCAGATTACCGTCTTCGCAGGCTTCGCCCGGGGACTGAATGCCGTTGCCGCAGGCGGTGACGGTGCAGTTGGAATCGCAACCGTCGCCATCGGTGGCGTTGCCGTCGTCGCAGGGCTCCGCCCCTTCAACGATCCCATCTCCACACAACAGGACGCGCACGTTGTCGAGTCCCCAACTCTCGTTCACGAGGGACTCCAGACCCGTGGCAGCGAAATTCAGGGTGATCGTAGAAGACGAATGCAGAACTGCAAAAGCGACTTGATACACACTGTCAGCAGGACTTCCGCCGTCCAGGTATCCCAGGGAATTCTGCTCCGCGGACGCCGTAAAGCTCGGATTTGAGAACCCCGGATAGCCGTCGGGGTACGCCTGCGTTCCGCCGCTATGGTTATCGAACGTCGTGTGCAGAAGTGTCGCTCCGCCAGCGACCTGGATATCGAAGAGATCGGGACCATTGAAAACGTCGTTCCCGTCCCAAGACCTGAGGATCAAGAGATCGCTCTCGATAGTCAGCGATGAATGGGGTGGCAATCCTGTCAGAGTTAGCGAAACCGTCTCGTTCCCGAACTGACCGAGGAACTGCCGCGCGCCAACGGGTGTCACATCCGTGACGCTGGATGACCACTCCGCGCCAACCGACCCCTCGAAGTCGTTCTGGTAGATCGGCGACGCCAGAAGGAAATCCGGCCTCGCCAGAAGCACCCCGACGGCCAGAAACAGTTGGGCTCGTTTCATGATAAATCGCTTCCTTTGTTCACTTGAATGAGCGCGGTCGTGAGGGCATGGCAACAAGTGGCCACCTCAGCCGATGCACTGATCGCCGTCGTCAACTTGGGGTTCACGGGCCGGCAACTGTTGGCCGGCTTCATTCCATTCGGCCTGGCGGCACGGAAGACGAGCAGCGCTCCGCTGCGGCGGTCGTCCGGCCTTCACAATCCCGCAGAGTCCCCCAGCTGGGCGGGAGGATTCTAGACGATGTGACCTATGTCAATCACTGCTGCGCTGCGACACGGTCCAGCGGTCGGTGCCCCGCCCTGCGAGCACCCGCTCGCCGGGGCGGGAACCATCCTGCGCATGGACCGGCGCTCTCCGAACGGGAACCGGAGGTCGATCCCGGTCGGCGTCCGTTCACCGTCCATCAGGAGGCGGCGCGGCCGGTTTGCGCGACGAGGGAGCGGCGACCCTCGCGCGTGATGCGTGCGAAGAGGTCGACGTCACGGTCGAAGAGGAACGTGAACAGGAGCCTGGTCCACGAACGGTGCGAATGGAGTGTGTCGTAGAACTCGGGCGCCTCGGCCCGTACCTTCGGCAGGTCGATCCACGGAACGCGCGCGAGGTCGTGATGCTCGTTGTGGTGGCCGACGTTGAAGGCGATGCGGTTGGCCGGCCCGTAGTACGAGTAGGTCTCCTGCCCTTCGCGAAACGTATAGTGCTCCTGGATCCAGCGCGCGCCGAGCGGATGCAGGCCCACCCCGAAGAACGTGGACAACAGCAGATAGACCGGAGCCTTGACGCCGAACATCATCCCGAGAGCCACATCGAACGCGACAATGACGACGATGTTGGCGACCGTCCAGCCGTCCGGAAGCGACTGCTTCATGCGCATCGGCCTCGCGATCTCGATCAGCGGGAACAGCAGGTACCAGATCGCCTTTCGCAGCGGCGAGGTGCCGACGAAGCTCGCCTCGATGCGGAAAGGAAGATCGCCGTCCATGCTGTACTCGCCCATGTGCGAGTGGTGAAGCAGGTGGTACTTGCGAAACGACAGCGCGGCGGGCAGGCCTTGACCGACGTTGCAGAGAATTCCGAACATCTTGTTCGCCCAGACGGGCTTCACGATCAGGTCGTGGGCAGCCTCGTGGAGAAGGACGAACAGGGCGTGACCCGCCGGCGCACCAATGACCCAGGACGCAGCGACTACCCAGGGCCACGCCTTGTCGGCCAGCCAAGCGGCGAGGACGAGCTGCACGCCGACCAGCGCGGCGATCCACAGCCCGGTCGGCGGGTACGTACGATAGAAGCGACGGATCGTCGGGTGCGCGCGCAGGATGCGTCGCGTTCGTTGAAGGTGCGGATTCGGGGCGTCGGTCGGGCTGAAACCCTCGCGCATGGGGACCTCCGGGACGGGGCCCCCAAGCCTCGCCGCGATCCACCATGCGCCGACGAGCGCCCAAGTCGACTCGGAACGCGCATTTGAGCCGCAGACGGGTGAGTCCCGAACACTTCGGTCACGCCCGCCCCCTTGCTGGCCTCTTGAGTGCCGCCGCGACATAGATTGCACCCCGAACTGCCATGCCGAGGCCCATCCCCGAAACCCGCTACGCCCTGAGCGGCGACATCAACATCGCCTACCAGGTCTTCGGCGACGGCCCGGTCGACCTCGTGATCGTCCCCGGGTTCATCTCCCACGTGGATCTTCACTGGCAGCAGCTGGGCTTTCGCGAGTGGATGGAAAGGCTGGCCTCGTTTGCCCGTGTCATCGTCTTCGACAAGCGCGGCACGGGAGCCTCCGATCGCGACGTCGGCGACTCGACGCTCGAAGAGCGCATGGACGACGTGCGTGCGGTGATGGACGCGGCCGGATCCGCCCGCGCCGCGGTTCTCGGCTTTTCTGAAGGCGGTGCGCTCGCCATCCTTCTTGCCGCGGCTTACCCGGCGCGCGTGTCCGAGCTGATCCTCTTCGCCACGTTCGCCGCCGCTCGCCAGACGCCGGACTTTCCCGAGGGCGCGCTCGGAGACTCGACCCTCACGCGCGTGCAGACGGTCCTCGACAACTGGGGTCAGGGCGAGCTGCTCAAGTTCACCCTGCCCTCTCTCGCGGCGAATCCGGCGGCCAAGGTGTCGATGGGGCAGTTCGAGCGTGCATGCTCGAGTCCTCGCGCGGTGCGCTCGCACATGCGATGGGTTCGCGAGATCGACGTTCGCCCGGTCGCGCGGGGGTTGCGCGTTCGGACGCTCGTCGGCCTGCGAATCGGCGACGCGCTGATACCGCCGGCGAGCACCCGCTGGCTGGCAAACAACATCCCGGGCGCGCGACTCGTGGAATATGCCGGCGATGCGCATACTCCGTGGTTCGCGGACTTCTCTGCGATCGCAAACGATATCGAAGAGTTCATCACCGGTTCCCGGCGCAGCGTGATCGCCGAACCCGACCGTGTTCTGGCAACGGTGCTTTTCACCGACATCGTACGCTCGACCGAGCGCGCCGTCTCGCTGGGAGACCGGGCGTGGACCGAGCTCCTCGGCCGTCACCACGAGGTGGTCAGGTCCACCCTCAAGCGGTTTCGCGGCCACGAGGAAGGAACGAGCGGCGACGGGTTTCTGGCAACCTTCGACGGCCCCGCCCGCGCCGTTCGCTGCGCGCTCGAGATCCGCGACGCACTCGCCCCGCTCAGCGTCGAGGTGCGCGCCGGCGTCCACACCGGAGAATGCGAGCGCAACGGCGACGACCTCGCCGGCATCGCGGTCCACACCGGCGCGCGCGTGATGGCGGCGGCGAACGCGGGCGAAGTGCTGGTCTCGCGCGTGGTTCGCGATCTCGTCGCAGGTTCCGGCCTTACCTTCGACGATCGCGGCATCCATACGCTGAAGGGCATCCCCGGGCAGTGGGAACTCTACCGCGCCGGCGCTTCCTAGATTCGCGCGGCCGCTTTTCTGCATTCGCGCGGGCTCGACACGGAGCTCGTCGCGACGCGATCGCCGCTGCGCTCGTTACGCCGTTTGCCGGCGGATCGACCACGCCATGAGCTTCTCGTACGCCGCAGGGAAAACCCGGCTGAGAACTGCGGTGACTTTTCCAACAGAACTCAGCACCACGAGGCGCCGGCTGCGCCGGGCCGCGTGGAACACGACATCCGCCACGGCCTCCGGGGTAGCCAGCCTGCCGACCGTCGATTGCGGATGCTGCGCCCGCCGGCCCGAACCGTCGAGGGCGGCGGTGGAGATGCCCGTATTGGTGAAGCCCGGGCAGACCAGCATGACGTCTACTCCGGTGCCGAGCAGCTCCGCGCGCAACGAACCGAACAGCCCATGCAGCGCGTGCTTGCTGGCGGCATAACCGCTGCGTTCGTAGAGCGGTGCTAGCCCGGCAATCGAGCTGGTCACGACGATGAGTCCGCGCCTCGCGAGCAGGCTCGGCAGCGCGGCCTTCGTGCAATGAAGCGCCCCGAACAGATTCACGTCCATCACGCGACGGAACACCTCCGTGTCGGTAGCGGCGAAGACGCTGCGGTGGGTGATTCCCGCATTGTTGAAGAGCACGTCGATCCCGCCGAGCGCTTCTTCGACCTGCGAAACGGCACGGCGGCACGAGGCTTCGTCGGTCACGTCGCAGCCGATTCCTACGCAGCGATGCCCTTGCGCGACCAGCTCCGCCGCGAGCGCGGCGACCGCGGCGGCGTCGAGGTCGAGCAGGGCAAGCTGCGCGCCGCCCCGTGCGAAGCGACGTGCGAGCGCCCGCCCGATGCCGCTCGCCGCTCCCGTGATCGCGACGACGCTGCCGGCGAAGTCACGCGTGCGCGGCATGCCGCCTGCCCTCGACGAAGTGGCCGAATACCTCGCGCGTCGTCTTGCGCGGCAAGTAACCGAACTCGTCCTTGAGCCTCGAGTTGTCGAGAACGGGACGATAGCGCAGGAAGCGGACCTGCTCAGGCCCGTACTGCGAAACTCCGAGGCCGTGGAGCACGCGAAGGGCGACCTCGACGACGGGCGCAGGAAGCTCGACGTAAGGCTTGCCAAGCAGCCCGGCGATTTCGCCGAGCCCGATCGTACCGTCACCGGCCAGGTTGTAGATGCCGGTGCCGCCGTCGTGGATCCCGCGCAGGATCGCGCCGACGACGTCCTGATCCCACACCATCACGAACGGACTCGCGGCACCGCGGATCCCGAGCACGAAGCTGCGGTCGAACATGTCGGTGATCTGATTGTGCGTGCCGGACCCGAGGATGGTGCCGACACGGAACACGAGTTGCGCAAGCTCCGGATGCGTTTCGCGCCACTCGGCAAGCATCTCCTCGACGAGCCGCTTGTGGTCCGAGTACGCGAATTCCGGATTTCCCCTCAGCGCGTCGTCTTCGCGCAGCCTCTCCGGATTGTCGGCGTGGTAGCCGTAGGCGGCGCCGCTGCTCGTGTAGACCAGTTTTCGCACGGAAGCGGCCGCACATCCGTGGAGCACGTTGCGGGTGCCGCCCACGTCCACCGCGTATTCGAGCTCCCTGCTCGTCGCCGGACCCGGCGTGACGATCGCGGCCAGATGGACCACGAGGTCCGTTTCGAAGGCTCGCAGCAGCGCGCCGAAATCGAACGAGCGGACGTCGGCTTCGACGTACTCCACGCCGTCGCAGCGCACGGCCGCCGGCGGAACGCGGATGTCCGCGGCGACGATCGTCCCGACATCGCGAGGATCTGCCGCGAGTGCCGCCACGAGCTGTCGCCCGACGTAGCCGGACGCACCGGTGATCGCGACGGAGCGGTATGGCAGCGTCTCCATCGCCGTCTCACTCGCCGGCCGGCTCCTGGTGCATGTCCTTGAACGACTGCAGTCCCGGAGCGAACAGGTGCGCCGTCGGCTCGACGTCCACATGGATCACCGAGCAGAGGTTCGACTCGAGGCAGCGGCGCAGGGCGGGCTCGAGATCGGCGGGATCCGACACGCGCTCGCCGTGGGCGCCCATCGCGACGGCGAGGCGGTCCCATTCGATCTCGCCGAGATCGGTGTTGATCGTGCGGCTCCGGTCGGGACCGAGCGCGGTCGCGAACATCTC
>CAYYVZ010000293.1:0-6713 GCA_964475235.1 uncultured Myxococcales bacterium | reverse complement strand
CGCGGCAGAGCGTCGAGCCCGGCTCGTTGTTGACGTCGCAGTTGCCGTTGCCGTCACAGGTGTCGGCGTTGTCGCAGATCGTGTTGGCGGAAGATCCGCACGCGAAGCCGTCGGCCTCGAAGCCGTCGGTGGGGCATGCGCCCGCGCCATCGCAGTTCTCGGCGACGTCGCACTCGCCGGCGTCGTCGCGGCAGAGCGTCGAGCCCGGCTCGTTGTTGACGTCGCAGTTGCCGCTGCCGTCGCACGTGTCGGGGTTGTCGCAGATCGTGTTGGCGGAAGATCCGCATGCGAAGCCTTCGGACTCGAAGCCGTCGGTGGGGCATGCGCCCGCGCCGTCGCAGTTCTCGGCGACGTCGCACTCGCCGGCGTCGTCGCGGCAGAGCGTCGAGCCCGGCTCGTTGTTGACGTCGCAGTTGCCGCTGCCGTCGCACGTGTCGGGGTTGTCGCAGATCGTGTTGGCGGAAGATCCGCAGGGGAAGCCGTCCGCCTCGAAGCCCTCGTCGGGGCAGTCCACGCCGGCGCCCGTGCACGTCTCGGCGACGTCGCATTCGCCGGCATCCGCGCGGCAGACGACCGAGGTCGGCTGATAACCGTCGCCAGGGCACTCGGCTGCGGTGCCGCTGCAGCTCTCGGCCGCGTCGCAAATGGTGACGGCGTCGCGGCAAGGCGTAGACGCTGGCGAGAGCTCGTCCGCCGGACAGGCGCCGGAAGCACCGGTGCAGGTCTCGACGGGATCGCAGCTGCCGCCCGAGGTGCGGCAGGTGGTTCCCGCCGTCACGTAGGCGCAGGAGCCCGTGCAGCACGACGTGGACAGGCCGTTGTTCGCGCCTTCATCGCAGGATTCGCCCGACTCGATCATGCCGTTGCCGCAGACCGCCGCTGCGCCGATCGTGAACGCGGGAATCGTGACTCGCTCGCGCGTGTGATCGGCGTGGAAGTGCTCGATGATCACCGACCAGGTGCCGCTCGTCGTGGTGGCCGGGCATGCGCCGTCGTAGTTGGCCGACAGGTTCCATGCGTCGCCGGTCGCGCCCGGCGGATACTGCAGGAAGTCCCCGGCCGTCTCCGGGAGCTTCCCCGCGTTGTCCGTATTGGGCCGATCGCCGCCCGCCGTGTTCTCGCATGCCGTGCTCGAGTTCGGCAGCAGCCAGGTGACGTTGACGTCGTTCTTGTCCTGGAAGCCACGGACGACGACGTAGACCGAGTCGCCCGAATTGAAGTTCGTCTGCGGGATCGTGAGCGCCGCGTCGGCGAACGTCTCCACGATCGCGACGTTGATCGGGGTGTCCTTGTCCTGGGTCGTGCCGCCCGTGCAGGTCAGGTTGTTCCACTCGAGGGCGTGGTATTCCCATTCGGTCGCCGTCGAGTAGGGGTCGCCCGCCTGGATCGTATAGGAGGCCGAGTCGGTGGTGGTTCCGGTCGCGCAGCTCGTGAGCTGAACCTGGGTGCCGTTGGTGTCGAGGAGCTGAAAGCGGTGGCTGCGACCCGCGTTTAAGCCGGTAGCCTGCACGTAGATCGTCTGGCCGCGCGTAAAGACCTCACGGCCGATCGTGTGGCCGGCATCCGCATACGGTGTGATCTCCACCGCTGCAGCTGCGACTGTCGCAGGAATCGCGAAGAACAGTGCTGCTGCGAGCGCGAGGCGGAACGACGCGCGGTCTGCAGGAGACACCGGTCGGACGCTGGTGGACGAATCGGCGATCGGCCGAAGACTGAACTCTGACATGTTGCCCCCTGCGGCGAGGTTCTGGCTCGCCCGCTGAATCGCGGGCCCCTCAGCACGCCCACTCCCGTCCGACAGGACGTTCCCGGCGACTTGTCTCACGTGGGCAAGAATCGAGTCAAACCGAATGAACACGCCGGGTTACGGCGGAAAGCGACAGTGTGGCCGCGTTCTCGGCCCGGCCGACGAAACGGGTGCCCGAGAGGTCGTCCGCGAGGGAACGCCGGGCCGTCCGGGGCCTGCCTCCCGCACAGGTCGCCGTGCTTTCCGCGGCGGCACTCGGGCCCGACCGGTTCGTAGGATATGACTGCGCCCGCCGTGCGGGACGGACGAAGATTCAGCGCGGGTCTGGCCGCGTTGCTCGCGGCCGGGCTGGCCGTCGCCTACGGCGGCGGCTTCGGGATCGGCTTCTATTTCGACGACAGCTACGGGATCCAGGAGAACCCTGCGATCCGCAGCCTGGCCAATATCCCGAGCTTTTTCACCGACCCGTTCACGCTGACCGCGCTGCGAACCAACATCGACGTGCGGCCGGTGCTGACGACGAGTTTCGCGCTCAACTACGCGATTTCCGGGCTGGATCCGTGGAGCTACCACGCGGCGAACCTGCTGCTGCACTTCCTGACAGCGTGGATGGTCTTCCTGCTGGTCCGCGACCATCTCTGGTGGCCGGCTTCCGAGCGCGGGGCGGGGAACCGGGCCCAGGTCCCGGCGGCCGCGGCTGCCCTGTTCTTCGCCTTCGCCCCCGTCAACAGCCAGGCCCTCAACTACATGTGGGCGCGCTCGGCCCTGCTCTGCACCACGTTCTACCTGGCGGGTTTCTTCGCCCTGGTCCGCGGCAGGCTGGTGCCGGCCGTCGTGCTTCACGTGCTGGCGCTTCTTACGAAGACGATCGCCGTGACGCTCCCGGCCGTCTTCGTCGTGTACGACTACCTGTACCGGGACCGGGGGCGCTTCCCGGATTTCGCGAGCTGGCTGTCCGGCTGGCGCCGCCTGGCGGTCCCGGTGGCGGCGCTTCTGGTGCTCGACGTCGTCTACGTGGTGGTGCGCGCGTGGATGCTGCCGCCGTGGATCGGCGACTACCTGCACGAGGGTTGGGTGACGTCGCGGATCTGGTTCGTGAGCCAGTGGTCGGCGCTGCTTCACTACGTGCGCATCTTCGTGTGGCCGGCCGGCCTCTCGGTGGATCACGACTTTGCCTACAACATGACGGGGTTCGAGCCGCGCGCACTGCTGTCGCTTGCCGTGCTGCTGGTCTGGGTGGCGGCGGCGCTGCGAGCTGCGCGCACGCAGCCGCTGTTCACGTTCGCGACGCTGTGGTTCTTCCTCACGCTCGCACCCGAGTCGTCGGTGCTGCCGTTGGCCGAAGTGGTCAACGACCATCGGCCCTACATCGCGTCCACGCTCGGACTGTCGGTGCTGCTCGTGCTCGGCGTCGAGCGCGTCGCCTCGCTGGTCGGCGGCGTCCGCAGGCGCGAGGTTTTCCTGGCCGCGACGGCTCTTCTTTGCGCGGCCGGAGTCGCGATCACGAGCCATCGCACGTGGGAGTGGTCCGATCAGATGAGGCTGTGGGAAGCGACGGTGGAGGCGAGCCCGCGCAACGGCCGCGCGTGGATGAACGCCGGTCTCGCGTACATGCGGGCCGGACGCTATCCGGAAGCGCGCGTTCGATTCGAGAAAGCGCGCAGCCTCAATCCCTCCTATTCGTACGTGTACATGAACCTGTCGGTGCTCGAGTCGGCGGAGGGCAACGCCGCCGCGGCGACGGCATGGGCGCGCGAGGCCGTTCGCCACGGGCCGCACCTGTCGCGCGCTCACTTCTACCTGGGATCGGCGCTGGAAAAGCAGGGCGACCTCGCCGAAGCCGCCGCGGAGTACCGGCGCGCGCTCGAGATCGAGCCGAACGATGCAGCGGTGAAGGCAGCCGTCGAACGCGTCGGCAAACCGCACACGCCGACCGACGTCGAGAGAATGACGACGGCGCTGCGCCTGCTCGACGTCGAAAGGAAACCGGACGCAGCCATCGCCGAACTGCGTGCGCTGCTCGCGCAGAACCCCACGCACTACGGAGCGCACTGGCAGATGGCGCGCGCGCTCGATGCGGCCGGCCGCCGCGCCGAAGCGAGGCTCGCGTGGCAGAAGATGCTCGAGCTCGCCGTCCGGTGGAACAACGCGGGCGACGAGCAGAAAGTGCGCGCACGGTTGGCGGAAGCCGAGTGAAATACGGGGACGGGTACAGGTTTTCGGGCGGCCTAGGGCTTCGAGCGGGCAGTGTTCGAAAACCTGTACCCGTCCCCTAACGGTCGTAGTCGCCGATGAACGTGCCGCGGCTGATGCCGAGCATGCTCAGGAAGAACGACGAGAACACGATCTGCACGCCGACGAAGAACCACATCGACCAGAAGATGGTGTCGCGCATTCCCTGGAAGCCGCCGAAGCCGGTGGCGGCCCACTGGCGGAACACCCAGACGTCGCCGGCGAATCCGACGAGGGCGAGCGCACCGCCGAGCAGCAGCCCGGACTCGAGCGTCACCCTGCTGAGCACGATTTCGAAGGAACGCTCGGCGGCGGCGATCCGCTCGGAGTAACCGAAGACTTTCGCGAACAGGCCGATCGAGACGATCTGCACGCCGAGCAGCACGAAGATCATGCCGAAGAACATCGTGTGGATGTCGAACTCGACGCCGCCGACCTGGCGAGGCCCGGGCCACAGCCACAGCACGAGCAGCGTCCCGACGGCTGTGAGCAGCATCCCCGGCGCCAGAAACAGCCAGTTCGGCGCGTAGAGCAGCATGAACCGCAGATGCCGCCAGCCGTCCGGGAAACTGCGCAGATGCGGCGGCCGTCCGCGGCGGTCGGGCCACAGCGTGATCGGGATCTCCGTCATGCGCACGCGAAGTCGCGCCGCCTTGATCACGAACTCGGACGCGAACTCCATGCCCGTCGTGCGCAGGTCGAGACGCATGTACGCGTCCTTCGTGAACCCGCGCATTCCGCAGTGCGCGTCGCCGATGCCCGAGCGGAACAGCAGATTGAGGATGCCCGACAGCACGGGGTTGCCCACGTACTTGTGCAGCCACGGCATCGCGCCTTCCTTGATCTCGCCGCGGAAGCGGTTGCCCATGACGATCTCGTAGCCCTCGCGCCACTTCTCGACGAAGCGCGGCACCTCGGAGAAGTCGTAGCTGTCGTCGGCGTCGCCCATCACGATGAACGTGCCGTAGGCTTCCTCGATGCCCTTGCGCAGCGCGTGGCCGTAGCCCTTGGTGGTCGCATGCACGACGCGCGCGCCGTGCTCGCGCGAAATGTCGATCGAGCCGTCGGTCGAGCCGTTGTCGGAGACGACGACTTCGCCGCGCACGCCGGCGCGCGCGAACGCGGCCAGCGCCTTGTCGATGCAGGCAGCGATCGAATTGGCTTCGTTCAGGCAGGGGATGACGACGGAAACGTCGACGGCGCCGGGTTCGGTCATCGGGGTGCGGTCCTGCAGAAGGGAGCGCGAGCAAGATACGGGGTTCGGTACCGGGGCACCAGCACGCCGGCCCTCCGGCATGGGTTCGAGGCTGGACCCTCGCACTCGTGACCGTCCCGGCCCGGCGTTCGAGAGCGGAGGCCGAATCGAGGCGGAGACGACGGTAGACCGGTGGCCGGGCAGCGGCTGCGAGTCGGCCGTCATCGGTGGCGGCGACGTTTGCCGGCAACCGCGTGGACGGCTTGCCCGGCCGGCGGCCGGACGCCGCCAGCGGTCGGCCGCCGGCGCGCGGGCCCGGGGAGGATCGGGCCGTCGCGTCAGGACGGACCACGAAACTTGAAATATTCCAGATATTTACACGCGGTCTCTTCGGAGATCGGCGCTCGGTTCCTCGCGACCCGACGAGGTCTCTCGGACACGTGCGGCAAGCGTTCACCATCCGATCGCGACCGTTCCCGCCGCGAGCAGGCCGGATGTCCTCGTGAACCCCTGCTCGATGGTCGCGGTGCGCGGCCGTCCCGGAGCGTCCCGGCGACCCGCCGCTGAACGCTCGGAAAGCGGGAAACCCGCACAAAGAATCGATTTTCTCTGGCGATCCCTCGACCCTCAGGCTACACACTCCCGGTCCGCGTCTCGGGGCTGGAGGCCGGATCATTCTCAATGCAATCGTCGTCGTTCGCCGCGCGCGGACGACAGGCAGTAAAGACAGGGGGCACGCATGACATCATTTGTTTCCAAGGGACGCGTTTCACGCGGAACGTTCGTTTCGGCGCTGTTGCTCGCATCGAGTGCGAGCATCGCGACCGCAGCGGATGTGCCGACGCGTTACGACGTCACAGCCAAGTCGCTCAAGGACAACGTCGTGGCGACCACGATGCTGACGTTCGAGTACTACTCGGACGCCACGTGCACGACGCTCATCAGCTCGGAAATGATCCAGGCCGACTCCGTCGAAGTCGACATGCTCAAGGAGAGCACGACGGGCGTGAAAGACGGCCCGAAGAAGTTGAAGGTCGCGACGATCCGCCACGTCGCCACCGGGCTTCCCGGCACCGAGACGTTCTACATGATCGTCGACTTCACGGGCGTCGACGCTTACGGCCCCGACTGCCAGGCGCAGGTTCCGATCGGATCTTCCGGCGCTCCGGGACCGACGGGCGATACGGGCGCAACCGGACCGACGGGGCCGACGGGTCCTACCGGAGCGACCGGCGCCACGGGTGCTACCGGCGCCACGGGTGCTACCGGCGATGCGGGCGCGACTGGCCCGACCGGTGCTACCGGCGATACGGGCGCGACTGGGCCGACCGGCGCTACCGGCGATACGGGCGCGACTGGCCCGACCGGCGCCACGGGTGCCACCGGCGATGCGGGCGCGACTGGTCCGACCGGTGCTACCGGCGATACGGGCTCGACTGGCCCGACCGGCGCCACGGGTGATACGGGCGCGACTGGGCCGACCGGCGCTACGGGCGATACGGGCGCGACTGGGCCGACCGGCGCTACCGGCGATACGGG
>CAYYVZ010000292.1:0-6736 GCA_964475235.1 uncultured Myxococcales bacterium | reverse complement strand
CGGCGAAGGTCGGAGAGGTCCGCATTGGGAACGTGCTCGTGCATGCGCGCCGACATCGAGGCCAGCCGCGACTCGGTGCGCGCCGTCAGGCGCTCGAGCGACTCGCGCGTGGAAGCAAGCAGGTCCGCGCGCGTCCTCTGGCAGCCCTGATAGGCGAGCAGGGCCTCGACGCGGCGATTCCAGACCGTGGCCGGGTTCGCGCGCTTGAGGTCGTAAGCGACGCCGAGCTTGGACAGCGTCCAGATCATCCACTTGCTCGGGTCCCAGTCGAAGGCGCGGACACCGTTGCGGTAGTCGTTCGGGAACGCGTGGTGGTAGTTGTGCCAGCCCTCGCCGAACGCGAGCACCGCGAGAATCCAGTTGTCGTTCGCGGTGATGTCGGGGTTGAACGTGCGGCGGTTGCCCGTGTGGGCCCACGAGTTGATGAACCAGGTCGTGTGGTGGATCGCGACGATGCGCACCGCGCCGACGAGCAGCAGGCCGCCCCAACCACAGAGAGCGAACGGGATGAGGAAGCTCGTCACGACGGCGATCGGCACGTACCAGCGATGCTGGAGCATCACGAGCTTGTCGTTCTTGAGGAAGTGCGGGAGGCGCGCTACCTGCGTGCCGGTTTCGCGGCGGATGAGCCAGCCGATGTGCGAATAGAAGAAGCCGCGGCGGCGGTTGTAAGGATCGTCTTCCGTGTCGATGTGCGAGTGGTGCTGGATGTGGTCGACGGACCACTCGAGCGCCGAGCCCTGCCACGCCGCCGCGCCCATGAGCAGGAGCGCCGCTTCGACGGCAGGGTGGGCCTTGAAGGTGCGGTGGGACAGCAGTCGGTGGTATCCGACCGTAATCGACATGCCGGTCGCGTAGAAGTAGACGATCGCGAGGACGATTTCGGACCAGGTCACACCGTGGTGCCAGGCGTAGACCGGCCACGCGCATGCGCCGAGCGTCGTGCCGATGATGAAAAGGACGGTGGGCCAGTTGATCGGCCGCTGGGAGGGATCGGAAGAGGTGCTCATTGGGCGCCGACTCTGTCACAGGGGACGCGACATCACTATCCTGGGGCGCGTCCGAAGAGCGGTTTTTCATGCCGACCGGCGTGTCCTCCACCTTCGAGGCCGGGTGGTCGGGCCCGGTTGAAAATCGGCTGAAGCAGAACTAAAAGCGCGCGCGGCTTCGGCCTTCAAGGCACCCGCCACGGGACCGGAATTCCACTTCAGGAGTCGAAAAGTTCGATGAGCAAGATCAAGGTCGCCATCGTCGGAGTGGGAAACTGCGCCAGCTCCCTGGTCCAGGGCATCCACTACTACGACGGCGAACGTCTCGCGGAAGCGATCGGACTCATGCATCGCGAGATCGGCGGCTACCTGCCTTCGGACGTCGAAGTGGTGGCGGCCTTCGACATCGACCGCCGCAAGGTCGGACGCGACGTCGCCGACGCCATTTTCGCTCCTCCCAACTGCACCACCGTGTTCTATCCGCACGTGCCGGCCACCGGTGTCCAGGTGCGCATGGGCCGCCTTCTGGACGGCTACTCGGATCACATGGCGGGCTACGCGGACGACCGGACATTCCTTCCAGCCGATGCCGCCCAGCCCGACGCGGCCGAAGTGGTCCGTGAGCTCAACCGAAGCGGCGCCGAGATCGTGCTGAACTACCTGCCGGTCGGTTCCGAAGAAGCCACACGTTTCTACGCCGGATGCGCGCTCGAGGCGGGCTGCGGGTTCGTCAACAACATCCCCGTGTTCATCGCGAGCGACCCGGACTGGGCGGCCCGATTCGCCGAGGCCGGACTCCCTCTTATCGGCGACGACATCAAGGCCCAGCTCGGCGCGACCATAACGCACCGCGCTCTGATGGACCTGTTCTCCAAACGCGGCGTGCGGGTCGATCGCACCTACCAGCTGAACACCGGCGGCAACACCGACTTCCTCAACATGCTGAACCGCCGACGCCTCGCGTCGAAAAAGGTCTCCAAGACCGAGGCCGTCCAGTCGGTCGCCGGCGAGCGCCTCGACGACGACGCCATCCACGTGGGACCGAGCGACTACGTGCCCTGGCAGAACGACAACAAGGTCTGCTTCCTGCGCATCGAGGGACGCATGTTCGGGGACGTCCCCCTCAACCTCGAGTTGAGACTTTCCGTCGAAGATTCGCCGAACTCGGCCGGCGTGGCGATCGACTCGATCCGCTGCTGCCGCCTTGCGCTCGATCGCGGAATCGGCGGCGTGCTCACCGCTCCGGCCGCCTACTTCTGCAAGCACCCGCCGCGCCAGTACACCGACGACGAGGCCTACAGGCTGACCGAAGCCTGGATCGCCGGAGGATGGGGAGAGCTGACCGAGGCCGGGGCGGCGGCCGATACACCGTCCCCGCGACCGGCCAGGGTTGCGGTCGCCAAGGGCTGAGAGGGCTCGACGGGCCGCTCGGCGGTGCGGTGCGTCGCCCGGATGGTGACCATCTCGAGGCTCCTTCCTTCATTTTCCAGCGCCGGAAACGTCATTTTGGGATGGTCTCTTCCCCGAATTCCGGCTATGAGAACGCCTCACCAAGATGGTCTTCGGGACGCGCGGGGCGCCCCGGTTCCATCCTGACTGAGCTCAAATGAGACGCAGGCCTCCGCTCAATACGCACGAGCTGGCGGTGATCGCCCTCGAGTTCCGCCGCGCGATCGAGAAGTCGAGCGCGAAGCGGCACGCGAAGATCATGGGCCGGTTTCCGATCGGCTGCTGCAAGCACGCATCCCAGCTCCTCGCCCGCTATCTCGTCACCGAGCTTCACACTCCGCTCGTCACTTTCATCCACGGTGAGCGCGGCGGTACCGGCGCGAGCGATCCGTGGCAGTCGCACGTCTGGCTCAGCGTGAACGAGCACACGCTCGACATCACCGCCGACCAGTACCCCGAGATCGACTCGCCCGTCGTCGTGAGCGTCGGCAGCGGCTGGCACTCGACGTGGAAGCGCCAGCGTCGTCTCACCTACGGCGAGATGATGACCTTCGATTTCTGGGAAAGGCTGCGCTTCGAACGGCTCTACCGCTCGGTGATGCGCAGCATGAGCTACCAGCCGCCGGCCCGCGTGGTCTACCCGCTGCGCAACGCGGGACCGCCCGCCGAGCCCTCGGCCGCCTGAAGCCGGAACCACGGGCGGTTCGACACCGCCGGCATGTGAACGGGCGGTTCGACACCGCCGGCATGTGAACGGGCGGTTCGACACCGCCGGCATCCGAACGGGCGGTTCGACACCGCCGGCATCCGAACGGGCGGTTCGACACCGCCCTTTTCCTGACCTACTCGATGACTTGCGGGAGATGCGGCGCAGCGCGGAAGCGGCCGCGAGCCGCCCCGCGCAAGGAAGCAGTCATGAGCGATACGATCCGGCTCGACGAACTCAAGGTGGACGCGAACAACCTCTACAGGGAAGAGGTGTTTTCGGACCTGCGCGTAGCGACGATTCGCAAGCTCACGCCGATCCGCTCCGACGGTTCCACCGACGAAGGACGCCCGACGATGTGGTCGGTGGAGACGCAGATCCTTACGCCTCAGGGGCTCGTTCCCGTGCACGCACCGGTCGATGCGGTCACACTCGCCGAAGTGATCGAGAAATTCCCCGCGGCCGTTCAGGCAGGTCTCGATCGCATGATCGAAGAGGCGCGCGAAATGAGGCGCCAGTCGGCCAGCCGCATCGTCAGCCCGGCCGAAGTCGGCGGCGGCAAGATCATCTACTGACGGAGCGTCGTTATTTCTTTGCGGGCGTTGCCGCGGGCGCCGCTGGAGCGGCGGGCGCCGTTGCTGCCGGAGCAGCGACCGGCTCGGGCGACTTGATCTCGATGCATCGCGACTGAAGCCGGCCGAGCGCGGCGGCCACGTCCAGCGCGCTGGCCGAAGCGTCCCGCGCCGCCGTCGCCTTGGCGGCCTTGCGAAGCTTCTCGCGATCGCCCTCGCACTCGGCGGCTGTCTCGTGGTCCGATACTCGCGACCATTCGGAAAGAGGCGGAAGCGACGTTCCCAGCGGAGTCGGCGGGGTCACCAGCACCCAGGTGGCGAGCATCGACAGACGGAACGCGCGCGCGTAACGATTCATCGGAAGACTCCCGGGATTTACTGGACGCCGTGCGCGCAACCAACGTGCGTCTTGCCGTCGGCATCGACGGTCGCGACGGCGCGGCTCACGCGGCTCTCCGGAAACTCGGCCATCGTGCCTGCGCCGGCGGGAAGGACCTGCGCGGGCTTCACTGCGGCCGAAGGCGCGGCTGCGATCGCATCGCCCGCCACGCCTGCGGCTTTCGCGGCGTCGGGTGCGACGAGCTCGCCCGTCGCCGGATCGACCGTCGCGACGAGTCCGGCGCCGCCGGAACCCGTGGCCGGCGCGGCTGACGCTCCTTCGCCCTTGTCGTGGTCGTGGTCGCAGCCGCCCTCCTTCTTCTCGGCAGGCGCGGCCGCTCCTTCCTTCGCGCACTTGCCGCCGTGGTTCGACGGGCAGTCGGCGCCGCAGGCGCACTTGCCGTCTTCGCCCGGTGCACACGCGCACGGCTTGTCGTCTTTCGCCGCGGCCTTGCCGTGTTCGCAGCCGCCGCAGCTTCCGTCGGCCTTGGCTGCTTCGCAGTCGGCCTTGTCCTTGCCGCAGGCGCACTTGCCCTCGGCGGCGTTCGCTTCCCCCGGACACGCGAACGCCGTCGCCGGAAGCATCGCGGAGCCGAAGGTCAGGATGGACGCGCAGAGCGCGAGCCCACCGATCGACAGAAGTACGGACCTGGACGTTCTCATGAGGGTTCCTCCATTCGGTTCCCGTCGGCTCGATGCCGCCGGGGTCATGCGTGCGATGCTAAAACGGCCGCCGAGCAGGAGCCAGCCCCGATCTTCGTGTTAGCGGATGGTTAGAACCGTGCGCGCGCACCGCCGGAGCGCTCGAAAAATCCGCTGCCTGCGCCTGCGTCCTAACCGAAAACTCACGGAAAAGGCCCATGGAAAACCTTTGCAAGCCAGACCTCGTGTGCGAGAACACCCTCCATATGTCCACGGACTCCATACTCGTCGTCGAAGACGAAGACGACATCGCAGAGCTGATTCGTTACAACCTCGAAAAGGAAACATACGGCGTCACCGTCGCGGCCAGCGGCGAAAAAGGCGTCGAAGCCGCACGTCGCAGTCGCCCCGACCTCGTCCTTCTCGACCTGATGCTCCCCGGAATGAGCGGGCTCGAGGTCTGCCGCGCGCTCAAGTCCGACCGGACGACGCGCGACATTCCCATCATCATGGTGACCGCGCGCGGCGAGGAGAGCGACATCGTCGCCGGCCTCGAGCTCGGCGCCGAGGACTACGTGACCAAGCCTTTCGGCACGAAGGTGTTGCTGGCGCGCGTGAAGGCCGTGCTCCGGCGCCGGCAGTCGCGGCCGCCGGGCGAGGACGAGGCCATCTCGATTCACGACGTCGAGATCCACCCCGGTCGCCACGAAGTCCTTGCCGGCGGAACGGAAGTCGTACTTACGAACACCGAGTTCCGCATTCTCCACTTCCTCGCGCGACGCCCCGGTTGGGTGTTCACGCGCTATCAGATCGTCGACGGCATCCGCGGCGAGAACTACCCGGTTACCGAGCGCGCCGTCGACGTGCAGATCGTGGCGCTGCGCCGCAAGCTCGGCGGCTTCGGCGGCCTCATCGAGACGGTCCGCGGCGTCGGTTATCGCTTCCGGGAATGAACCGCTCGCCGGGTCGAAGCTCATGATCGGACGCACACGGCTGTTCTGGCAGATCGCCGCGCCGCTCGGCGCGCTGCTGGCCGCCGGGCTCCTCGCGGTCGCCTGGCAGGCGTCGTGGCTCCTGCGCCAGTCGCACTCCGCGCAGATCGAAGCCCAGCTCGCGTCGAGCACCGCCCTCGTCGAAGAGGCGATCGGCGCCTCGCTCGAAGCGGGAGACCGCCACGCGATCGATGCGATCGTCAAGCGTATCGCGAAGGCCTCGGGACTTCGCGTCACGGTCGTCGCACCCGACGGAGCCGTGCTCGGCGAGTCCGACAGCGACCCCGGCATCATGGACAATCATGGAACGCGGCCGGAAGTGGTGGCAGCCGTCGCGTCCGGTACCGGTACGGCCGTCCGCTACAGCGACACGATCGCGGCCAACATGATGTACTCGGCTCGCGCCGTGCGCCGGGGTGGCGAACCGGCCGGCGTGGTGCGTGTCGGCATCGCTCTCAGCCGTGTCGAGGCCGCCGAGCGCGCGCTCGAGCGCCGCGCCGCCGCAGCCGTCGCGCTCGTCGGTGTGCTGATGCTCGCGTGCGGCGCACTCGTCGCACGCCGGGTGACGCGCCCTCTCGAAGAGCTGGAGAAGGTCGCGGAACGCTATGCGCGCGGCGAGATCGGCGAAGGGGCGAGCTTCCTGCCCGTGTCCGGCTCGGTGATCGAGGTCCAGCGCGTTGCCGAAGCCCTGCAGCGCATGGCGGGCGAGCTCGACCAGCGAATCGCGACGCTCGTGGCCGAGCGCAACGAGCAGGAGGCCGTGCTTTCGAGCATGGTCGAGGGCGTGCTCGCGATCGACGACCGCGAGCACGTGATGGCCCTCAATGCGGCGGCGGCGAGGCTGCTCGACATCGACGCCCGCCAGGCCATCGGGCGCACGATCCACGAGGTCGCGCGCAACGCCTCGCTCCATCGTTTCGTCGGCGAGGCGCTGCGCGCGGATGCCGCGCACCAGCGCGACATCGCGTTGCACGGCGACGAGCAGCGCTTTCTTCAGGTACCTGGCTC
>CAYYVZ010000291.1:0-6741 GCA_964475235.1 uncultured Myxococcales bacterium | reverse complement strand
ATCCGTCCCCGATTTCCCGCCGGCGCAGTTGCGATTCGGGTCTCGGAACAGGCTGGCCATTTTCTCGCGAAACCTGTACCCGTCCCGGGTTTTCGATGAGTGACGCTCTTCAGCCAGGATCCACTGTCGTCGTGGTCGGCGCTTCGCTGGCGGGACTGCGCGCCTGCGAGGCGTTTCGCGAGGAAGGTTTCGACGGGCGCATCGTGCTGGTGGGCGCCGAGGGCCACATGCCTTACGACCGGCCTCCGCTGTCGAAGGAGATCCTCGCCGGCAAGTGGGAGAGCGACAAGATCACGCTGCGCCGCGGCGGCCTGGACGACCTGAACCTCGATTTCCGCCGCGCCACGCGCGCCGCCTCGCTCGATCCGGCCGCGCGCGTCGTCACTCTCGACGACGGCGAGAAGCTTTCCTGGGACGGCCTCGTGATCGCGACGGGCGCGCGCGTGCGGCGTCTCGACATGGCCGACGGCTTCGAAGGCGTGCACTATCTTCGCACGCTCGACGACGCGCTCGCGCTCCGTGCCGACCTCGAATCGGCGGCGCTTCGCGGTGCTCCGCGCGTCTGCGTGATCGGTGCGGGTTTCATCGGCTGCGAGGTCGCCGCCACCTGCCGCCAGCGCGGCCTCGACGTCACCGTCATCGAGCCGCTCGCTGCGCCGATGGTGCGCGCGCTCGGCCGTCACCTCGGCGGCCTCGCTTCGCTGCTGCACCGCGACCACGGCGTGGACATGCGCTGCGCGACGACTCTCGTCGCGGTGGAAGGAGGCAAGCGTGTCGAGCGCCTGCGGCTCGGCGACGGCAAGACGATCTCGTGCGACGTGCTCGTGGTCGGTGTCGGCGTGCAGGCCGAGACGGCGTGGCTCGAAAGCTCCGGACTTACCCTCGAAGACGGCGTGCTCTGCGACGAGTACTGCTCGGCGGCGCCCGGCATCGTCGCGGCCGGCGACGTCGCGCGCTGGAAAAGCCTTCGCCGCGCCGGCTTCGGCGTGCGCATCGAGCACTGGACGCACGCGAGCGCGATGGGTCGCGCCGCCGCGCTGCGACTTCTGCGCGGCCAGGACGGTGTCGAGCCCTACGATCCCGTTCCCTACGTGTGGACGGACCAGTTCGGCGTGAAGATCCAGATGTGCGGCCACCCGGGTCCCGACGACGAGGTGCATCTGGTGGACGGGGTCTTCGAGGACTTCCGCTTCGTTGCGTTGTTCGCGCGCGAGGGAAAGCTCACGGGCGTGGTGGGAATGCGCCGGCCGCGGCTCGTGATGGAGTACCAGGCTTTGCTCGAGGAAGGCGCGACGATCGAACGCGCGCTCATGGCGAAACCGGCCGCAGGGCCGAACTGACGAAACGGTTCCGGACAACGCCGGTCCGGCTACGAGCCGTGCCCTCCCGGAATTTGTACCCGTCCCCGAATTGCCGAATCAGCGCTTCCCCGTCAGCGGGACGAACCGCACGGGCAGCACGGCTTGCTGCGCCGTCTTCCCGTCCGCCGACTTCTCCAGCACGAACAGCTCCTGAAGCCCCTTGCCGAGTGGAATGACGATGCGTCCGCCGGGTTTCAACTGCTCGATGAGAGGCGGCGGTGTCTTCTCGGGAGCCGCGGTGACGACGATGGCGTCGAAGGGAGCTTCCTCCGGCCAGCCCGCGTATCCGTCGCCGCTTCTCACCGTGACGTTCGCATATCCGAGCTTCTTCAGCCGCTCGGCCGCCTGCTTCGCGAGCGGATCGACGATCTCGATGGTGAAGACCTTGCCGGCGAGCCTCGCGAGAATCGCGGCCTGGTAGCCGGAGCCCGTTCCCACCTCGAGCACCTTGTCGCCGGGCTTCACCCTGGCGAGCTCCGTCATCAGCGCGACGATGTAGGGCTGGGAAATGGTCTGGCCGTGCCCGATCGGCAGAGGGGAGTCGTCGTAAGCGCGCGACCGGAGATCGTCGGGAACGAAGTCCACGCGATCGACCGAAGCGACGGCTTTCATCGTGTCGTCGCCGATCGGGATGTCGGCGACTTCGGCGTTCCTGCGAATGGATTCGATCATCGCGCCCTGGCCGGATGGCGGCCCCGGAGTCTCCCCGGCACAGGCCGGCGCCGAAACGACGATGACCAGCGAGAGCGCCAGGCCGCGACCCGGGAAGAGCATGCGGGGAGACTAGGCCGGTCCGGGCTGCGGCTTCAAATGAAAAGGGTGGTCGGTAAGCTCAGTCGGTATCGGGATCCCGAATCGAAAAACGCTCGCCGCTCTTCCGGGCCAGTCGCCGCTCTTCGTTCCCCGCGTCGGCATTCCACACCGGAAGCATCTCTGCGCTGGCAGCCAGGATCATTTCCACCGACGCGACCGCGGGTTCCGCGAGCGGTCGGGTTGGCACTGGAAGGTGCAGGGCGTCTTCGCGACGGTCAGCTCGTCGGCCTTCCCGCATACCCGAGGATCCTGTCACGAATCTGGCCATCGGCATAGCGATCGCAAAGATCCTGGAAGACCGGGCCTTCGAGATCGATTCGCGCATGTTCAGCCAGGTCGAGAATGTCCAGAGCGTCCTGGCGCATGCGTCGATCCCCGGAGGATCGGATCGCGTGCAGTTTCATTGCGTTCTCGTACGACGATGTCGATGTCTCCGGTCTTGCGGATGACCTGGTACGCATTGACCGCATAGCCGCCGCAAACGATGAACTCGAGGTTCGACCGACTCGCCGTTTCGGCGACCACTGCGAGCGTGGACATCGGTCCACCACATGCCACGGCGACCGCCGGCCGTCCAGCGGTTGTCCGCCGCGGCAACGGTGCCGGACCAGGTCGAACCGCCGTTCCTGTGCACCGGCGGGGCCGTTCAGCGATTCTCGCCGCAGACCCTCTTGGCTGCCATCGCATAAATGCGAGTGAGCCGCACTTCGACTTCCACGACTTTGCGCTCGCGGCCAGCTTGTGAAGTACGAGCCGGGCGCAGGCTCGCTTCGAGCTCCCTGGCGCGACCGTAGAGAATCGCGACCGCACCGTCGCTATTCCATGTCGTGAACGACACGCGCGAGTTGGTGACGAGATCGCGGCGACGCACGGCGTCCTCGTACACGAGAACGCGCAGCACGGGCCCGTGAAGCTCGGCGTGAACCGGCGCCGTGTGCGGTTGCCCGCCCGGCCCCACCGTCGTCATCGCCACGAGTCGCACGCCGCGCCAGAACTCGAACAGCTCGTCGGCGCTCATTCGGCGCGGCGGGAATGCGACAGAATCCGCCAGGGCGGAGCCTGCCGCCGCGGAGCTGTGCTCGAGCAGGGCCTGCAGGCCAGCGCGGGCGTCGTCGGTCTCGATCGTCTTCATGAGCTTCCGTTAGCACTGGAGGAAGCGATCCAAAAGGCCGGAGCGACGTATCCAGACAGAAGGATCGCTGGCAGGAACAAGGTCGATGCTGAGTCCGCATTCAGGCTCTGCCGTCGTCGAATCGGGCTGGCCTCGAACGAATCTTCGGGCGATAAGAAAGGGTCAGCGGTGCGACGGGGGAAGTCGCGCGGGAGGGTTCCACATGATCGGGAGCAGGGTGCTCGCCACGTTGATCGCAGTGACCGTCGTGACGGCCGTCGCAGCTCACGCCGATCCCGCCGCCGATCGCTGTGGCGGTTCCAAGTCGAAGGCGGCGGCCAAGTACGCCAGGGCGCTCTTCTCGTGCCATGCGAGTGCGCTTCGCAGCGGCGAGGTCGTCGATCCGGAATGCACGTCGAAGGCGGCCGGAAAGCTCGTCGCTGCGTTCGACAAGGCCGAGCTCGCCGGCGGCTGTGTCACGACCGATGACGAGGCGGGTGCGCAGGGCATCGTGGACGCGGCCCGTTCTGCCATCGATGCGCTTCTCGCTCCCGATCCGACCGAGGAGGCGCGCGCCTGCGCCGGCTCGAAGATGAAGAGCGCCGGCCGACACATCCAGAGCCGGCTCGGCTGCTACGGCAAGGCCGCTTCGCGCAGTGCGGGCCCCGGCGCCGAATGCCTGACGATGGCGTACGAGCGCCTCGTCTCGGGCTTTTCCAAGGCCGAGACGAGCGGCGGCTGCACGACGACCGGCGATCTCGACGCCGTCAGCGCGATCGACGAGGACGCAGTCGAAGAGCTGGTGCGCGCGATCTCGCCGGTCTGCGGCGACGCGATCGCCGGGCCGACCCAGGAATGCGAGGACGGCGACGACGCGATCTGTCCGGCCCTCTGCAACGACTCCTGCGTCTGCGACTACCCGCCGGAGTGCGGCGACGGCGACTCCGAGCAGCCGGAGGAATGCGACGACGGCAACCTGATGGACGGCGACGGCTGCTCGCAGTTCTGCCAGCTCGAAGACGAGAGCGCGCTCTGCAGCGGCATCGCTCCGGCCGCAGGAACGTCGATCGACGCGATCTTCGTGAGCAACGACTTCCAGGCGCCGGTGTTCCTCACCGCGCCGCGCCTCGATCCCACGCGACTGTTCGTGGTCGAAAGGGGCGGCTACATCCGGGTGCTCCACCTCGTGGACAACTCGGTGAACGCCGCGGCGTTCCTCGACATCAGCGACCTGACGACGCTGACGGGCGAGCGCGGCCTTTTCAGCATGGCGTTCGACCCCGACTACGAAACCCACGGCCGCTTCTACGTCAGCTACACGAACAACTCGGGCGATCTCGTGCTCGCGCGCTACGAGGTGGATTCGGGCGATCCGGAGCTCGCCGACGAATCCACGCGCGAGGAGCTCCTGGTGGTGCCGCATCCGGGCGCCGCCAACCACAACGGCGGCCAGCTGCAGTTCGGCAGCGACGGCTATCTGTACTGGAGCATGGGCGACGGCGGCGGGCCGAACTCCCAGGACGATGCATCGATGCTCGGCAAGCTGCTGCGCATCGACGTCGATCACGACACTGCGCCTTTCGCGACCGTGCCGCCGACCAATCCGCACTACGTGGACGGCACCAGCGACCTCGAGTACATCTGGGCAAAAGGCCTGCGCAATCCGTGGCGCTTCAGCTTCGACCGACTCACGGGCGATCTCTACATCGGCGACGTCGGCGCGGGAGACCGCGAGGAGATCAACTACGCGCCGGTGTCGAGCACGGGCGGCGAGAACTACGGCTGGAACATCTTCGAGGGCACGACGTGCCACAACGGACCGTGCCCCGAACCGCCGACGGGCTTCACGATGCCGATTCACGAGTATCCGCACGGCGGCCCCTGCGCCGTGATGGGCGGGTACGCCTACCGCGGCTGCGCGATGCCGGATCTCGCGGGAACCTACTTCTTCTCGGACCTGTGCGCGGCCTACATCCACACGTTCGAGGTGGTCGGCGGAGTGCTCACCGACTTCACCGACCGCACCGACGACGCGAGGTCGGCAGGCGCGACGTTCACCGGAGTGAACTCGTGGGGCGAGGACGCGCGCGGCGAGATCTACATCATCAACGGGAACAACAGCATCTACAGGATGGAGCCGGAGTAAGGGGCCGGACGGCCAGCGCACGGCGTCGTTCCCGTCGATGCCATCCTGGCCGGTGGGTAGTGAGCTCGCTGCTGCGGCTCAGGAGCCGCACGAACAGGCGAGTACCACCGGCAGGCCGACGGACTTCCGCAGGACGGCGAGCGCGTCGCCGGCGGTGACGGACCCGCTGCTGTCCGCATCGCATGCGCACGGCTGCAGCGTGCAACCGCCGCTTCCGACCGAAGCCCTGAGGATCGACTGGGCATCGCCCGCGGTGACGTTCCCGTCACCGTTGGCGTCTCCGCAGACCGGCTCCAGCGTGGTGGTCGTGGTGGCGATGCTGGTCGTCGTCGTTGCAATGGTGGTGGTCGTCGTTGCGATGGTGGTAGTCGTCGGCGGAAGCGTGGTCGTCGATCCGGGGCAGGAGCCGTCGTCATGAACGCAACTGTCCTGCTGCACAGAGCAGCTGTCGACCGTGCATTCGACTTCGTCGTCGCAGCTCGGCGGGGTTCCGGCGATGCAGCCGAGGGCTCCGTCGCAGACTTCTTCGCCGTTGCAGAAGTTGCCGTCTTCGCAGTTCGCGCTGTTCGGGACCGATACACAGCCGAAAGGGTCCTGGCGCGGATCGCCGTAGTCGCAGATCTCGTCCGAGCAAGGGATGCCGTCCGGCGGGCAGTCGGCGTTGGTGTCGCAAGAAGGGAGCTCGAGGCCGAGATCGAGAATCGAGCAGCCGCATTTGGATGCCGAACCGGGAACGGCATCGTCCGGTCCGTTGCAGACCGAAGAAGCGCTCTGGGCCCAGCTCGCGCACGCCGCGACGTCGAAGAACCCGTCGCCGTCGATATCCCTGCACTCAGCGACCACGTTCGTGATTCTCACGAGCAGGTTCGCCGGCCCGTCTACGTCGCCGCAGCTGTCTCCATCCAGACTCGTGAACGGCGCCGGGCCCGTCGGAAGCACCGCGACGGTGCACGTCCCGGTCAGAGCCTGGCCGTCGACTCCCACGTAGAGACCTACGTCGTAGCGTTTCTGACTCTGCGCGGCGATTTCGAACGTTGCATCGAACGAAAGGACGTCCCCCTCGAACTCGCAGAAGTCGCCGACTTGCATGTCGGAAACCGTGACGATCGACACATCCGAAGCCGTGCATTCGACGGGCGCGCCGAAGGCGTCCTGCAGGCAGGGAGCCGCCTCGGTACCGGTCGAGAACGAGACGGCCAGCAGTAGCCCGGGAATCAGCGCTCGCACAGCTGTCTGCATCATGCATCCCACTACCCGCTGGCAGCCGTTGTCTCCAGCAGGGCGACCCGCGAACGACGTGTGTCTCTGGC
>CAYYVZ010000290.1:0-6762 GCA_964475235.1 uncultured Myxococcales bacterium | reverse complement strand
GGCGCCGGCGAGCCGCGACGGTGTCGCGGTAGACCGCGGCCTCGAGCGCCCGCAAGCAGGGAAAGCTCCTGATCGACAGTCGCTTCGTCGATTCGGTTAGCGGCAAGACCTTCGAGACCGTCGATCCCTCGACCGAGGAAGTGCTCACGAGCGTCGCCGAAGGCGACAAGGCCGACATCGATCTCGCCGTCAAGGCCGCGCGCCGTGTGTTCGAGTCGGGCCCCTGGTCGAAGATGAGCACACGCGAGCGCGGTCGCGTGCTGCTGCGCATCTCCGACCCGATCCTGAAGCACCGCGACGAGCTCGCGCAGATCGAGTCCCTCGACAATGGCAAGCCCATCGGCGACACCAGCGCCGTCGACATCTCGCAGGTTGCCGAAGTCGTCTTACGTACACGCTGCGCGAGGCGCACGGCGTGTGCGGGCACATCATCCCGTGGAATTTCCCGCTGCATGCGCCGTGCGGACGCGGCGGGTGGTCTGGTTTACATAACGTACAAAGGCAGACTCAAACAGCAGGAGAGCAGGAGAACAGGGAGCGCAGTACTCAGATTTCGGTCCGCCGTCCTCCTCCCAGGGACTGACGAGAGCGCTCACTGCATCGGCGTTCTCGATTCTATCGATGACTTCCGGGGTGAGAACGCCGCCGCCGAGATCTTCACCGGTGACCACGCGCAGGTCCATGGATTCGATCAGCGTGGTCACGTTGCGTCGAAGTGCATCCGTCTCAGCGACGTAATCGACGTGAGGCGAGCAAGTGTACGACAGGAACACTTGCTGCGTCGGAGGTTTCCCCGTTCGCTGACATTCGTCGCCTGGCGGCGAAAGGCCCACGGCTTCCGTCCCCGCTCCGCACAATCAGTCACGCTCGGTAATACGTGTGCATCTGGTCACTCCCGAACGGGAACGGTCGTTCGAACTTCCGAACGCGCGAAGCACGCAGGCGGGACACTCGATGTCACGAGCTCGCGCGGCCGACGCGAGCTTTGCCGTTGGTCGCAGACTTCGGGCGCCTTGGCGACAGTGCACCCGGCGGCTATGGTGGGAGCCCGTCGGCTGCGGAGCCAGCGTCCATGAAGGTCTTCATCAGCTACCGACGCGACGACAGCATCGTACATGCACTGCTGATTCACGACCGGCTGGCGGCGCGCTTCGGCAAGCAGAATGTCTTCATGGACATTGAAGACATCGACTATGGCGAGAACTTCGAGCGCAAGATCAACGAGCGGCTGGACACGGCCGAATTCGTGGTTGCCGTCATCGGGCCCCGATGGAGCGAGATGCTGCAACAGCGCTCGCACGGCGACGACTACGTGCGCCACGAGCTGTCGCGCGCGCTCACTCTGGGCCACCGCGTGGTGCCGGTGCTGGTGGACGGCGCTCAACCGCCCGGAGCGGGGCTACCGGTCGACCTCGAAGGGTTGCGCCCGCTGAACTGCCTCCCGCTCTATCACTTCGCGCTCAAGGTGTGCCTGAATGCGTTGATCGAAACGATCCAGGGCCTCTCCGACGAGGAAGTGAGACGTCGCCTGGAAGCAGGCATCCGCTCGCAGCGCCTCGCGCAATGGACCGGTGCAGGCGTCGGGCTCGCGATCTTCCTCGCGGCCTGGGTGGCACTGCTGGACGTAGCGGGGATCGACACCCGCATCGCGAGCGCGACGATGTGGCTCGCTGGCATCGGCCGCAGCGCGCCATGGAGCGGCGAGGTGGTGCTGGTGGCCATCGACGAGGCGACGCAAGAACACGTGGGCCGGCCCTTCGATGCGAGTTGGCGACGCGAGCATGCGCAGCTGGTTCGCACGCTGGCCGCAAGCGGGGCGAAGACGATCGCCTTCGACTTCTTTCTGGAGCGCCAGGGCGCACCGTCGGACGACGACGCGCTGGTAGCCGCAATTGACGCCGTGAAGCCTGTGCCAGTAGTCTTCGCCGTACAACGGATGGAAGGCGACCGGCCGCTGCTGCTGCCGCGCTTCGCTGCAGTCGCCGGCAGCGCCATCGCCTGCACCGGGCAGCAACTTGGCTATGCGCGCGCGATGCCGCTCGCCGTGCAGCGCGGGCAGATCCTGTTCCCGTCGCTGGCACTGGCCGCTTTCAGTGGCGGTGGCCGAGTCGAGGCCATCGACGAGCCGCAACGTGAGCTGCGCACGCGCCTCGTGCAAGAGGAGCGCTCGCCCGACGTTCCGTTCTCCATGGCGGAAACGGTGCGCGCGCCGCAGCCAGGCTGCGAGGCGATCCGCAGCGGAGACCTCGTGGCACTGCAGTTGTTGGACCCCGCGCTGGCCCCCACCTTGCGTGAACCGCCGCAACGCATCGCCTACGAGCGCTTGCTCGACGACCGCGATGCCGCCGCGCGGACGGCCGTGCAGGGCAAGATCGTGCTCGTCGGCCTGCAGATGCGCGACCGGGACGTGTTCGGCATCTCGCGCCGCGACCAGCGCTGGGGTGTGGAACTGCTGGCCGGGCAGATCGACGCGATCGTACGCGGCGAATCGGTACGGTCGCTCGGAACAATGGGCTCGCTCGCACTGATGCTGCTACTGGCTCTGGCCGGCGCCTTTGCGCGACGCTGGGCTGCGGCCCAGTCACGCTGGCGGCATGCGGCCATCGTGCTGGCGGCCGTGTCCGGCTGCGGGCTCGTCGCGGTCGCGGTCTGTCGCAACGAACGACTGCTGATCAACCTGCCATATGCCTGGGCTGCGTTCGGCCTGGCGTGGTGGATTATGGGACGGATGGACAAGAGATGGGCGCCATGGACAAGGACAAGCGGATAACACTGAGACGGCGGCACGCTCTGGCAGCGCTTGCGGTAGGGCTGAGCGCGCTCGCGCTGGGCGGCTGCGCAACCATGGGCGAGCGTCGCGATGCGATCGTGCTCGATGGCGTCGTGGTCGACGGGCAGCGTGTTGCCCGCGCCGACGAAGCCGGGCTGGTGCAGATCCACCGCAACGGCACGCCGATCGCGGGCGTTGCGCAGACAGTGCTGCAGCCGGGAGACGAGGTGGCCACCGGCCCGCGCGCGGAAGCACTGATCCGCTTTCCCTCCGGCAGCAAGGTGTTCATGCGACCGAATACGCGCGGCCGCATCGGCTCCTTCATCGACATGATCGGCGAGGTGTTCGTGAAGATCCGCGGCGCGTTCGCCGTGCAGACGACGTTCGTCAAGGCCGGCGCGGAAGGCACGGAGTATTTGGTGCGGGCAAAGACAGGCGGCGACTACGCCGTCATCGTGTTCGACGGCTCGGTGCGCTTGTCGTCCCTGACCGACGCGTGGCAGCCAATCTCGCTACACCCCGGAGAAATGAGCGCAGGCCGGCCGCAACGTGCCCCACGTGCAACGCAGGCCACCGCCGCGCAGATGGAACTCACGCGGGCCTGGGTAGAGCGCATGGAGCGGCTGGTGCCGGAACCACCCAAGGCATCGATCCTCGGGCCGTCGCTCGCGATCGCCGGACTGGTGGCCGCCATCGTGGCCGTCGCCGTCATCGCTGACGACGACGACGATCCGCATGTGAGTATCAGCGCTCCCAGACGTCCACGGGGCGCAAGTCCCCCGCCTCCCACAGTGCGGATGCCCAACTCCACTTCGAGAGGTGGCAACCAACCGCCAAAGTAGGACTAGGGGTTAGGAAGAACTGATACTCCGTACGGCGAACGTGTTCTTCCTAACCTTCCGACGTGCGCATGCGGGAGGGCCGCTGGTGTCGTTGGCTACGCCGTCGTGAGCTAACGGGCCCGCGGTTACTTGATCGCGAGAGGATTGATCGGCGACCCGATCCCGCCCGTCACCTTGAGCGGCGGGGCGCTCAGCAGGAACTCCCAGCATCCGTCGGCTGCGCAGTCGGCCGCGAGCTCGTCGAGGTCGAACATCTCGCCGAACGGCAGGCCCATGTCGCGGATGCAGAGCAGGTGGAGGGGGTAGAGCAGCGTCGGGTCTTCGCACGGCATCACTTCGACGGCCGTCGTGTCCGAGCAGACGGCGGCGAGGTCGCGCGCGCGAATCCATTCCGCCGCGTCGAGGCCGAGGCCGGGACCCTGCCAGAGATAGGTTTCGCGGTCTCCGTCCTTCGTGAACACCGACAGGTGTCCCGTACGCATCACGAGGATGTCCCCGGGCAGCAGCTTCGACCCCTGGGCCGCCAGCGCATCGTCGAGCTCGGACGGACGAATCGCCGTACCCGGCGGAATGCGATCGACGCCGCGATGGCGCGCGAGGTCCACGAGGATGCCGCGCGAAACGATGCCGGCCGATGCCAGCTTGTCGATGCCGTTGCGCGTCGTGCCGTTCGGGCCGAGCGCGTCGGCGGACGGATAGCCGTTGTAGAGCTTCCCGTCGTAGTGCACGTGCGCGAGGCTGTCCCACTGCGTCGACGACTGCAGCGGCAGCGAGAGCACGTCGTCCGAGTAGCAGAAGCCGCGCGGGTCGTCGCCGATGAGTGACCCGATCGCCGTCATGTAGTGCTGGGGATTGAAGCGGCCGATCACCGATCCCGTCTGCGGACCTTCGGGCCCGAGCGAGAGCCCGAGGCTGAAGACGTCGCCGCGCCGCACGCACGCCGTCGCGCGCTTCACCACTTCGGGCGTGATGAGGTTGAGCGTGCCGCGCTCGTCGTCCTTGCCCCAGCGGCCCCAGTTCGAGACCTTCTCGGCGATCGTGCGTACTCGTTCCATAGTCCTATCTCACCCGTCGCGCTGCGCGCTCCTTCCGCATCGGAACCGGACTCGCTCCTCGCCGGCTCGGAGCTCTCGCTCGCGCGTCAGTAGTGGAACTCGGGCAACACCTTGGTGACGAAGAGCTCGAGCTGATCGGACTGGATCTGGGTGGACACGGTTCCCTGGTAGAAGAAGTTCCACGAGATCCACTCGAGGTCGCCGTCGCCGTGGCACTTCACGAGCGCCGCGAGCTGCTTCTTCACGTCGTCGACCGTGCCGCAGAGCTGGTAGCCCTTTTCGATCATGCGCTTGGTGGCGGCCTTCTCGTCGGCGAACTTGAGCGGGCGCTTGGTCGTGTCGTCCTCCGGCGAGCGGAATACCTCGCCGAAACCGAACAGGTTGAAGTAGTGGTGGTACTCGTAGCCCGTCGTCTTCGCAGCGAGCTCGAACGCCTCTTCGCGAGTCTTGCCGATCGTGATTGCGCGCACGGCGCCGAGTCTCTGGCCGAGCTTCAGGTTGTGTCCGCCTTTCTGCGCTTCGTTCTGGTAGAGCTTCGCCCACTTGAGAAAACCCTCGGGCGACGACTCGAAGACCCACGGCATGATGCCGCGATGCGCGCAGTCGATCAGCGATTTCTCCGACAACGTGAACGGCGCCCAGATTGGCGGATGCGGATGCTGGTAGGGTCGCGGGACGACGCCGATCTTCTTGATGATCCCGTTGTCGTCGATCTCGCCTTCGCTGCCGTACGCGCGCGTCCACTCCGGCGCGGCCCAGCCGTCGATGCCTTCGTAAGGGAAGGGCACCTTGTAATGCTGGCCGTCGTACGAGAAGCAGTCTTCGGTCCACGCTTTCTGCACGATCTCGAGCTTCTCGTCGAAGATGTCGCGGTTGGCCTGGTCGCCCTTGTCGCCCTGGCCGGTTGCCGACTCGGCGCCCTGGCCGAGCACCTTCATCCACTTCTTCTGGTAGCCGCGTGCGAACGCGACGGCGACGCGCCCCTTGGTGAGCTGGTCGAGGATCGCGATGTCTTCGGCGACGCGGATCGGGTCGGCCGTCGGCAGCACGATCGACATCGGCGCGAACGTGATGTTGCGCGTGCGCGCGGCGAAGTCGGCGTAGAGCAGCACGGGGTTGACCGAGACCTCGCCGCCCTCCGTGTGGAAGTGGTGCTCGGTGGTCGAGAACGCATCGACGCCGAGCTGGTCGGCGTGGATGACGAGGGAGCGGAGCTCCTCGAGCATCATCTGGTAGCGCTCGGTGTTGCGGCCGATGGGGCGCAGGGTGCCGCGCTCCTCGTTGGTCGACGGGATGGTGGGCATCGCAAAGAGGTCGAGCTTCAAGGTGGCGTCTCCTTCTCGCGCCGGCTCCCTGAGGGAGCCCGGCGTTGGGGGTCGGGGGCCTGCCGCGCTTCGAAAAGCAGGGTCGGGTGCCCGGGCTGGAACGTGTTCTAGCCGGGAGGCCGGGGCGATTCCAGCGCCGTGGAATACGGAAAGGAGACCGCGTCCGGGCCGACGGGTCAGTCGGCGTCGGGCCGCAGTGCATTTCCGGAACCGAGGATGCCCGGGAACGCACGTTGCGACGTCTACGCAGGTCGGCCCAAGGACGGATGACGGATGGACCCGCCATCGCGTGACCGCTACGAACCCGCGCCATGAGCCTCAAAGTCATTCAGTGGAGCACGGGAAACGTCGGGGCCTACGCGCTCCGGCACATCATCGACCATCCGGACCTCGAGCTTGGCGGCCTGTGGGTCCACAGCGAGTCCAAGGCCGGCCGCGACGCCGGAACCTTCTGCGATCGCGGTACGACCGGGGTGCTCGCCACCAACGACTCCGACGCATTGCTCGCGAGCGACGCCGACTGCGTCTGCTACACCGCGACGGCCGACCTCAGGCCCTTCGAGGCCATCGAAGACATCTGCCGCATCCTCGAATCCGGCAAGAACGTCGTGTCGAGCTCCGTCGTTCCGCTGGTGCATCCGGCCTCGTTCTTTCCCGAGGTTCGCGACCGGCTCGCCGAGGCCTGCGCAAAAGGTCGCAGCTCGTTCCTCACCTCGGGTGTCGATCCGGGCTTCGCGACCGACGTCCTGCCGCGCGTGCTCTCCGGAGTG
>CAYYVZ010000289.1:0-6781 GCA_964475235.1 uncultured Myxococcales bacterium | reverse complement strand
ATGGCGTCCGGCGAAGTCGCCGGCCTGTCGATCGAAAGTACCCAGTCCGCGGGCTACGCGCCCGTCGCCGCAGCCGTTGCGGCCGTGCTCGAGGAAACCGCGCGCATGGTCGTGAAGGACGGCGAGGGCGCGACGCACATGATCGACATCGTCGTCACGGGCGCCGCCAGCGACGACGAAGCCGACCGCGTGGCCAGGCGCATCGCCAACTCCCCGCTCGTGCGCTGCGCGATCACGGGCGCCGACCCGAACTGGGGCCGCCTCGTGATGGCCCTCGGCAACACGGACGCGACGTTCGACATGAACGCGATCGAAGTGACGATCGGCAATGCGCCTCTCGTGCGCGGCGGCGTCGTGATCTCGGAGGAAGCGCTGACCGCCGCGCGTCGCGTGATGAAAGGCGAGTCCTACGAGCTCGCGATCAGGATCGGGGGCGGCCCGGGCTCAGCGCGCGTCATCACCAGCGACCTCACCGCCGACTACGTCCACTTCAACTCCGCCTACACGAGCTGAAGCGGGCAGAAATCGGGGACGGATCCCGATTTCCCAACTCGCGCATCAGGCACACCGGCGCGCGCCGGGTCCCGCGATCGCGGAGCGAAATCGGGATCCGTCCCCGATTTACGTGCGCTCGCCCCGGATCAGCTCCGCTCGCCGAGCGTGAAGCGGATCGTCGCGCCTTCCCCTGGCTGGGCTTCGCCCCAGACGCGGCCTCCATGCACGCCGACGATGCGTTTCACCGTCGCGAGCCCGACGCCGTGGCCTTCGAACTCGCGCGGGTCGTGCAGGCGCTGGAACGGCACGAAGAGCCGCTCGGCTTCGGAGGGCTCGAAGCCCACGCCGTCGTCGCGCAGGAAGTAGACGCGGCGCCCGGCCTGCCGCTCGATTCCGAACTCGATCAGGGCGCGCGGCTTCGGCCCCGTGAACTTCCACGCGTTGCGCAGCAGGTTGTCCATCATCGCCGTCAGCAGCCGCGGCTCGCCGTCCACGACGATGCCGTCCTCGATGCGGAACTCGACGCAGCGGCCCTCGTCGCCGGCCGCGATCGATGCCGCCAGGTCGCGCGCGATCGCCGACAGGTCGGTTCGCTCGAACTGCGGCTCGGACCGCGTGATGCGCGACAGGCGCAGCAGCGCGTCGATCAGGTCGCCCATGCGCTGGCTGGTCGCGCGGATGCGGTCGAGCACGTCGCGTGCGTCGGCCGGCAGCCCCACCGCATGGTCCTCGACGAGGATGCGGCTGAACCCGTCCACGCTGCGCAGCGGCGCGCGCAGGTCGTGGGAGACGGCGTAGCTGAACGCCTCGAGCTCGCGGTTGGCGCTCTCGAGCTGATCGGTGCGAAGGGCGATGCGCTGCTCCAGGTCCGCGTGCACGCGGCGCTGCTTCTCGTCGATGCGCCCGCGCACGATCGCGGCCGCGAGGATCTCGCCGATCACGCACAGCAGCGACACGGTCGCTTCGGGCCAGACCAGGACCTTGCTGCTGCCGAACGTGATGAAGCCGATGGCCTGTTCGCCGCCGATGAGCGGGACGGCGACGCCCGAGCGCACCGCGTTGCCCTCGAGGAACCTGCGCTCGAGCGAGTCCTCGGCGAATTCCCGCGTGCAGTCGTGGACGACCATCGCGCGACGGTTGCGGAAGTCCTCGCTCCACTTCACGAAGCGCGACCGGTCGAGCAGCGGAAACTCGTAGGGCCTCGCGAAGCGGCGGTCGCGGTCCCAGACGAGCTCGAGGCGCGAGTACCCGGGCTTCTCCTCGGCGTCGATCCAGACGCTGCAGCGCTCGATGCCGAGCACGCCGGCCGTTTCGCGCAGGGCCTCCTCGATCGTCTCGGCGATACGCGCGGGCGCGACCGCGATCAGCCGCGTCGAGAACAGCGTGATCAGCCGGGCGAGGCGGTTGCGCAGCGAGAGCTCGCGCTGGGCCTTCTTGTCGACGGTGATGTCCACCGCGTAGATGAGGAATCGTTCGGGTGTTTCGGCAACGCGCGCCACGCAGACGAGGATCGACACACGCGAGCCGTCGGCCCGGTAGATGTCCTGCTCCCAGGGCTCGCTGCAGCCGCTGCGCTCGAGCTGCTCGAGCGCGCCCTGCGTCATCGGCAGATACTCGGGCGGCGTCAGCACGTCCCAGCGCAGACGGCCTTCCTCCATGTCGCGGCGCGACGCACCGACGACGAGCAGGGCGGCGTCGTTGGCTTCCCAGATGCGGCCTTCGCCGTCGGCCGACAGGATCCCGATGGCCCCGGACTCGAGGAGCTTGGTGAGACGCAGCTCGGCGCGCTCGAGCTCGGCGCGGAAGTGCTGCTGCTCGTACGCATTGCGCAGCATTTCGGCCGCCAGATCGAAGAGCGGCCTCTGGTCGACCTGCCACGCGGCTTTGCGCGTCGTCGTCGCGAACACCGCCATGCCGAGCAGCTCGGCGTCGCGCGTGCGCACCGGGATGGCGAGGATCGACTGCAGCCCGAAGAGCGTCCAGCCGCGCCTTTCCTCGTCGGCTTCGGCCGGAAGGTCGCGTGGGTCTTCGACGTGCAGCACCGCTCCGCTGCGCAGCCTTTCGGCCGACCACTTCATCACGCGCATGCCGTGGATCGAGCGCAGCACGGCCGGCTGGTTCTCGGACGCCCATTCATGAGTCACCGACAGGAGGTGCGTCACGCGATCGAGCTCCACGAGGGCAGCGCGCTCGGCGCCGACGAACTTCGCAATGCGCTCGAGCGAGCGGCCGAGGGCTTCGTCGAGCTCGCTGCCGGCAAGCCCGATGAACTCGCTCGCGAGCCCGGCGATCAGCTCCTGGAACTGGACCTGACGCTCGCGCGCCGGCGGGTCGCCCTCGGTGCGCGCGAGCATGGCGCGGACCGAGGCGAGCGAAGTGGCGAGCATGTCGCTCATTCGCGTGCTCCCGGAGCCGGCTCCTCGAGGACGGAAGAGGCAGCAGGGGCGGGCGGGAACTCGAGGAAGATCGTGGCGCCTTCGTTCGGGGTGCCCTCGGCGCGCGCCGCGCCGCCGTGCATGCGCACGACGCGCTCGACCATCGCAAGGCCGATGCCGTGTCCCTCGAACTCCTCGACGCCATGCAGTCGCTGGAACGCGCCGAACAGCTTGCGGGCGAAGTCCGGATCGAAGCCGACGCCGTTGTCGCGCACGCGCACGCGCGTCTTGCCGCCGACTTCCTCCGCGTCGATCTCGACGACGGCTCCGCTGCCGCGCTGGCCCGTGAACTTGAACGCGTTGTCGAGGAGCTGCTCGAACGCGACCCGCAGCAGGCGCGCGTGACCGTCGATGCGCAGCCCCGGCACGACGCGCACGTCCACCTCGCGGTCCGGATAGCGGCGGCGGGTTTCCTCGGCGATGCCTTCGACCAGGTCCGAGAGCGCGACCGGATGCCACTCCATCTGGGTGCGCACGACCCGTGAAAGCTGCAGCAGTCCGTCGATCAGGTGCCCCATGCGCTGGACCGCACCCTGGATGCGCCGGAGCAGCCGTACGGCCTCGTCGCCGAGCTCGTTCGCCCAGTCTTCGCGCAGCACGGTGCACATGCCGTCGATGGTGCGCAGCGGCGCGCGCAGGTCGTGGGACACCGAGTAGGCGAACGCCTCCAGCTCGGCATTGCTCGCCTCGAGCTGCGCGCGGCGCAGCTCGACGCGGCGCTCGAGGGCGGCCACCGCCCCGTCGATCTCGCGATCGATGCGCAGGCGCTCGAACGCGTTGGCGACGATGTCGCCGAACACGCGCAGCGTCGCCAGCAGGTCGTCGGCCAGCGCCATCTTCTGGCCCGCGTAGAACAGGATGAACCCGCGCAGCGTTCCGCCCGGCAGCAGCGGCACGCTGATGCACGACTGAAGGTGGAAGCGGATCATCGCTTCGCGTTCGGCGCGGGCGGACTCGGGCAGCGACTCGAGCCCCGAGATGTAGCTCGTCCTTCCCGCGCGCAGGCGCTCGCGCCACCACGAGCGGCGCACCAGCGAGATCGTCACTTCGGGATCGGCTTCCGCGACTCCCGGGCGGTTCCACCACGTGCGTCGCGTGGCCGTCTCCAGCTCGGAGTCCACGTCGCAGACGACCACACCGTCGAAGCCGAACCGGTCGGCGACGATCGAGAGCGCCTCGCGCACGGCGTCCTCGATGCCCTCGCCCTTGAGGTCGAGAAGGCGGCGCGAGAGCTCGCCGTGGAGGCGGTCGATCTCGTCGCGGCGGCGCAGCTCTTCGGCCAGGCGCCGGCGCGACGAAAGGTCGATGCCGATCGACAACAGCTCGTCCGACTGGGGCTGCAGCGAGGTGAGGGAGCACAGCACCGGCACGGTGCTGCCGTCCGGGCGCGAGACCTGCTTTTCCCACGGCATCACGCGGCCCGTGCGCTCGAGGATGCCGCGCATGCGGACGTCGGTGGCGCGCTCCTCGGGCGGAGTGTAGTCGCGCCACGCAATGCCGCCGGTCGCGAGATCGTCGCGTGTGCGGCCGACCAGGCGCAGCCCCGCTTCGTTGCAGTCGATGATGGCCGTGTCGCCGGCGCGCAGCGAGAACACACCGACGACGTTGCTGTCGCACAGGCTCGTCCAGCGCGCCTGGCTTTCGCGCAGGCGCTTCTCGGCCACGGTGCGGTCGAGCGCGTGGATCATCATCCGGGCGGGCAGGTCGAGCAGCTCGTAGAACGCGCGCGGCCACGGCGTGTCGCGCGGGCGGGACGTCGAGGCCGAAACGAACCCGATGACGCGGTCGCGGTGGTGGACCGGAAGCAGGAGCGACGCGCCGATGCCGAGGCCGCGCATCAGCAGCGATTCGTTGGCGGCCAGCCGGGGAAGGTAGTCGGGTCGCAGCACCTCGACGGGGGCGCCGGCGATGATCTGGGGCAGTCCCCAGCGAAACGGCGCGACGTGCTCGACGAGTCCCTTGAGGGACCACAGCTCCGGGCTGTGCCAGTCGTGGTCGATGGACCAGCGCTCGTACTTCTCGTCGAAGATCGCGAGCGCCACGCGATCGAGCTCGGCATAGCGGCCAATGGCCGACATCGAGTCTGCGATCGCTGTGAAGACCTCTTCGACGGGCACGGAGATGAAACGCGTGGCGATCGTCGCCATCAGCGTCTGGCGCTCGAGGCGCGCTTCGACGCCGTCGAAATCTCGCTGGCCGGGCGCGTGCGCCGGATGCTCTGAGGACTCGATACTCATTCGAAGCTGGTGGTCGCCGGACCCCCCGGTCAGCGTTCGGCCCCGCGGCCGAGCCCTGTCCTCGGTCAGGCAGGGCCGGCAACACTATCTCCCGTGTCACGCTGCGTACAAGCAGAGCCGGACCCTAAAATTTCCCTTTGTCCGGGGTGTTCGCTATGGACCCCGGCCATGAAAGCTTGCGTCTTCACCGCCAACCACGAGCCGATGTCCGTCGAAGAGCTGACCCTCGATGCGCCTGCCCAGCCGGGCGAGGTTCACGTGAAATGGGTCGCGAGCGGGGTGTGTCACTCCGACCTGTCGATCTGGGAGGGCAAGCTGCCCATCCCCCCCGGTTCCATCCTCGGGCACGAGGGCGCCGGCGTGGTCGTCTCCGCCTTCGAGGGCAAGACCGGTCTCAAGGCCGGTGACCATGTGATCGGCAACTTCGTGCCGATCTGCGGAGAGTGCTTCTTCTGCCTGAACGGCCAGCCCTTCGTGTGCGAGCGCGGTCAGGCCATCGGCATGAGCCGCTTCCCCTTCGTGCGCAGCGACGGCAGCCGCATGTTCGGCGCCGTCGGCGGACTCGCGACGTTCGCCGAAGAGGCCATCGTTCACGAAGCCGCCCTCGTCAAGATTCCGAACGACTTCCCGCTCGAGCAGGCCTGCCTGGTCGGCTGCGGTGTGACGACCGGTGTCGGAGCGGCGCTCAACGCGGCCAAGGTCACCAAGGGCTCGACGGTTGCCGTGATCGGTTGCGGCGGCGTCGGCCAGTCGGTGATCCAGGGCGCGCGCATCGCCGGTGCGGCGCGCATCATCGCCATCGACCTCAACGAGTCGAAGCGCGCGACGGCGACCCGCTTCGGCGCCACGCACTCGTGCGATCCGGCGGTGCAGGATCCGGTTTCCTTCGTGCAGGGCCTGACCGAAGGCCGCGGCGCAGACTTCGCGTTCGAGGTCGTCGGGCACACCAAGCTGCAGCGCCAGGCCCTCGACATGACGCGCCCGGGCGGCGCGTGCTGCTGGGTCGGCGTACCGGCCATCATGGACGAAGTGTCGGTCCCGGCCGGCATGATCCCGCTTCAGAACAAGAGCATCATCGGCACGATTTACGGCTCGGCCGACGCGCGCACCGACTTCGTCAAGTTCGTCAATTTCGCGAAGAAGGGCGACCTCGACCTGGCCGGCATGGTCTCGCGCCGCATCAAGATCGGCGACATCAACGAAGCGTTCGTCGAGATGACCAAGGGCGACTCGATCCGCTCGGTCGTCATCCACGACTGAGGCGCCGGGCACGGCGGACGCTGTGCCCGCGACCTCCGCTTCGATGATTCCGCGGCTTCTCGTCGCCGCGGCCGTTCTCTTCTTCACGGCGACACGCCTCCTGCTCTGGCAGGGCGTGTCGCCTTTTTTCGACGTAGACACCTACAAGTACCTGAGCGGCGCCGACTCGTTCTGGTCGGGCGCAGGCTGGTCTCCCCTCTACACGCACCAGCACCTCGGCGGCGGCGCTCTCCACGCCGTACCGGGCTACGCGTGGTTCATGTTCGCGGTGTGGAAGATCGCGGGCGCGCCCACGTACTCGGGCGTCGCGCTCGCACAGGCCCTCGCGTCGGTGCTCGCGTTCGTCGCGACGGC
>CAYYVZ010000288.1:0-6787 GCA_964475235.1 uncultured Myxococcales bacterium | reverse complement strand
TCGCCGAGTTCGGCGAGATCGTCGAAGGCGACGAGGCCGAGGCCGACGACGAGATCCGCTTCGATTTCTATCCGACAGGCTCTTCGGTGGGCGGGAGCGTCGAGATTTCCTTCGACTACGGCGACCGTCCCCAGATCTACATCCTCGTGCTCGACCCGCTCGTCAGCCGCGTGCGCATCGAGGAGCCGTCGTGAGGGAACGCGGGATGCAGCCGGACGCATGCGAACGCGAGCAGGGCGAAGCCACTCGCAGCGGCCAGCTCGGGTTCACCCTTCTCGAAGTGCTGATTGCGACCGCCGTGATGGCCGTCGGCATCGTCAGCGCGCTCCAGCTTTTCGGCGGCGGCATGAACCTCGCGGGCAACGCGGGGAAACAGAGCCACGCCGCCGTTCTTGCGCAGGCCCTCGTGGACGAGGAGCTGTGGCGCGACGTGCTCGAGAACACGGAACGCACGGGCACCGAGGGCGATTTCCACTGGAGCGTGGTCACGCATCCGATCGAACGCGAGCTCGTCAGCCCCGAAGAGCTCGACGACGACTTCCACGAAGGGGCCGGCGAGCTCGGCCTGTGGCTCATCGAGGCGGAAGTGAGCTGGGAGACGCCGACGGGCTCCAAGTCGCTGGTATTCGAGACCGCGCGCATCGGGGAGCTGCCCGAATGAACGGGCGCGACACGGGAGAGCACGCGCGAGCCGTTCGCACGGGCGAGAACGAGCGAGCCGTTCCCACCGGTGAGCGCCGGCGAACCGTTCAGAGGCCCGGCCAGCGCGGCTTCACGCTGCTCGAGCTCGTCATCGCGATGGCGATTTTCTCGCTCATCGGACTGTCCGTTTACGGCGTGATCGTTCTCGGGGCGAGCTCGGCGAGCAAGGGCGAACGCATCGTGGAGCAGGCGCGCCGCTACCGCATTGCCAACGAAGTGATCACGCGCCAGATCGCTTCCACGGAACCCATCCAGCTCCCGAGCCAGAACGACGAAGAAGGACTCAGCGACGAAGACAGCGAGGCCGAGCCGTTCTTCTTCGGCAAGAGGGAGACGCTCGAATTCGTGACGTCGGCTCCCCAGCGCCCGGATGCGAGCGGCATGGCCATCGTCGAATACTGGGTCGAGGACGGCATGCTCAGGATGTCGGAGCGGCCGGTGTTCACCGCTTACGGAACCGGCAAGGAGCTCGAACGCTCGATCGACGAGGATTCGGTCGCAACGACGTTGCTTTACGACGTCGAGTCGGTGACGTTCTCGTATCTGCGCGAGAGCGACAGCGAGGAGTGGTTCGAGAAATGGAACGCCGTCGACGAAGAGATGCTTCCGGCCACGGTGCGAATCGACGTCCGGCCGTCGGCGATCGGCGGGCCTGACTTCTACCACGAGATCCCCGTGATGGTCGGCGCGTTCAACCAGGTGGTCGACCATGACGAGGACTTCCGCGCGAGGAGAGTGGCCCGCAGCAGCATCGGGCGCGATCCGGCCCGGGAGGAGACGCCGCCGCCGGACGAAGACGACGACGGCGATGACGACAGCCCGGGAGCCACGCTGCCGAACAACGACGACGATGGGGACGAGGACGAAGACGAGTAACCGGCGCCGCAGTCGCGAGCGGCCGGCCAGGATCCAGGCCAGAGGAGAAACCATGACAAAGGTGAATTCGGTGGAAGAAGCACAGACGGGAACGGCCCTGGCGGCCCACGACGGAATGGATGCGACGGAGGTGGCAGCGGGCCGCTTCGTGCTGGCGACGCTTGCGCTTGCCGGCCGCGATCAGACCCTCGCATTCGGCGGCAAGGTCAAGGACGAAGAAGAGAAGGACAAGGAAGAAGACGAGGACGACGACCTCGACGACGACGACGAGGACGAGGACGACGAAGAGGAGGAGGACGACGACGAGGACGACGACGACGACGACTTCGACGACGATGACTTCGAGGACGAGGACGAGGACGACGACGACGAGGACGACGACGAGGACGACGAAGATGAGGAAGAGGACGACGACGACGACTGAGCCCCCGGCTCACGACGAGCGTGCTCGCGGCCGCCTCGCCGATCCGCGTCACGGGCCTCGTGTCCGTGGCGGCGAGCGCGGCGTCGCGCTCATTCTCGTCCTGTGGACGTTCGCCGCCGTCGCCGTGCTCGCCGCCGAGTTTGCGCGCGCGATGCACGACGAGGCGGCGTCCACCCGCAACTTCAAGGAGTCGGCGCAGGCCCGCATGATTGCGATGGCCGGCATCAACGAGGCCATCCTCGCGATGCGCGCCGCGCGCCACGAGAAGGAAGTCGAGGAAGCGGTCGACGAGGACGTCGATCCCGACCCCGTCCGCTCGCTGTCGCACGGCGACGGGCAGTGGGTGCAGGCGGCCTTCCGCGGCCACCGCTACGAGCTTCGCGTGATCGACGAGGCGGGAAAGTTCTCGCTCAACAAGACCGACCCGGAGACGATGCGGATGATCTTCGAGAACCTCGAGATCCCCGAGGAGGAAGCCGAGGTCATCGCCGACTCGATCGTCGACTGGCGCGACGAAGACGACCTCCACGGCACCAACGGCGCCGAGACCGAGTACTACGAGGAGCTCGACCGGCCGTATCGCGCGAAGAACGCGTTCTTCGATTCGATCGAGGAGCTGATGCTCGTGCGCGGCGTCACGCGCGACATCTTCTACGGCCACGACGGCCTTCCCGGCCTGCGCGAAATCTTTTCCGTCTTCAGCTCCGTCAAGACGCTCAACCTCAACTCCGTCTCGCCGGCCGTGATGATCGCGGCGACCGGGATGGAGCCCGAGGATGCCGACGAGTTCGGCGCCGCGCGGCGCCGGGCCGACCGCCAGGCCGCGCTGGACCAGCTCAAGGCCTCGCTCACCGCCCAGGGCGTCAACGGCAAGAATGCCTCGCCTCAGCAGATGAGCATCGAAGCCCGGGTCCATGACGCCACCGGTCGCATCGTGCTGGCCCACGTCGGTGCGGTCGTGAACATGTCGAGCGCCGGCGACGGGTTGCGGCTCTATAGGTGGTATGATTCGATCTTCGACGATTCCGACTCTTCGGGCGCTTCGGCCCCGGAAGAAGCCAGCTGACATAAAGGGGTAACAGGTCGAAGTGGAGACGAGGGGCCTCATCAGGCGCATCGCCAAGGCGGACTTCGCCGACGTTCTCGGCGTGGCGCTGCGCGGCGACGTGCTGGCCGTGGCTCACGTCCGCAAGCGCGTCAACGTGGTTCGCGTCGTCGAGCTTGCCCAGCACCGCCTCGAGGGGCCCCCCGAGTCCCGCGTTGCCGAGGCCGCCGCCTTTCTCCGCGGGTTCGCGAGCCGCGCCGAGCTCGAGCCGTCCCGCGTCGCCGTGGCGGTCGACCGGGCCGCGACGCTGATTTCGAACGTGGCCATCCCCGCCTCGGCCGCGTCCAACGCTGCGGAGGCCATCCGCTACGATCTCGACCGCCTCATTCCGGTTCCGCCCGATTCGCTCTACTGGGCCACCACGACCCGTCCCCTCGGTACCGTCGGCGAGCGCATCGCGGTGACCGTCTTCGCAGCGCCCAAGCCGGCGGTCGAGGAGGCCATCGACGTGGTCCGCGAGGCCGGTCTACCGATCTCGGCCGTGACCGTCGAGCCGGTGGCGCTGGCCGACTACCTCGGCCTCGTCGGCGTGCCGCTGGCCGCGATCTCGACGACCAGCGGTTCGCGCGAGTTCCTCACGCTGGCCGCGAGTGGCCTCGTGATCTCGAGCCATCACGTCGACCGGCGTGCGCGCAGCCTCGGCCTCGTGCAGGCCGCGCTTCGCGAAATGGAGACGACCCTGCCGGAACGCAGCGGCGAGGTGCCGGCCCTGCTGCGAGGCCGCGCGCTGGAGGAAGGCGAGCAATCGCTCGCGGGGTTCGCCCCCGCCGACCTCCTGCCGATCGGTGCAACGGTCGGCGAGATCGAGGTCGTCGCGATCGGTGCAGCGCTCGGCGTGATCGGCGAGTCGCTGCAGACCGTCAATCTGCTGCCGCCGGCCATGATCCAGACGGCCGCCGGCTTCGGTCTTCGCGAGCTCGCGCTGTCGGGCGCCGTCGCCGTCATGGCCCTGCTGCTTCTCGGCAGCATCGGTGCGAAGAACCTCGCGATCTCCGGCGCACTCGCCTCGCAGATCGACGAGCTCGAGCCCCAGGTCGAGCAGACGCTGCGGCGCCAGGACAAGAACTCCGAGATGCTCGCGATGGTCGAAAAGCTCGAGGCCAAGAGCCGCAGCAAGACGCTGACCTACCTCAAGGCGGTCACCGACCTCATTCCGGAGACGTCGTATCTGACCACGTTCCGCTACCGCGAGGACAAGGTCGAGCTCGACGGCATTTCCGACAAGGCCAGCGACCTCATCGCCATCCTCGAGTCGTCGCCGTACTTCGCCGGCGTCGAGTTCACGGCGCCGACCACCAAGTACCTCTCCAGCCAGGAACGCTTCTCTCTCCGCATGAGGCTCGAGCAGTGACGCTGCGCGAACGCTGGGAAGCGCTGTCGGGCCGCGAGCGCGGACTTCTCGGCGGTGCCGCGGTTCTGGCGCTCCTCGTGTTCGCGTACTACGGCACGTTGCCGGGCGATGACGAGGCCGACAGCGGATCGGTCGACGCGCCGTGGGTGCAGGTGGCGCGCATCGAGAACTACCGGCGCGTGCTCGCTCACTCGGCGGCGATCGAGAAGCAGACCTCCGAGATCGAGGCTCGCTTCAAGACCCAGCAGGAACGGCTCACGGCCGGGGCAACTCCGAACCAGGTCGCGGCCGAGCTTCAGGGCTCGGTCAGCACGATGGCCAACGACGCTGGCCTCAACGTGCTGAGCTCGCAGATCCTCAAGGAGGAGGAAGTCGACGGCACACGGCGCGTCGGCGTACGTCTCACGCTCAGCGGCGAGATCGAAGGCGTGGCCAAGCTCATCGCGGCAATCGAAAGCGGCCCGATGGACATGCTGGTCTCGCACCTGGAGATCAACCGCAAGCTCGGATCCACGCGGCGGCCGTCTCCGGCCAAGACGACGACGGAGCAGGCCCAGCCGCCGCTGACGGTCAGCGTTGAAGTCCGTTCCTTCATGAGGCAGGGCGCGTGAAGCGGCTGCTGCAGGGACTCGCGCTCGTCCAGGTGCTGCTCCTCGCAGCGCTCGCGTGGCGCATCGTCGCCGTCTGGACGACGCCGCTTCCGGAAGTCGGCGAGATTCCCGACCTGCCGGCGGTGACGACGCTTCCGCCGCCGAAGCCGGCTCCGAAGGTGTCGGACGCCGTCACGGAGGCGGTCGTGGAGCACGACCTCTTCGACGAGGCGCGCGGCCAGGGGCTCGAAGACATTCCCGTCGATCCGCTTGCGACGCAGGCACCGGTTCCGCCTCCATCGACCGTCAAGCTGACCGGTGTCATGGTGCTCGGCGGCGAGCCCGTCGGGTTCCTGCTCGACACCAACCTCAAGCCCGAGCAGCAGGCGGTACGCAAAGGCGAGATGTTCGGCGAGTACGAAGTCGGCGACATCACGCCGATGGGCCTTTTGCTGCTCGGTACGCAAGGTCAGCAGTTCCAGATTCCGCTCAAGGTCGAGGCTGCGGCTGGAGGCGGGGCCATGGCCGCCGGAGTCGCGGGCGGTCCGCCGCCGCCTCCGCGCACGCCGGGCACGAGGCCTACCCCTCCGCCGAAGCCCGTCGCTGCCAAGCCGGTTCCGCCGGGCAAAGCCGACCCCGCCGCGGCCGAGACCGACAACAAGGCCATGTCGGCACGCGAGCGCGCACAGGCCATCGCGCAGCGCAACGCCGAGTTGCGCAAGCAGAACCAGCCCCAGAAAGCCGGTGCAGCCGAGGATGCCGAAGCGGCCGATGCCGAGCCGAATCCGGTTCAGGCGCGTCTCGAGGCGCTTCGCCAGCTTCGCGAAGCGGCCAAGTCGCGATGAGGGGAGCGGCCATGGCCCTATTGAGCGTCGAGAAAGAGTATGATGTGGGCAGCAATCTGCCGGCTGGCCGCCGGTTGGCGCCGGCCCGGCCTGTTGCCCCGGAACGAGCCTGCCCTCCAGGGGGCGGACGAGGACATGAAGTTGCGATCTGAACGACTGCTTCTCTCGGCGCGTCGCCGTTGCGCCGGCATGGCCGCGCGCCGCCTGGTCGCGGTGGTGGCCCGTACCGGTGGGCTGTCCGGCCCAGCGGCTCACGCGGCCGGGGTTCCCGGCGTTCCCGGCCGACGCGGCGGCGACGCCACCGGCATGGAGAACCAGCCCGCGGCTCCGAGCGTCGCTCCGGTCGTCGTGACTCCTCCGACTCCCGCTCCCGCGGGGCCGCGCATTCCGTCGCCGCCCGCCGCGGCCGTCGATCTCCCCGACAAGGACACCATCGTCCTCAACTTCGAGAACGCCGACATCCGCGAGGTGATCTACAGCCTCGCCGTCGCGATGAACATCAACTACTGGGTCGACCCGCGCGTACAGGGACAAGTGACCGTTCGCACGTCGGGCCGCCTCGCACGTGCCGACCTCTGGCCGATCTTCCATCAGCTGCTGCGCAACAACGGCTTCGCGGCAGTCAAGTCCGGCGACCTCTACTCGATCGTTCCGGCCGAAGAGGCCAAGACCCGCCTCGTCATCCCGGGCGGCGAGGCCAACGCCGAAGGCCACTACGTGATGAACGTGGTCAAGGTGAAGCACGTGCTCGCCGACCAGATGGCCCAGACGGTGACGCCTTTCGTATCGCCGGGCGGCGACGTCATCGCGTTCCCGCGCTCGAACCTCGTCATCGTCACCGACATCGCGAAGAACGCGAACCGCCTGGCCGAGCTCATCTCGACGTTCGACACC
>CAYYVZ010000287.1:4725-6793 GCA_964475235.1 uncultured Myxococcales bacterium | reverse complement strand
GTCCACGGTCGCGAGCGTGGCCTGCTGGCGGTGAAGGTCGGCAGTGATCGTGCGGTCGTCGAGGGTGAACAGGAGCTGTCCCGCCCGGACCATGTCGCCTTCCTTGAAATGAACCTCCATCACCTGCGAGTCGACGCGCGCCTGCACCTCGACCGTCTCACTGGGGATCACGAGGCAGGGAGCGCGTACACGGAACGGGACCGTCTTCTTCTCGGCTTTGGCGACCTTGACGAGGACCGGAGGACGCGCCGGCGGCGCCTGCTTCGCCGGATCGCCGGAACCGCACGCGGCGAGCAGCAGGGCGACCGGGACTGCGGCGAAGAGAATTCGGCTTCGGGGCGTCATGGGAATGGAAGTGGTCCTTGTCCGGTAGCGGGCGCGGGACGCTCAGGCACGCAGCAACTGCAGCGGCTCGGTTTCGGATTCGACGAGGTACCCGAACTGCCGCCGGAACTCGCCGGTGTCGAGCCCGGCCGCTTTCGCGATCGGGGCGAGCTCGTCGTCGGCCGCGAAATCGTCGCCGCGCAGCCGGATCATGTAGCGCCGGGCAATCGCGTAGCGCGTCGAATTCACGTCCACGAGGCGCACGCGCGCGCGGCCGGTCTTCGCGTCGAGCATGCTCGAGAACGGGACGGGGACGAAGTTGCCGCCCTGCATCGAGACCATCGCGGCGTTGCCGCCCTCGAGCAGGAACTTGGCGGCGCAGTAGCCGAGGTCGCGCGTGTACTCCATGTCGTAGGAAATCGGGTCCGCGCAGCGCAGCTCGTAGCCGATGTCCTTCGAGACGATCGTGGCCTTGACGCCGAGCTCGGCGAGACGCTTGCGCACTGCCACTTTCAGAAGGTCGCCGATGTCCACTTCGGCAATGCGCACGTGGCCGTGCTCGTCGCGCTCGGCCTTCTCGATGCCTTCGAGGTCTTCGGGGCGCAGGCTCAGCACCACGCCTTCGGCGATCACCGCCACGCCGTCGCGCCGACCGGAAGCGGCGCGCTTCAGGATCGCACCTGCCAGGGTGTCCACCAGCGTCGAGAGACGGAAGCTCTCGCTGCCGAATTCCTCCGGGATGAGCGTCAGCGTCGCGCCCGCCGCCTTGCCGATCCCGAGCGCGAGATGTCCGGCCTTGCGGCCCATCGCGATCACGAAGTACCAGCGGTGCGTCGTGTACGCGTCCACCATGAGGTTCTTGACGAGGTCGGAGCCGACCTCGCGCGCCGTCTGGAAGCCGAACGTGTCGATGTCGGGAGGCAGGTCGAGGTCGTTGTCGATCGTCTTCGGCACGTGCACGACGGAGAGGCGTCCCGACGCGGCCTCCTCGAGTTTGAGCGCGGAAAACGCGGTATCGTCGCCGCCGATCGTCAGCAGCTTGTCGACGCCGAGCTCGAGCAGAGTTCCCACCGTCGTCTCGAGAAGCTTCGGGTCTTTGGTGGGGTTGGCGCGCGCGATCCCGAGAATGGATCCGCCGCGGAAGTGGATGCGACTCACGTCGTCGATGTCGAGAGAGTCGACCGCGGACTTGTCGCCTCGCATGATGTGCTCGAAGCCGTCGCGAACCCCGAGCACTTCGACGTCGGCGAGGCGGGCACGGATGGTTGCGGCACCGATGACACTGTTGATGCCGGGGGCGGGGCCGCCGCCGACCAGGATTGCGAACTTTCCGCTACCGCGGCTTTCGCCGCTGTTGCCGCTACCGCGGCTTTCGCCGCTGCTGCCGCCAGCGCGGCTGTCGCCGCTGTTGCCCTTGTTGTCGCCGCTCATAGGTGCATGCCCGAAGTGAGCATTATTGCGCTGCTTTGTGTGGGGGCAACTTGAACCACTCTCGTGAGCGACGTGGCTGCGCGGCGAGAAAACGGGGACAGGCACCAATTTCCTCGGCACGCTCTCGCAGGAGGCGCGCACGGGATCGTGGGAAATTGGAGCCGGTCCCCACTATCGGCCCGTGAAGCGGGGCTTTCGTTTCTCACGCAGAGCGGCCAGCGCTTCGGCATGGTCCTCGCTCTGGAAGGTGACGATCTCGAGTGCGGTGGCCGTGTCAAAAGAGACGTTTAGCGCGTCCTTGATGAGCTTGTTC
>CAYYVZ010000287.1:0-4715 GCA_964475235.1 uncultured Myxococcales bacterium | reverse complement strand
CGAGCTTCGTAAAGCGCACGGCCAGCGGCGCACCCGCGGCGAGCCGCTTCGCGAACGCGAGCGCGGTGCCGAGCACCTCCGCGTCGGCGACCGCCCGATTGACGAGGCCCATCCTCTCGGCGTCGGAAGCCGTGACGGGATCGCCCGTGAGAAGGTACTGCTTGGCGAGCGCCGGACCGACCGCCAGCGGCCAGATCGCCGTTCCGCCGTCGCCTGCGACGATGCCGACGCGCACGTGAGGATCGCCGATCGTGGCGCTCTCGGCCATGAAGATGACGTCGCAGAGCAGGGCGATCGACGCACCGAGCCCCATCGCGTGGCCGCTGACGCAGGCGACGATCGGGATCTCGACGTCGAGCAGGTCCCAGATGAGCTGCTTGGCATCGCGACGGAGCGCGTCCATGCGGCCCGGCTGCTGCAGCTCGGGGAACCACGAGAAGTCGCCGCCTGCGCTGAAGGCTTTTTTACTTCCGGTAAGCAGGACCGCACGCGCTTCCGTCTCGAGCTTGAGCTCGCGGAACAGCCGCGTGAGGTCTTCGTGCAGCTCGTCGTTGACGGCGTTGAGGTCGCTTCCAGGCCTGTCGATCGTGACGACGAGCACGTCGCCGTCGCGCTCGAGCCTGAGGGTTCGGAACGTGGACTGAGCAGTGTCGTGCATCGTCACAGCTGCCACGCCTCGACCTCGATGCCGGCGAGCACCTTGCCCGCGAGCTCCATCGTCGACGACGAAACCATGAGGTGCTGGGACGCCGCGTGTACGTCGCGAAAGCAGCGTTGCAGCGGCGAGGACTTGTAGATCGAGCTGCCGCCGCCCGCGTCGTACATGAGATCGACGGCGCGCTTGGACGCATTCACCGTGTGACACGCGGCGAGTCGCAGGAGCGCGCGAGGCTTCACGCCGATCTCGCCGTTTCGCTGCGCCGCCTCGTACGTTTCGGCGACCGTGCTCACGAGGAACGCACGCGCGCTTCGCTCGGCCGCTTCGGCTTCGGCGATCTGCAACTGCACGACACCGCGGTCGCACACGCGGCGGCGGCTGCTGATCGGTGTCTTGCCTCCCGCAAGCTCGACGAGCTCGTCGATCGCGCGGCGCGCAAGGCCGAGGGAGACGGCCGCGATGCCGATCGCGAGCGTGCCGAACACGGGGAATTTGTAGAGCGGCGAATCGACGCGCGGCTTGTCGGTCATGAGCGAGACCGCGCGCGCACGCGGCACGAGGAGGTCGTTCACTTCCATGTCGTGACTGCCGGTGCCGCAAAGGCCCGAAACGTTCCACGTGTCGTGTACCGTCGCTTTGTCGGCGGGAAAGATCAGCAGCCGCGAATCGGGCTGACCGCCGGGCAACATCACCGGCTTGCCGTCGGCCTCGATCGTCACGCAGCCGCCCATGAGCCACGAGCAATGCGAGATGCCGCTCGCGAACGGCCAGCGGCCCTGCATTCGATACGAGCCGCCTTCGACGACGGCCTTGCCTCGCGGTGCGAAGACCCCGCCTGCCACGGAAGTCGGGTCCGAGCCATAGATCTCGTCGGCGTCGGCGGTTTCGAGATAGCCGGCGAGAAGTCCGCTCGTTGCGCCGATGGCGATGCACCATCCGGCCGAGCCGTCGGCGCGCGACACTTCGGCGACCGACTCGACCATCTCGACCGGCGAAGCCTCGAGCCCCGCAAAGCGTCGCGGGACGCACAGACGGAAGAGCCTCGAGGCCTTGAGAGCGGAAGCGATGTCGTCCGGAAGCCGCCGCTCCTGCTCGATCCGGGAGGAGGCGGACGAAATCAGCGGGTAGAGCGAGCGGGCCGTCTCGACGGGCGATGCAGAGGAAGCGGAAGACATGTTGCCGTGCGACGGCGAGTCGCGCGGCCGGAGCATAGACGATGGGAGAGAAGCAGCGAAGCGCTGCTGTCCGTTACCGGCAGGAGATCAGGGTTTGAGCGTCGCGTCGCGGTTGCTCGACCAGATGCCGACCTGGTAGCGCCAGGTGCCGTCGCCCTGCGACTTCCAGATCGTGAAGTAGCGGCCCGTGTCGCCGCCGACATCGCCCTGCCCTGCCCCGAAGCGGAAAGAGTAGGTGCCGACTTCGTAGGCCACGTCGCCCACGCACACGACGTCGAGCGTCTTCAGGCTGGCGTCGCCCATGCCGGCGCGACGCTGGCTGCGGAAGTACTCGACGATGCGGTCGCGGCCCTCGAGGCTCGCATTGGTCGGCGGGAACAGGCTGGCGTCGGGCGTGTAGATGCGGGCGAGAGTCTCGGAGTCGCCGCGGCGGAAGGCGGCGAGCCATTCGGCATTGGACTTTTCGATGGAGGAGCGGACCGCAGCCGCATCGATCGTGGAAGGAACCGAGGCCGCCGCCGGCAGGGCCGTCGGCATGGACATCGCGATCTGCTCGGTTCCGGGCTGGGCCGACACTGCCCCGGCGGCGACGATCGCCGACGACAGTGCAAAAACGATCCAGCGGGTTCTCATCGAAATGCGGCGCTCCGCGAGGGTTCGGCCGCGCCCGGAACGATCGTTTGACGCCCCGGCTCGACCTTGCAGTTCTGCAATAAGATCCCTCACCTGCTGAATGGTACCGCGCTGCGAAGCTGACAGAAAGTGACGAAATGGAGCGGATGGGGAAAGAAGGCCCCGAATGTGACCTGAGGTGCGTCGGACGGCCCATTTTTGGCCATTTTTTCGCCGGAAAGCCGGCGACGGGCCGATCGCGCCGACCGCGGCGTGTTCGGAATCGCCCGATCGGGGAGCCGATTTCCTTGCGGCAGTGCAAGAACATCACGGTGTCGGAACGACTACCGGAAAGTTCACCCCCGGCGCGGGGACGAGGCGCCGCGGAGGTGCGGAAAGAAAAACGCACAGGCGGGGTCCAGGGAGGTAGCTCCCTTCGGAAATCGGGATCCGTCCCCGATTTCCCGGCCCGGCACCACCGGAATGTTGCCCGCGGGACGGGGAACCGTTAACGAAGCCGGCTTCGCAGGAGCTCCATGGGTCTAAGTATCGGCATCGTCGGCCTACCGAACGTAGGCAAGTCCACCCTCTTCAACGCCCTGACCAAGGCCCAGAACGCCGAGGCAGCCAACTACCCGTTCTGCACCATCGAGCCGAACAAGGCCGTGGTACCGGTACCGGACCATCGGCTGACCGTGCTCGCGGGCCTCGTGAACCCTCAGCGCGTACTGGCCGCGACGGTCGAGTTCGTGGACATCGCGGGGCTCGTGCGCGGCGCCAGCACCGGCGAGGGCCTCGGCAACCAGTTCCTGGCCCATATCCGCGAGACGGCGGCCATCGTTCACGTGGTGCGCTGTTTCGACGACGCCGACGTCGTGCACGTGGACGGCAGCGTCGACCCGGTACGCGACGTCGAGGTGATCGAGACCGAGCTCGTGCTCGCGGACATCCAGGCCGTCGAGAACCGCATCGAACGGCTCATGCGCAAAGCCAAGGGCGACAAGGACGCCGCCGCGCAGCTCGAGTGCGCGAAGCGGCTCGTCGAGCACCTGAGCAGCGGCAAGCCGGCCGTCGCATTTCCCGAGAAAGACACGCCGGTCGGCGTCGAGGTGATGAACGAAGTCCACCTCATCACGACGAAGCCCGTCATCTACTGCGCGAACGTGGACGAGGACTCGCTCGCCGAGGACAACGCGCACGTTGCCGCGCTGCGTGCGTGGGCCGGACCTCGGAAGGCCCACGTCATCAAGATCTCCGCCAAGGTCGAAGCCGAGCTCGTCGGCCTCGACCCCGAAGAGCGCACCGAGTTCCTCGCGTCCTACGGCGTGAAGGAAAGCGGCATCGAGCAGGTGATCCGCGAGGGCTACTCCGTCCTCGGCCTCGTCAGCTACTTCACCGCCGGCGAGAAGGAAGTGCGCGCCTGGACGATCGAGAAGGGATGGAAGGCGCCGAAGGCCGCCTCCGTCATTCACACCGACTTCGAGAAGGGGTTCATCCGCGCGGAAGTGATGGCGTACGACGACTACGTCCAGCACAAGGGCGAGGCGGGTTGCCGCACGGCGGGTGTGTTCCGGGTCGAAGGAAAGGAATACGCGGTCGCCGACGGCGACGTGATGCATTTCCGCTTCAACGTCTGAATCCTCCGGGCCGACTCACCACGTCGCCTTCGCCGGAAACCGTTCGATGCCGAACGCTCCCGGACCGTTTCATTGGCCGTCGCGCGGAAGCGCGGTGAGAGTCGAGCGACGCCCGACGAGAACCTCCCGGTGCCGCGGGACCCGCATGCGCCATCGTCCGGTTCACGAAGCCGCCTGATTCATCCCGTTCGACCTCCGCCTCGAAAGGTCACGAACCTGCCTCGACAGTCGTGGGATCGGCGTTACCAACGCCTCAGGCCGGCGTCCTATCGGGTGGAAACGCGAAACAGCAACCCAAGGGCGCACGCGATGGCCGCGCGAAGCTCCTGAAACCCGTAGCGGCCAAGGAGGTAGGACCGTGAAAAGAATGACTGTTGTCACGATGGCACTGGCTGGGCTGGCCTTTGCCGCAGTCGCCAATGCCGATCCGGTTACCCGTGAACTGGTGTTTCAGCCGGTCGGCAACAAGCTGACGGTGCCCGTTTCGAACGTGGTGCGCGAGGCGCCCTATGCGCTGACCGGGAGCCTGGAGCGGGATCGTCGCGATAACGCTGGCGAGTGCGCCCTCGAAGCGCGCCCGATCGGCAACAAGATGAGCGTGGAGCTCAAGACCTGCTGAGCCGCGCCCTGCCG
>CAYYVZ010000286.1:0-6800 GCA_964475235.1 uncultured Myxococcales bacterium | reverse complement strand
CGCCGCGAGGAGGGCGCGCCGGGCGTCGCCTGGGGCGAAGCGGCGCGATCGGTTTCGTATTGAAGCTCGCCCGGCCCTTCGAGGGCGGCGGCGGCCCAGACGGGAAGCTCGTCGCTGCCGCGCGGCCGGCGGCGTGCCGTGAGTGCCCCCGAGGCCGCGTCGTACGCGGTTTCCACGAAAAGCTTGGCGAAGGCCGGGTGGGCCTGGTCGGCGCCACGGTGGCCGACGACCATCTCCGCGCAGACCGTGACCTCGATGCGGCGAGGCGACGAGACGCGGTTGCGCAGCGTGAAGCGCCTCACTTCCGCATCGGCGTCGGGAGCGACGACGACTTCGCAGGCCGCTTCGATGCCCTCGTGACGGCGGCCGAGCGTGACCGACCCGGGAGCAGTGCGCACGTAAAAGGTGCCGCCCGCCGAAGCGCCGACCGGCGAGGCGCCGAGCGACCAGACCTCGCCCGAGCCGAGGTCGCGCAGGTAGACGTGCACGCCGTCGTTGTCCGAAACGCGGTCGCCGCCCCAGCGCGTCACCGCGATCGAATCGCACTGCGAGAAGCCTGCCCCGGCCCCCGTGACGACGGTGCGGTAGTGACCGTTCGACAGGATGCGCACGTGAGGTGCCGCGTCCTGGAGGCGGGCGAGCGCCGGCGCTTCGGTCCCGAGAAGCGCGGCGAGGGCCGACGCGGCCTCGGTCGTCGAGGAAGGGTCGGCCGGACCGGCGTCGTCGCCGGTCGTCGTCATGTTCGTATTGTCACTCACCACGGTTACTCCCGTGGCGGCTTATACTCGAAGACCACGGTGGCCGGTAGTCGGCTTGCCCGAACGGAGCCTCGTTCGAGCGTCGCCGCTTCCCCGTTTACCGTCGCGCTCACGGCTTCCGCCCCGAAAGGTGCCGCGATGTGGATTCCGCCATCGGGGCTCTCGAAGCGGCGGGGCGGCGCTTCGCCCTCCTCGGCCGCTCCTGCCTCAATCGCCGGAACGGCTGCTGCTTCGCTCGCCTGAGCGGCTGCTGCCACCACCTTGACGGTGGCGCGGCGCTTGCCCGGAGAGCTGCCGGTTTCCGCGCGAAACTCCACGGAAACCGGGCCGAACCACGTCGGCAGCGAGCGGGCGCGCACGGCCGCACCGCCGTCGAGCCAGGCCAGCGGAATCCCCTCGCCTATCCATAGCGATGCGCCGCTGCCGGGTCCTTCGCTCCCGATCGTGGCGCCATCGCGCTCGGCGACGAGCAGCGTGCGCACCGCATGCACGAAGGTTGAACCGATCCACGTGTGAGGGATGTCGCCGAGAAACTGGGGCTCGGTGCGGCGAAGCCAGGAGATCTCGGGCCACTGGTTCCAGGCCGGAGGCCGCTGGTCGGCGACGAGAGCGGACAGCAGGTCGATCGCTTCCTGCTTGCGCCCGAGCAGCACGAGGGCCGTCGCATTGCGCAGCTCGTAGGCCGTGTAGCCGACGCCGGGCGTGTCGAGACCGCGGCGCCCGCGCACGTCGGCCACGTATTTGTCGAAGGAGCGACCGAGCGCGTCCACGGGGTAGACGCCGTCGGTACCGAGCAGGAAGGAGACCGCCGTCGACGTCGGATCGAAGTCGCCGAGCTCGACGGAGGCGGGGACGACATCGAGGCGGTGCGCCTCCGTCGTGCGGCGGATCGATTCCGCAAGATCCTTCGCGAACGCGTCGCGCTCGGCGGCGAGTCCGGGCTGGGCGGCCACGTCGCCGACCACACCGGCCAGCATCGCGGCGTCGGCGAAGCCGCGCAGCGCGAACGCCTGGTCCCAGTACGAGTGCACCGGTCTCGCGCTGTATCCCTCGTGGCTGATCGACTCGGGCAGCAGGCCGAAAAACGCGCGCTTCTCTTCGTTCTGGTAGTCCGGCGTCATGCGCGAAGCGCGCAGGCGGCTCATGTGCGAGGCGGCCGCGCGGACTTTCGGCCACATCTCTTTGACGAACGCCTCGTCGCGCGTGAAGCGCCACGTCTCGGCCACCGCCCAGATGAATTCTCCGTAGCTGTCGTTCTCGGGAACGGGGTCGGCGCCGCGCGCATCCACGCAGCACGGCACGTAGCCGTCGTCGCCGATGTACCCGGAGAACCATCGCAGGAAGCCCTTCACTTCTTCGTCGAGGCCGAGCTCGAGGAGCGCGCCCGACGTCATCGCACCGTCGCGGATCCACGAGCGCTCGTAGGTGCGCGAACCCGGCTGAATCCGGTCGCCGTCCCTGTGGATGAGGATGTAGGCGAGGTTGCTGCGAAGCGATGCCACCCAGTCGGCGGCAGCGCCGGGCAGCTCGATCGGCACCCGCGCCACACGCGCACGCCAGTCGTCACGAACGGACGTGAGCAGCTTCGCGAGGCCCTTGCCGTCGACGGTAGCTTCCTTCGACGACGGTACGGCGATCCAGACTTCGCTCGCGGTGCCGGGGTGCAGGTCGAGGTCCCACGCGAGCGCGGCCGATGCGTGGCCGAATTCGTCGTCCGCCGAATGCGCCGCGGGAAGCACGCCGCCGCGCAGGAATTCGACGATGTCGCCTTGCTCGAACGTCGCCGCTCCGAACGAGGACGAGCCCGTCAGCGTGATGACGCGGCGATCGTCCACGCTCACGGTGCGACCGACGCGCGCGACGTGCCGGATCGTGGTGGCACCGCCGGTACGGTTGAGGGCCTGCCACGGCGGCAGAACCTGGAACGGCCGGATGGCCAGATAGAGCCGCACGCGCGACGGCGCCGCGCTCGTCTCGAGGCGGTAGCGAAGGTAGAGCGTCGAGTTTCCAGTGCTGGTGCGCTCGGGCGGCGAAGCATCGCTTGCCGTGCGTTCGAGACGGGCAGCGATGCTTGCGGCATCGTCGGGCGGGACGGAGTGGCTCGGAATGCCGGCGAGCCCGGAAGCGCCTCGTGCGGGGCCGCCGGGCTGGGGCGCGCCGCCTTCCGTACTGTTGGTGGGCTGCGGCGCCCCGCTTGCCGGGCTGTCGGGCCGGACCGCAGCGGAAGCGAACGCAGTGACCGACAGCGTGAGATCGCCGTCGCGGCGCACGACCGTCGGAATCGGAAGCTCGCCGTCTTCGAGAGAGACGCTCGTCGTCGCGTCTTTCCACGTGCGCAGCCCGTCGCGCCACAGGAACGGCTCGATCGTAAAGCTGCCGGCCGCGACTTCGACGCTGCCTTCCTCGTTCACGAGCGCTTCGTCGTCGTCACCGGGCGCGCCGACGACCGTCCAGTAGCTCTGCTCGCCGCTGAAGTAGCGCGGGTACGAGCCCGGCGGATCGAGCTTCGCGATCGCGGCGAAGAAGCCGTTGATGGATGCCGAGTATTCGAACGGCTGCACGCGGATCTCTCCGATCGCGCCATGGCGGCCGCCGGGGAGATCGAAGCGCAGGCGCAGGTAGCGCGACCAGACGTCCGGCAGGAACAGGTGGTCCGTGCCGCCGTTGCCGTGCTCGATCCGGCGAACCTGGTCCCACTTCGATCCGTCGAGCGAGGCTTCGACCACGTAGGCTTCCGAGAAACCGGGGTCCACGTGCTCGACGATGAGCCCGCCCTGCTCGACCGGCTCGTGGAAATCGAGAGTGACAGCTGCGCTCCGATCGCGATCGGCGCTTCGCCACGCGGTCGCCGGATTGCCGTCGGTGAGATTGGCAGCGTCGTCGGGATTCGAGCTGACGGCGACGACAGGCGGCTTCTTGCCGGCTTCGGGATCGCGCGGCTCGAGCCGGATCTCGTCGATCCACACCTTTCCCTTGCCGCCCTTGCCGGCGACGACGGCAATCTCGATGGCGTCGAGATGAGACGGCATGCCGCCTCCGGCCGGCCCCCATGCGAACGCGATGCGCGGACGCGACACACGAAGCGTGCGGCCCGCGCCCCAGTCGCGTACGAGATCGACGTCGGCCAGGCGGCGCCACCACACGTTCTCGCCGGAGATGAACTTGATCTCGATCGTGTTGGGCTCGGCGTCCGACGCGACCTCGAAGACGAACATGTAGTCCGCGGGCAGATCGACGGAGACCGGGCGGCGCACGATCGCGTGGCTGCGGCCGCGGCCGAGGTCGAAGTCGAGCGCGAATCGGCCGTCGCCGGGCTCGAGGCGCGCGGTCGCGCTCGGCGAGGCGATGGCGGTCCACGCGGAAGCGTCGTCGCCGCGGTCGAGGACAACGACGGGATCTGCGGCAAAGGCATGCCCCGCGAAGGCCGGCGTCAGGGCGCACGGCAGGCAGACAACGACGACAGCCCGCGCCACAGCGCGAAGAACGCACCGGGACGCGGAATCTTCGGCGAGGGTCAGCGCCGTTGGTCGGAAGGTCACGTGGCGTGTGCTCCGGCGGGCGATCAGCCCTCGGGGGCCGGCCGCGAATGCGACCACGTACTAGCGCCGGAGGACGAGGAAGACGAGCCTTCCGGGTGCTTATCGCGGTGGCGGACCGAGCGGATCGCGAAGCAATGACGCGGCCCCGGCGCTCCTCTGTTCGAGGCACAGCGTTTCGGCCGACTCGTTTGCCACCCACACGCTGTACCGGCTACGAGGCTGCGCGCGCGACCCTTCGCGCGATGGGGGCAACAACGGTGACCAGGACGCTCGTTCGATTCCTTCGCCCAGCCGCGATGCTGGGCTTCCTCACTCTCGCTTCCGGCTGCACGTTCACGATCGTCACCGATCCGAATGCGTACCCGGTGGCTGCCGGCGAACTGCCTGCGCTGCCGTCGGGCGCGTCGGTGCAACTCGTCAACGGCTACTCGAAGAGTTACGTGGCCAGGATGGACCACAACCAGCAGGCCGACCTTCAGCAGTTCACGCAGACGGCGATCGTGGCGCTCGGCCGCGCACTGGCCGAAAAGGGCGTCGCCGTCGAGGGAGGCAAGAGCATCGTGCTCGAGGTCCTCAATCCCACGACGACACCGGGCTTCGGCATGGCTCGTTGTTCGGTCCTGCTCGACGCCCAGCTCGGCGCGACAAAGGTCTCGGTCTTCGGCGAGGCGGCCGGAGTAGACGTGAACAGGAACTACAGCTCGGCGATCACCAACGCGGTCGTCGCGCTGCTGAAGGAACCGGCGCTGCGCGAGTACCTTTCCAAACCCTGACCCGGGGAAGGCTCGCTCCCACGAACTCGACAGTGGTCATCGCTCGGCGGCAGGAAGTGCGAGCGTCCCGGCTCGCCGCCTTCCCCCGGAGGCTTTCCCCGCTATCCTGCCGGAGCGCCATGCTGACGATCTACGTCGATGCCGATGCCTGTCCCGTCAAGGAGGAGGTTTACCGGGTTGCCAGGCGCTGCACTCTCGATGTGAAAGTCGTCGCCAACACCTCGATGGCGATTCCGCCGGATGCGCTCATCGCGCTCGTCGTCGTCGGCGCGGGCGATGACGTCGCAGACGACTGGATCGCCGATCGCGCCGGCAAAGACGACATCGTGATCACCGTCGATGTGCTGCTGGCCGCTCGCTGCCTGAAAGTCGGTGCCCGCGTCGTCGACTCCAGGGGAAACGAATTCACCGACGATTCGATCGGCAGCCAGGTCGCCGGACGCGAGCTCTCCCGCCGCTTGCGTGAATCCGGCATCGAAACGGGCGGCCCGTCGCCCATGACCGCGAGGGACCGCGGAAAGTTTCTGAACACGCTGGACGCCGTGGTCCAATCGATCCGCCGCAAGCACGCGAGCGGAGCCTGACAGGCTGCTTTCTGGATCGTCGCCGGCATCTCAGGACAACGACCCGGCGTGCCAAGCCACGGAGTGTACCTCTTTCCACGGCAGCGCCAGCCCGGCCGAGCGCTCCTGACGCATGGTTCCACCATGGATCACGATCCGCTGACACCCCGGCCGCAACTGCACAAACGCATCCAGCGCATTGAAAAAGTCGGCGGCGATCGTCGCCCCCGACTTGATCTCGACGGCGCGCGTCACGCCACCCGCTTCGACCACCAGATCCACTTCGAGACCCGCCCGATCCCGGTAGAACGCCACGCGCGGAACGAATCCGCGGTGGCGATGCCACTTCACCACCTCCGACACTACCCAGTTCTCGAAGACCGCACCGCGAAGTGGGTGGAACGCGAGTTCCTCGCGACTGCGTATCCCCAGCAGATGGCAGAGCAGCCCCGTATCGTGGAAGAAGAGCTTCGGTGTTTTGACGAGTCGCTTGCGAAAGTTCCCGTGAAGCGGCGGAAGTCGCCACGCGACGTAAGTGGCTTCGAGCACCGACAACCACTGGCGCGCGGTCGGCTGACTGACGCCTGCGTCCGCTCCCAGGTTCGCCAGACTCAACAGTTGCGATGCCCGACCCGCTGCCAAGCCGAGAAAAGTCTGGAACGCGAGCAGGTCGCCGACGTTGAGTACCTGCCTCACGTCGCGTTCCACATAAGAGGACACGTAATCCGCGAGCCACGCCGGCGGCTGCAAGCCTCGGTCGTGGATACGCGGGTACCCGCCGGCGAAGATCGCCGCGAACGGATCGTCGCCGGCGATCCGGGCGCCGAGAAGTTCCTCGTACGAAAGCGGCAGAAGCTCGAGCATCGCTGCGCGGCCGGCGAGGCTCTGCGTTACCGCTTCGAGCAACAACAGGTCCTGGGAGCCGGTCAGGATGAAACGTCCGGCGCGCGGGTCCTCGTCCGCCTCGGCCTGAATGTAAGACAGCAATTCAGGTACGCGCTGGATCTAATCGAGGACAGCACCGTCGCGAGTGCGAGCGCACGCAGGAGGCCAGCCTCGCGCAGAGCCTGCATTTGCTGAACGCGCCCGACATCCAGACCAAGCTGACCGCCAACGAGGGCAACGCCGCCCGCCTGGCGAAGGATCCGCGGCCTGACGACGAGAAGA
>CAYYVZ010000285.1:0-6846 GCA_964475235.1 uncultured Myxococcales bacterium | reverse complement strand
GCCGGCGCCGTGTTCGTGCGCTCGGGCTGGCGCGTGCTGCCGTGGACTTCGGCGCTCGGCGGCTGGCTGCTCATGGCCGGCGCGGCCGACCTCGCCGAACGGGGCGGACGAACGGACGCCCTCGTCGCGGAGGCCGGCATCGTGTTCGTCGCGCTGGCGACGTGGTGGCTCGCGGTCGTGCGAGAGATGATGGCTGCCGAAACTCCCGAGCGATGGCGACCGGCGACGTTCGGCTTCGGACCCCAGGTCGCAGTCCCGTCGCGACAGGACGACTGGACGCTCCAGCCTCACCAGCTCACGCTCGCGACACCGCTGTTCGTCCTGTGGCTCTCCGCCTGGGCATGGGAGCTCGACCGAAGCGCGGCGGGCTGGGTCGCGCTTTCCCTCGCCGCAGGCTGGGCGCTGGCCGCAGCGCATCTTCGGAGCCTCGCGCTCGACACGGCCCACCGCCTGGCCGCGACGCACGCGATGGGCGCCGCCGTCATGGTGGCGTTCGCCACGGCCCTGCTGCTCGACGGCGACGCGGCGCGCGTCGGCCTCGCCGCCGAGGCTCTCGCCATTCTCGCGCTCGCGAGCCGGGCCGAAGGCCGCCAGCCCGCGACGATCGGCCACCTCATCTTCCTCTACGTGGCGATGCAGACGTTCGAGCACCTGCTCGAAGGAAGCGACGGGCGCCCGGCCGTCACGCTCGCCGAGCTCACGGATCTCGCGGTGCTCCTGGCGCTCGCCGGGGCAGCCTGGGTGCTTCGCACCGTGGAACGTGGGACGTACCTGGTCGGCGCGCAGGTCGGATTGCTCTACTGGCTTTCCAACGTGCTCGTGTCGTTCGAATCGGGAGCGTCGTGGGTAACGGCTGCGTGGTTCGTGAACGCGGTGGCGCTCGTCGTCGCCGGCCTGCGCTTCGACAGCTCCACGCTGCGCTCGGCGGGCGCGTCGGTGATGGCGCTGACGATGGGCAAGCTCTTCTTCGTCGATATGGCCACGGTCGATGCCGGCGTGCGCATCGTCACGTTCCTGGGGTTCGGCGCCGCGCTGCTCGGACTCGGCTACGCCTTCCCCAGGTTGTGGCTGAGAGACGCCGGACGCGGTTGAAGACCCGCCTGCTCGCGGCTCCCTCCGCGCCCGGCCCGTGATTCGACTAGCTACAAGCGGGGCACTTCAGCTGGACCGATACCCCGACGGCGGACTTGAGCCCGACGAGGGCATCGGTCGCGGCTTTCACGCCGTTGCCGTCGAGGTCGCAGACGCAGAGCGCGCACACTTTCTGGCCCACGCTCGCCTTCAGGACATTCAGGGCATCCGACGTCTGCAGCTCGCCGTTGTTGTCGAAGTCTCCGCAGCCCTGGGCCAGCGTCGTCGTGGTCGTCGTAGTGGTGGTGGTCGTGATGTCCCCGCTGCACTCGATCGTCGTGATCGTGATCTGCGGGTTGATCTGCTGGCCGCCCGACGTGAAGCCCGATTGGGCGGTCAGGTTGAAATCGCCGGTCGTCGGGAAGCGCGACGTCGGAATCCACGTGCACTTCGCGATGTTCTTCGGCCCCTGGATCGGATTGGGTGTGCCGATCGTCGTCACCGTCAAGGTGCGCACCTGCGGTGCGTCGCCGTCGGAGATCTGGCCGAGTGTGCCGTTGAGCAGGCTGCAGCTGACCCCGGTCGCGGTGCCCGGGAAGTCGCCTGGCGCGTTCAGGTAAATGGCGAACACGGAAGCGGTCGTGACGGGCGTGCTCGTGCCCAGACGAAACGTGAGCTCGCACGACGGTGCCGCCGCCTCCGAAACGAACGCCTGCCCGAGCAGCACCGAGGCTGCGACCAACCTGCCGAAACGAAGCATGATTCCCCCCTGAAGCTGTCGCGGGGCCAGCCCCCGCGACTCACGCGCGCCTTCTAGCGAAAGGACGATTCGGCGCAACTGCGGGGGGCGCGGCACGATTGTTCACGCAAACGGGTCGGTTCTGACACGGTCGGGTGGCAGGGCGGTCGACGTGCGGGGAAACTCGCGCATGGCCTCTGCACAAAATCGCCGCTTTCCCCCGCGCCCGGGCTAAACCAAAAGCACTGCTTTCCCCTACGGAGTTGTCAGAGCGTGCGCAGCACGTCTATCTTCGAGCCCATGAGAAACCTCAGTAGCGCCTTGTTGATCTCCGCCATCGTGATGTCCGCAAGCGTGGCCTTCGCCCAGGACACGCCCAGCTGCGAAGAGTTCCGCTGCCAGTTCCAGGAGCGCCTCGAGACCGAATGCCCCTGCGACGGCCAGGACAACCACGGCAGCTACGTGAGCTGCGTGGCCCACATCGTCAACGAGCTGGAAAACGAGGGCCTTCCGACCAACTGCAAGGGCAAGCTCAAACGGTGCGCCGCCCGCTCCGTCTGCGGCAAGCAGGAACTGGGCTTCGGTACCTGCACCACCTACGAGTACGGCACCTGCGTGATCGACGAGATCACCCAGACCGGCGCCTGCGACTTCGATCCGACCGTGGCCTGCACGGTCGATACGGACTGCGTCGAGTCGACCCGCTGCAAGATCACGCGCCACCCCGAGCGCTGCACCGAGAATGGCGGCGCCCTCAACCTGGCGCCCACGTGTTGTTCGAATTGCGTCACGCCCCCCTGACGCAAGTGCGGCAGTCCCTCCGCACATCACGAGAGGTCGGGTCTCCCCCCGGCCTCTCGTGTTTTTTGGCTGACGAAGCTCTCCCCTCTCCGGCGACACCCATTTTCACGCGGCCCCGCTCCTGCCGATGTCGCATCGCGCAGGCCGGTATGGACAATGGCCAGAGCCGCCGATGTCCGCCTCTTCCCTCTCCCGCTGGCTGGCGCCGCTAGCTGCCCTCGCCGTCACGACCGTCGTGCTCACCGGCGCGGCCGCTCGCTCGATCCCGCCCGAGAAGGTCTGTCCCGACTTCATCCAGTTCTGGACTGCGGCGACCGCGCTCGCGAGCGGACAGGATCCTTACGATCCCGCACTTCAGGCGTCGGTCCAGGGCGGACTCGGTTGGGAGAAGACGAAGGACGGCTACGGCGTCTACGACTTCCTTCCTTACTACTACCCGCCCTGGCTCGGGCTCGCGTTCCTCCCTTTCCTGCCGCTGGGCTACGGCCTCGCCAAGCTCGCCTGGCTCGTGCTCGGAGCCGAGATGCTGGTCGTCTCCGGACTGCTCCTGCGCCGGAGCGTCGCCTCCGTACCACCCGCCCTCGTTCTTGCGGTCACCTTCCTGTTCGCGTTCTCGCTGAAGGCTGTCGCAATGGGTCAGGTGGCGCCGCTGGTGCTGCTGCTGCTCGCGGCGTCGTGGCGACTGCTCGAAGACAAGCGCGACCTCGCCGCGGGGTGCGTAATGGCGCTGTTGTCGATCAAGCCCCAGCTGACGGTGATTCTCGTCGTCGTGCTGCTCGGCTGGGCGGCGATGCGCTCGCGCTGGCGCGTGTGGCAGGGCTTCGCCGCAACCCTCGCGGCGCTCTGCGCCGTCTCCACTCTCGTCTTTCCTGCGTGGCTGCCGGCCATGCTCGCGGCGACACGCGTGACGCCGATGCCGACGGCCTACTATCCGGGCCTCGGTGCAACCTGGTACGTGGCGCTCGAAGCGGTCGGGCTGGGCGGCGCGTTCCTGCACCTTGCGGTCGCCGCCGTGGCGATCCCGCTCGTCGTTCTCCTTTTCCGGATGACGCTACGCAGCGAGACCGGGCTCTCCGACCTCTTCGCGCTCGCACTCGTCGCCCCGTTCTTCGTCGCACCCTACGCGCGGCCCTACGACTTTCCGGTGCTGCTGATTCCGGTGCTGGTCCTGATGGGCAAGCTTGCGGAGGTCTCGCGCGTAACGCTCGCGATTGCCGTGACGCTGCTGCCGGCCCTGCACCTGCTGCACCTGACGGCGAGCTACGTGCCGCCCGTCGTCGGCGTCCGTCGGCCCGAGTTCACGTATTTCTGGATTCCGATGCTCGTCGGCCTCGTGTGGCTGTTGTGTTCCGGGTCAAAAGGGAGCAGGGAGATCGTGCTGCAACAGCCGGCCGACCACGGCTGATGCAACGCGACCGCCGGGGTTCGGCCCGGTGCAACATCGCCGGACGCGCGCCCTTCCAGCGCAAGGCCGGCAGAAAGTGGGAGACCGCCATGAAGAAATCGATGTTCGCCGCCTCTGCCTTCCTGCTCGCATCGTCGTCCGTCGCCATTGCCACCGAGATCCCGGGCGTCAAGGTGACGGCGCCGGCCGTTACCGCGCCGGCGGTTACGGCTCCGGCCGTGACTGCGCCTGCCGTTCCGACACCGGGTGCCGCCGCGGCGGGCGCCGCGCAGGGCGCGAAGGACGCGGCCGGCGCTCAAGTCGAGGGCGCGAAAGCTTCGGCAACGGGAGCCGCTGCCGGTGCAGTGGCGCCGGCGGCCGAGAAGGCTGCGCAGGCCCAGCAGGCTGCCGACGGAGCGAAAGCCGCGGGCGACGCGGCGAAAGCGCTCGGCGGGCACTGAGTCGCTCGTTCGATCCGCGCCGGCGCCGCTGCGACGCGGCGCCGGCGCGTCGTGTCTCTCGCGCTTCTCGACCCATCCTCCTGAACCAGCCCGGACATGATGACATCCGGTACGGGCGTCCCTCGCGCCGGTCGTGGTACGAACTTCCGAGCAGACTCTGCGCTGGAGGAAACACCGCATGGGCGACATCTCCGACGACGACATCCGGAAGCTGGTGGCCGAGCTGGACCGCGGGCGCGACGGCTGGATTCACGGGAACCCTGCACTCGATACCAGTGCGCAAATGGTTCAGTCGCCGGACATGACGATCTTCGGTCCGTTCGGCGGTGAGGCGCTGCGAAACAGCCCCGAGATGGCGGCGCGTCAAGCGAAAGCGGTGTCGCAGTTCCACGGCGGCACGGGCAAGTGCGAGCTCGTCGAAGCGTTCTCGTCGGGAGACCTGCTCGTGCTCGTGATGATCGAGCGCAACGAGGTCCGCTTCAGCCCGAACGGCGAGCTTCAGCCGTGGATACTGCGAACCACGCAGGCGTTTCGCAGGGACGGCGATCGCTGGCTCCGCCTGCATCGGCATGCCGATCCGCTGATCAAGTTTCGGCCTTTGGCGGAAACAGCAGCCATCGCGCGCGGGGAAACCGCGTGATGCAGCGATAGGAATCGAGCGCAGATCTCAGAGCAGGAAGTTCCCGATCCCGGCCGCCACCGGCTTCGTCGGATCGTCCTGCCACGCAAGAACGCGTACGTTGGCGATGCGGCGGCCGTGCTTGACGATCTCTGCGCGTCCGCGAACGTCCTTCGGTCCTGCCGAGCGCAGATAGTCGATCGAGAAGTTGATCGGCCGCGCGACGCGCTCGTTGTCCACGATCTCGAGAAGCTGCAGCAGGGCCGTCAGCTCGAGGAACGAGCCCACGACGCCGCCGTGAATCGCAGGAAGGACGATGTTGCCGACGATCTCGTGCTTGAACGGCATCACGCAGACGAGGCCTTCCGGCGTCGTCTCCATGCGGATGTCGAGAAGCCGCGCGTAGGGAATGGCACCGACTGCGTCTGCGGCTTTCATGGATTCTCTGCCGCCTCTTCGGCTTCCTGCACCTTCCTGATCCACGCGCCGGGCTGCAGCGGGCCCACGATCATGAACGTCGCGAGCATGCTCGCGAACGGGTCGTTCTCGTCGCGGTCCCACGCGCTTCCGCGCACGAAGGCGACGTTGTTGCCGAGCTTGTAGCACTCGGCGCGCGCCACGAGCGCCTGCTTCGGCTCGGCCGCGCGCAGGTAGTCGATGCGAAGGTCGAGCGTCGCGATCTGCATGAACTCCGGCAGCGCGCACTGCACCGCGATGCCGCTGGCCTGGTCGAGCAGCGTCGTGATGACGCCACCGAAGACCACGCCGCGTACCGGATCGCCGACGAGCTCTTCCGACCACGGCAGCTTCAGGATGGCCGTGCACCTCGACAGCTCGAGCACTTTGATCCCGAGACGGGCGGCGTGCGGCACGTGCGCGACCATCTCGTCGCGGTCGGTGCCGAACATCGGCTCCATCGCGAAGACCCGGGGCGATTCGCTCATGGCGGTGGCGGGTATCCCGATTGCCGAGGTCGGGCAAACCAGCCGGCCCGCTCATGGCGCGGACGGGCTTGCATGCTATGGTCGCCCGTTCGCCAAACCCGCAGAGGAGCCCGCCCATGTCCTACGAATGCTTCACCGTCGATATCCGCGACCAGGTCGCCCACGTCACGCTCTCGCGTCCCGACGCGTTCAACTCCATGACCCGCTCGTTCTGGTCGGAGCTGCCGGAGATCGTCCGGCGCATCGACGACTCGGCCGCCGCGCGCGCGATCGTGCTGTCGTCCACGGGCAAGCACTTCACGGCCGGCATGGACCTTTCGGTCTTCACGTCGGGCCCCGACATGACGGGCAAGGAAGTCGGCCGCGTGCGAGCGAACCTCATGCAGACGGTGCTGAAGCTCCAGCAGACCTTCTCCTGCCTCGACCAGGCACGCATTCCGGTGCTCGCGGCCGTGCAGGGCGGCTGCATCGGCGGCGGCGTCGACATGGTCTCGGCCTGCGACATGCGCTTCGCGACCAAGGACGCCTTCTTCTGCATCCAGGAGATCAACCTCGGCATGACGGCCGACGTCGGCACGTTCCCGCGTCTCGCGTACCTGATGCCCCAGGGCATCGTACGCGAGCTCGCTTACACAGGTCGCCGCTTCCACGCCGAGGAGGCCCGCGCGTGCGGGTTCGTGAACGCGCTCTTCGACACGCAGGCGCAGCTTCTCGACGCGGTGACGGGGATTGCCGTCGACATCACGAAGCGCTCGCCGCTGGCGGTCTGGGGTTCCAAGGAGATGCTCAACTACGGGCGCGACCACACGATCGACGATGCGCTGAGG
>CAYYVZ010000284.1:0-6853 GCA_964475235.1 uncultured Myxococcales bacterium | reverse complement strand
GCGCCTTGCCGGGCGGCAGAGGCGGTCCAGGATCAGCGCGCGCAACCGCTCGCGATCGGCCGGCGTGAGCACGGGCGTGATCGGCTCGCTCTCGCCTGCCACCGACCACCAATGCATCTGAAGACCGGAGGTCGGGCGCGCAGCCGGCCGGGTGCCGGCAAGCAGTCGCTCCAGCGGCAGGCGCACCTTGCCGCCTTCGGTCGGGGCGCACTCCGGCTCGTCGGCGACGCAGACAGCGACGGGCATGGGGCTGCCGCCCGTCGCGAGCGTCGCGGTGACGGCCGTCTTCGTACTGAGAAGGTCGTATCGGATTTCGTCACTGTCGCCTGGCGCAAGCGTTCCCCTCACGCTCACGCCCTCGGCTTTCGGCGACTGCGCGAGGACGTCGTCCTTCTCCATTCCGAAGCGCGCGATGTTGACGACCGGGTCGCCGTAGATGTTGCTCGTATCGAGCGTATAGCTCACCGCTCCGTTCGTTCCGTTGGTGAGCCGCACGTGCGTGCCGGTATCGGCGAGCGGCTTCAGGTACCGTTCGAGCTCGCTGCGGAGTGAGGCGGCGAGCGGCGCCGATTCCGCATTCGCCGCAAGATTGTGCCGCTCGCCCGGATCGCGCGCCAGGTCGAAGAGCTGCTCGGATCCGTCGCGTACGTCCACGATCAGCTTGGCACTGCGCGTGCGGACGGCGTGAAGCGGCGGGCTGCGATCGTCGACGCGTCCTACGGTGGCAAAGAGCGTGCGCGCTGCCGGCGCACTCGTCACCAGCTGCGCGAGCGACTCGCCGTCCGCGGGCGGCACGGCGAGCGGCGACGCCGCATCCCGCGAAAGCAGGTCCGCGATCGTCGGCAGAACGTCCAGCGTGCTCGCGAGCGAGTCCACCCTCGTTCCCGCCGCCCAGTTGCCGGGGAACTTGACGAGAAGAGGCACGCGCAGAAGCTCGTCGTAGAGCGTATGGCCGTGAAAGTAGCCGTCGTGCTCCCAGAGCTCCTCGCCGTGATCCGAAGTCACGACGATGAACGCGTTCTCGTAGAGGCCCCTGTCGCCGAGCACTCGGAAGAGACGGCCGATTTCGGCATCGGTGGCCGCCAGCGTGGCGTCGTAAAGATCGGCGATGCGCTTTCGATCCTCTGTTCCGTAGCGTCCGCTCCAGGCACCGGCCGTATCGTCGAACTCGAGTCCGATGGGTCCCCGATAGGCGGGATCGACGAAGCGCCGTGCGATGTCGGCCGGCGGCCTGAGCGGCGTGTGCACGTCGAGGTAGTGCACGTAGAGCGCCAGCCGATCGCTCTTCTGCTCCAGGAGCCAGGCGGATGCATCGTCGGTCAGCCGTTTCGCATCGAAATCTCCGCCACCGAGACGGTCGAACGTCGGATCGAGGCGCCCGAGCCACTTGCTGACATACGGGTTGTGAATGAACGCGCCGGTCGATTCGTAGCCGGCCTGTCTCGCGACCGTGAGCAGTGTCACGTCGTGCTGGATGTCGGGGAACCAGCGCGACGTGAAGAGCTGGGGAATCGACGGAATGGTCTTCGGCGCCGACGAGAAGGCGTTCTCGAACGTGACGGCGTCCCTCGCAAAGCCCGCCAGGTTGACGGCGATCGGAGCTTCGCCTTCCTTGTTCTGAAGGCGGTCGGCGCGAAGCGCGTCGATCACGATGAGCACGATCGGAAAGCGGCCGTGAATTTCCGGGCTGCGCGGCGGCGGGTCGGACATGCAGGAAAGCAGCACACAGGAGAGTGCGAGCCCGAGACTGCTTCGTGCGGCGGCGCCCTTCATCGCGCCTCGTCAGGAAGCGCCGAGCAGTTCGAGGAAGCGATCCATGTCGGCGTCGGTTCCGATGCTCACGCGGATGCCACCCTCGAGGCGCGCTCCGGGGAAGTGTCGGACGAGCACGCCCCCTGCCCGCAGGCGGTCGTAGGCGGCCTTTCCTCCGCCTCTCGCCGAGCAGTCCACCCACAGGAAGTTGGCCGCCGAGTCCTCGACGCCGAATCCGGCGCGCCTGAGCGCGGCCGTCACACGCGATCTCGTCGCGCGGATCCGTGCCACGTTACTCGTCATCCACGCGCGGTCCTCGAGCGCCGCCACACCCGCCGCGATCGACAGGCGCGAGACGTTGTAGGAGTCCTTCACTTTCGCGAGCTCGGCGAGGAGGTCCTCATGGCCGAACAGCAGGCCGAGGCGCAGGCCCGCGAGAGAGAACGACTTGGAGAACGTGCGCGTGACGACCATGTTCGGATGGTCGTCGAGCATGTCGAGCGCGCTTTTGCCGCCGAAGTCGATGTACGCTTCGTCCACTACGACGACGCCCGCCGCTTCGCGCGCGAACGCAGCCACGTCCGCTGGCGGAATGCTGCGACCCGTCGGCGAATTCGGCGTGCAGAGGAACGTGACGCGGGCCTTCGCGTCGCGGAGCGCCGGCGGGATCGTCGCAGGATCGCCGTCGACCTCCACCACGCGCGCACCGACGAGCTCGGCGAGCGTACGGTACAGCGAGTACGTCGGCACCACCCAGGCCGCCGCGTCGCCGGGCTCGATGCATGCGCGAAGCACGATCGCGAGAAGCTCGTCGGAGCCGTTGCCTGCCATCACCTGCGACGGCCGCACGCCGTAGACCTCGGCTGCGCGTTCGCGCAGCGCATCGGCCATCGGAGAAGGATACAGATGCAGCGAGTGGGCCTCGCGCTCGATCGCCTCGGCGACCAGCGGCGAGCATGGGTAAGGGTTCTCGTTCGTGTTGAGCTTGACGAGCTTGCCGCCGGCCGGCTGCTCGCCGGGCGTGTAGCCGCTCATCGCACGTACCCGTGGGGAAACGAGGTCTGGTCCGCGGGGCATCGACAAAGGTTCCTTGTGAAGAATTAGGTCTACCGGCTCGGCGGGTCCATCAGGCGGTCCGCCGTTCTCGGCGGGTCCATCAGACGGTCCGCCGACCTCGGCGGACCTATGGGCTCTCCGTTCGGGCCGCGGCGCTGGCCTTCCTGTTTGTCGACGACGGCCTGCTCCTGCAGACGTTCGCCGAGTTTTTCGGATCGCTTCGCGATGTCCGTTTTGAGCTCGTGGCTCGGCGGCAGCGCGGCCATCGAACGCTTGAGATAGGCGATCGCCTGGCGGTTGTCACCCTCGAGCTCGCTCGCGCGGCCGAACCAGTAGAAGCCCTCGCCCGCGCGCGAGGACTTGCCGAGCGCGCGCCCGAGCGCCCTCAGTACCTCGACGCGGTAGGGCTCGCCGGCGACCGACTTTTCCAGCTTGAGCGCGGCCGCTGCGTAGTTGCCTTCCTCGGCATCCATCGACGCGAGGTCGGCCAGCGTGTCCCAGTCGCCCGGCGATCGCGCGAGCACGCGGCCAAGCCGGGTGCGCGCCTCGCTGAAGTTGCCGCGGCGGAATGCGGTGCGGCCGAGCTCGCGATCGACGTTGCGGCCCGCCCCTTCGGCCTCGCGCAGATACTTCTCGGCGCTGCCCCACTCCTCGCCGTGAGACATCAGCACGCCGAGCAGCTCGAGGGCCTCCGGCTTCTGCTCCGGCGTCGCGGCGGCCAGCCGCTTCTCGTAGTCAGGCACGCACTGATCCCGCGTCTGCGACCACGCGCGCGCGATCGCCTGCATGCGGCGAAGGCGCGGAGACGGTGTCGCCTTCATCGCCTCCCACTCGCGCTTGCCGAGCGTCGCCTCGAGATTGGTGAGGCGCTCGCCCGTAAGCGGATGCGACAGGAAATACGGCGGTATCTTCATCGGATTGATGGCGCGGTCTTCGTTGAGCTGGCGCAGCAGCGTCATCATCGCGGCCGGGTCGTAGCCGGCCTTCCTCGCGTATTCGATGCCGAGATAGTCGGCCTCGCGCTCGAAGTCGCGCTGGTACTGCAGCTGGGCCGCCTGTCCGGCCGCGAGCGCTCCGATGGCAAGAGCAGGATTGATGATGCCGAGGAGCAGCCCGAGCAGCGACGCGTATCCGGCCGCTGCACCTTTCTGCTGCTGGCGCACCATATGGTGCGCAGCCGTGTGGCCGATCTCGTGCCCGAGGACTCCCGCCAGCGCGTCCTCGCTGTCGACGCGGGAGATCAGGCCGGCGTGAGCGAACAGCTTGCCGCCGGGTACGGCGAACGCGTTGATGTCGTCCTGGCGAACGATGAAGAACTCGTATTCGAACGGCTGGGGGCCGAGCGTCTTCACGAGCTTGCCGCCGATCTCGCGCACGAAGCTCACGAGCTCGTAGTCGTGGATCATCGGCAGGTGGGCGACGGCCTGGTCCACGAACTCGTCGCCGAGCTTCTTCTCCTCGGCAATCTGCGCGAACGCGGGGCGGACGGTAACCGGCGGAAAGGCGACGAGGGCGGACAGCGCGATGGCCAGCGTGCGCCGTGCGCGCCGCAGCACGTGGCTTCGGCGCATCGGCCTCATGCAGGCAGTCTCGCCGCGACGTCGAGGGCGTAGTACGTGATCACGAGATCGGCACCTGCGCGGCGGATCGAGGTGAGCGTTTCGTCCACGACGCGCGTTTCGTCGATCCACCCGTTCCGCGCGGCTGCCTTGATCATCGCGTACTCGCCGCTGACCTGGTAGGCGACGAGCGGAACGTCGAAAGCCTCGCGCGCTCGCCTCACGATGTCGAGGTAGGGCAGCGCGGGCTTGACCATGATGAGGTCGGCCCCTTCATCGAGGTCCGCCGCGATCTCGCGCATGGCCTCGGCGCCGTTGGCGGGATCCATCTGGTACCCCCGTCGGTCGCCAAACTGCGGAGCCGAATCGGCCGCCTCGCGGAAAGGCCCGTAGAAACCCGAGCAGTACTTGGCCGCGTACGAAAGGATGGCCGTGTTCTCGAAGCCGCCGTCGTCAAGGACGGAACGGATGCGTCCCACGCGACCGTCCATCATGTCGGACGGTGCGACGATGTCGGCGCCGGCCCTGGCGTGCGAGAGCGCTTCGGCCGCGAGCACCTCCAGCGTCTCGTCGTTGCTCACGTCGTGGCCGTCGAGGATGCCGCAGTGGCCGTGGTCCGTGTACTCGCACAGGCACACGTCGGTGATCACGCAGACCTCGGGCACCTGTTTCTTGAGCGCGCGAACCAGCTGCTGGACCGGTCCGTCGTCGCGCACGGCATCCGAACCCGTCGCGTCCTTCTTCTCGGGCAGGCCGAACAGCAGCACGGCCGGGATGCCGAGGTCGCGGGCACGCGTGGCCGTGTTCACGGCACGGTCGACGGACTGCTGGAAGACGCCGGGCATCGAAGGCACTTCGCGCTCGATTCCGCTGCCGGGAAGCACGAAGAGCGGAAGGATCAGGTCGTCGCGCGTGAGGCGCGTCTCGCGCACCATGCGGCGGATCGTTTCGGTGCGTCTGAGGCGACGCGGACGATGCTCGGGAAACGGCACGCGAGGATGCTAGGGGAGCGGCGGCCTGTTTGCAAAAAACGCTTCGATTTCCGAGGCGAGCGCGTCGATGGTGTAGTCCGCCGGCATCACGTCCACGGCAATGCCGAGCGACGTGAGCGTCTCGGCCGTGATCGGTCCGATGGCCGCGACGCTCTTTCCCGCCAGCGCCTGCCTGGCGCGCCCGCCCGTCAGCTTGTCGAATCCCGTCACCGTGCTCGAGCTGGTGAAGGTGATGAGGTCGAAGTCCTTCGGCAACGGTTCTTCCGCGTGCTCCGGATGCCGGGTTCGGTAGACGGGCACGACTTCGACGTCGGCGCCGCGCTCGCGCAGCGTATCGGGCAGCACCTCGCGGGCCACCTCCGCGCGCGCGAGCAGGATCTTCTTTCCCGCGACGTCGCCGAGCGCTTCGAGAAGGGCTTCGGCGCGGTATTCGGCCGGCTGCGCGGCGACCAGCAGCCCGCGCGATTCGACGGCCTCGCGGGTGGCCGGTCCGATCGCCGCGATCTTCACTCCAGCGAGCTCGCGCAGGTCACGTCCGGCCGCGCGGAGCTGGCCGAAGAACGCTTCGACGCCGTTGACGCTCGTGAGCACCAGCCAGTCCTTGCCGCCGACGCGGTCGAAGACGTCCGCAGCGATCGGAAGCTCGCCGATCTCGATGGTCGGAAACTCGAACACCTCGGCCGCCGCGCGTTCGAGGCGGTCGGCCAGTCCGGCCGCCTGATGGCGAGCGCGGGTGACGACGATGCGGCGACCGAACAGCGGCAGCTTCTCGTACCATCCGAGACGGTTCGCGAGCCCCGCCACGTCGCCCACCACGAAGATCACAGGCGGCCTCACGAGATCCTCCGCCGAGTCGACTCCGATGCGCGCGAGTGTGCTCACAATCTTCTTCTGGCGAGGCAGGGTTCCCCAGCGAATGCCTGCGACCGGCGTATCGGGGCTCATGCCGGCCTTCACCAGCTCGGCCGCGATCTCGCCGATGCGCGTCATCGCCATGAGGAAGACGAGTGTTCCGCCCGTCTTCGCGAGCGCCGCCCAGTCGACGTCGTACCCGGGACGCGCGCCGCCGGACTGGCCCGTCACGAACGTGACCAGAGAAGAATGATCGCGGTGCGTGAGCGGAATGCCCGCGAAGCCCGGCACCGCGACGGCCGACGTCACGCCCGGAACGACCTCGAAGTCGATGCCCGCGGCGAGGCAGGCTTCGGCTTCCTCACCTCCGCGTCCGAAGATGAACGGGTCACCGCCTTTGAGGCGCACCACGGTCTTGCCGCCCAGCGCACGCTCGACCATCAGCTTCTCGATCTCCTGCTGGGAGACGCTCTCTTTGCCGTGGCGCTTGCCGACGAGGATTCGCTCGGCAGCTGGCGGCGCATGGCCGAGCAGTTTCGGGCTTGCGAGCGCGTCGTAAAGTACGACGTCGGCGCGGGCGAGCACGTCGCGGCCCCGCAGCGTAAGAAGACCCGGGTCACCGGGTCCTGCACCTACGAGGTA
>CAYYVZ010000283.1:0-6890 GCA_964475235.1 uncultured Myxococcales bacterium | reverse complement strand
TCGCGGCGACCCCGACGGCCTCCGAGCCCGCACAGCAGAACGCCCAGCAGTCGTAAGACTGGACGAGCTTCGGCGGCCAGCCGCACGAGGCTCCAGATAGACAACGGCAACCGCGGAGAACTCCGCGCCCACGCCACCGGTACCAGACAGAAAGGCCGCCCCTCCACGGGGCGGCCTTCTTCATTTGCGGCTTCAGCGCTCCGAGATGGTGCTGTCGATCACGACGGGCGGAGGGTCGATCTGCATCGAGTCTGTGTCGGACGCATCCGTGACTTCGATGAGGAAGTCCGACGGCACCAGATCCTCGGCCGTCCGGAACCCGCAGCGCATGATCGCCGCGGGGGTGGGAATGCCATGGAGACTGATGAGTCCGATCTTGACCTCGCGCTCCCCGAGATAGTTCGAGGCCACGATCGCGTCGACGAGCGGCGCGCATTCGACCTCGTCTCCACGCCCCAGAAAGCCGCCGCTGTCGCCGAGATGCGTGACATCGAGCTGAAGCGCGCCGAAACGGCCGGCGCTCTGGATGTAGAAATCGACGCTGAAATCTCTCGGACAGCCCTGTCCGCCGGGATTCGAGCAGAATTCGACGTCGTCGCCGCAGCTCGACAGTGCGAACGCCGCACAGACGAACGAGGCGGCTCGAAGGGCGAAACGTCGAGCGTAAGACGTACGAGAGCTTCTCAAACCGGCATCACCCTTCCGGCACGCAGCGCGAACCAGCCGCGAACCACGCGGTAGACCACCCACGCACCGACGATCACTGCTGCGAGATAGAACGTGAAGATGCCGACGAGAATCAGCGCCAGGGGCGCCGAGAAAACTCCGGCCAGAAACATCCACAGAAGCGCGTACCAGAAAGTGCGGATCTGCCAGCGGAAGTGGCTCTTCAGCCATGTCCCCTCCACTTCCGGCTGGCGCGCGTAATTGAGCACCACGGCGAGAATCGAAGGGAGGCCGAACACGAAGCTGCCGACGATGGTGGCCGGGCTCGTCACACCGATGGCGACCGACACGGCGTGAAGCGCGTAAATCGCATGCGTGTACGTGACGAGCGACGGATCGGGAACCCCTCCGGAACCGTCGGCGAAGTGGTGCGACTCGGGAGTCAGCATGGATCCGGCCTCGCTCATGTGTTCGACCTTACGACGGCGCGCAAGCGGCCGCCAGTTTCCGCCGCGGGATGGTCCGGGTGCAGGATGAGAAGGATGAGCGGGATGAGCCGACTTGCGCGAACCCAGGCCGCGGGCTAGCTGCGACCCGCATTGCTCGTGAAACCTCGTTCCCCAGCCGAAACCGACTCCAGCATGTACGCTGGCGCGAAGGCGCGAGTTCGCGCCGGGGCCGACGCGGCGACCGAAGCGGCCCGCCTCGTCGCGGCCATGACGACCGAGGAGAAGCTCGGCTGTCTCGACGGCGACACCGATTTCTGGGACGGCCTGCTCGACATGGTCTCGGGCGGCTACTACCGGCACCCGTTCCCCGCCGCGCGCGTCGAGCGCCTCGGCTTTCCCGGCATCTCGTTCTCCGACGGGCCGCGCGGAATCGTCGTCGGCGCGTCCACCTGTTTTCCGGTGCCGATGGCGCGCGGCGCGAGCTTCGATCCGGAGCTCGAGGAAGCGATCGGAGAGGCCATCGGCCTCGAGGCACGCCTTGCGGGCGCGAACTTCTTCGGCGGCGTCTGCGTCAATCTTCTGCGTCATCCGGGCTGGGGCCGCGCGCAGGAAACTTACGGGGAGGATCCTTTTCACGTCGGCGAACTGGGTGCGGCCCTCACGCGCGGAGTGCAGCGTCATGCGATGGCCTGCGTCAAGCATTTCGCGTGCAACTCGATCGAGAACGCGCGCTTCCAGGTGAACGTCGAGGCGGCGCGCGAAACCCTCGACGAAGTCTACCTCCCGCACTTCCGGCGCGTCGTCCTCGAGGGCGTCGCCTCGGTAATGACGGCCTACAACTCGCTGAACGGCGAGTGGTGCGGCGAGAGCCGTGAGCTGGTCGCGCACATCCTGCGTGAGGAATGGGGCTTCGAGGGCATCGTCGTCAGCGACTTCGTCTACGGGCTGCGCGACGCAGCGGCGAGCGTCGATGCGGGGCTCGACATCGAGATGCCGTTCCGGCAGCAACGCGCGCAGGTGCTTCCGGATGCGCTGGCGAGCGGACGCATCGACATGAACGCCGTGGACACCATCGTGCGCCGCGTGGTTGCGACCGTGCTGCGCTTCGATGCGGCGCGTACCGACACGGCTCCCGATCCGGCGCTGCGTGCCGGTCCGTCGCATCGCGCGCTCGCGCGCAGGGCAGCTGCCGAGTCCATCGTACTTCTTCGAAACGAGCACCTCGATGGCGCCCCACTGCTACCGCTCTCGCGCGACCGGCTGGGGCGGATCGCCGTCGTTGGCCGCCTCGCGGTCAACGCCAACCTCGGTGACGGCGGATCGAGCACCGTGCACCCTCCGTCTGTCGTGACCCCGCTCGAGGGCCTCCGCGCCGCGCTGCCCGACGTAGACTGGACGGAGGATGCAGCCGGCGCCGACGCCGCCATCGTCTTCGCGGGATTTACGTTCGAGGACGAAGGCGAGTACACGGGCGGCGTCTCGCCGGAGTTGCTCGCGCTGATGCCGCCCGCACCCGACAACGGAGTGTGGGGACGACTCGCCGAAGCGTCGGCGAGCGGGCGCGGAATGGCGTTGGGTGGAGACCGCAGGTCGCTGCGGCTTCGTCCCGACGACGAAGCACTCGTTCTCTCGACCGCCGCTGTTCAGCCGCACACGATCGTCGTGCTGATGGGAGGAAGCGCCATCACCGTGGAGCCGTGGATCGATTCTGTCGCCGCCGTCGTCCACGCCTGGTACCCAGGCATGGAGGGAGGGCACGCGATCGCGGATGTTCTCACGGGTGCGGTCAACCCATCGGGCCGCCTTCCCTTCGCTGTGCCGACGGACGAGGCTCACCTGCCGTTCTTCGACCCCGATGCGACAGAGATCGTCTACGACCGGTGGCACGGACAGTGGCTCCTCGACCGCGACGGACACGAAGCGCGTTTTCCTTTCGGCTACGGCCTTTCCTACACCAGCTTCCGCGTCGTCGCGGCGAGTGCGTGCGAAGGCGGGATTTCCGTCACGCTCGCCAACGAGGGCGCACGCGACGGCGCTTCCGTGGTCTTCGCGTTTCGTCCGGATGGCCCGACCAAACGACTCGCGGCGTTCCGCAAGGTGCGTGTCGGAGCAGGCGGCGAAGTCGAGGTGCGCTTGCGAGTCGACGGTCCCGGCCCTTTCGTCGTCGCGCTGCATGCGCACGATCCGAAAGCGCTGACCATCGGAGTCGCTCCGTGAAGCACCGTCTCGTTGCACTCGTTCTCTTTGCCGCTCTCCCCTCGTGCTCCTCGAGATCCGAGCTCGAGCCCGTCATCGGCGAGCAGCGTGAATCTTCCCCGCTCGGCGCCGTCGAGCGCGCGCCGCGTCGAGCGACGGCACCCTCTGTCGAGCGTCTGCTCGAAACCGGCGACACTGCGACCGGCGAGTCGCTCGCATGGCCCGTGGGCGCGCCGCCCCAGGTCATCGCGCAAATCGTGACGATTGCGCCCGGCCAGGCCACGGGATGGCACCGCCACGCCGTGCCGACGTTCGGCTACGTGCTGTCGGGCGAACTCGAGGTCGAATACGAGGGCATCGGCCGCCGCCTGCTGAAGGAAGGCGACCGCCTGATGGAAGCGATGAAGACCGCCCACAACGCGGTCAACCTCGGCACGGAGCCCGTTCGCATCCTGGCCGTGTTCATGGGCTCACAGGGAAAACCCACGACGATGAAAGCAGACCCGCCTCAGATGCCGGCCGCGCTTGCCGCTGGTCGCGAGAGCGACCTCGTCGATCTTGCCGTGCTCGATCCCCGCCTTCGCATCGACCTGCGCTACGCTACGCCCCATAACTTTACCGGCGAGACGGTCTACTCGAACGCACGCGCCCTGATGCAGCGGCCGGCTGCGATGGCACTGGAGCGCGCCGCCGCCCGGGCGCGCGAAGCGGGCTACGGCTTCGTCATCCTCGACGCCTATCGTCCCTGGTCGGTGACGCGGAAGTTCTGGGACGAATTCCCGATGCATCGCGCCTATCTCGCAGATCCTCTCGAAGGCTCGCGCCACAACCGCGGCTGCGCCGTCGATCTCACGCTGTTCGAGCTCGCCACAGGCCGGGAAGTCCCGATGCCGAGCGCCTACGACGATTTCAGCGAGCGCGCGCATCCCGCGTGGACCGGCGGAACGGAGTCCGAGCGCGCGTCGCGCGACCGGCTTCGCGCGATCATGGAGGCGGAGGGCTTCACCGTCTACGAGAACGAATGGTGGCATTTCGACTACAAGGGGTGGCGCGAGTACCCGGTGCTCGACGTGAAGTTTGATTCGATTGCAGGTGCGTCGCGCTGAGCCTGCACCCGTCCTGTCGGCGACTCGCCGCTGGATCCCTCGGGCCAGGCCCCGGCTCCGTTTCGTGACGCAGATGGCGCTTCGTGCAGCGCGAGCGGCATCTGCGCATGCGCGATGCGAAGCATCGGACACCTTCGGGCAAATGCCTGAAGAAGTGTCGCTCCGCATTCTGCCCTGATTCTTTCGCACGCCGCACCGTTACTCGCCCCGCCAACCACGCCAGAAGTCAGTGCGCGTCCGTACGCGAACGAGGTCGCCCCCACGACGAGCACTGTCGCCCGGCCTGACAAGTGAGGCTCTTTTTGGTGTCTGGCCCCCTGTCACCGCCATCGCAGGAGACGGTTCCTCGCTTTTCGGGTGCAGGGGGTTGTTGGTCCTGCGGCCGGGTCCAAGGTCGAGGGCTACAACAGGGCGCAGCGCCCGAGGAGCCGGAAATGGAACAATTGAAAAGATCGATCTTCGCAGCAGCCGCGTTTGGGTTCGCAGTGCTGCTGGGTGTCACCGCGCCGGCGCAAGCGGATCGCGGCCAATGTGGACAACCCCACTCGCGCGGCAATGGGCCGAACACGACAGACGCTCTGCACGTTCTCAAAGTCGCCGTCGGACAGTCGAACTGCATGGAAGAGGACGACGACGATGACGACGATGCGGACAATCTTCGCACCAGCCTCGAGGGGACTCCCGTCGGCCATGACGACGATGACGACGATGGTGACGGCGACGACGACGATGGTGACGGCGACGACGATGACGGCGACAATGACAACTGCGCCTCCGACGCCGACTGCGACTCGGATGAAAACTGCGTAAGCGGCGAGTGCGAGGACGAAGTTTCCTGCGCGACCAACGCAGATTGCGACTTCGAGGAGATGTGCGACTCGGGCGACTGCGAGGATGCCGTCCCCTGCCTGTCGAACGCCGACTGCGCCGGAATCGAGGAATGCCAGATCGGCTTCTGCGAGGACGACGACCTGGACTGCGCCACGAATGCCGATTGCGACATCGACGGCCAGTGCCTGAGCGGCTACTGCGAGGACGACGACCTCGACTGCACGACCAATTCCGACTGCGACATCGACGGCCAGTGCCTCGCGGGTTCCTGCATTGACAACGACGACGTCTGCAGCACGAACGCGGACTGCGACACCGACGAGAGTTGCAGCACCGGACAGTGCCGGGACGACGACGCGGATGACGACGACGGAGACGGCGACGACGACGATGGCGACGACCAGTGCAGCGCCAACTCCGACTGCGACTTCGACGAAACATGCAGCGGCGGCGAGTGCGAGGAAGACGACACCTGCGCCACGAACGCCGATTGCGACATCGACGGCCAGTGCCTCGCCGGCTCCTGCGTCGATGACGACGACGTCTGCGTCACCAACACGGATTGCGACTTCGGCGACCAGTGCCTGAACGGACTGTGTTCCGGCTTCTGCAGCACCAACGCCGACTGCGACTGCGACGAGACCTGCAGCGGCGGCGCGTGCCACGATGACGGCGACGACAGCGACGACCATGACGGCGACGACGACGACGGCGACAGTTGCGTCGATGCCTGTACGACGAATGCCGACTGCGACTTCGACGAGACCTGCAGCGCCGGCGAGTGCGAAGACGACGACGTCTGTGCGACGAACAGCGACTGCGACGGAATCGAAGAGTGCCATAACGGACTCTGCGACGACGAGGACGACGCCTGCACCGGCAATGCCGACTGCGACGTCGACGGCCAGTGCCTCGCGGGCTCCTGCGTCGATAGCGACGACGTCTGCAGCACCAACGCCGACTGCGACGGCGACGACCAATGCCTGACCGGGCTGTGCTCGGACGAGGACGCCTGCAGCACGGACGACGACTGCGACTGCGATGAGGTCTGCACGAGCGGTGAGTGCACGAACGACGATGTTTGCAGCACCAACGCCGACTGCGATAGCGACGAGCTATGCCACGCCTCGTTCTGCATCGAGGACGACGATGCCTGCACCACGAATGCTGACTGCAATGACGGCGACGAGGATGACAGCGACGGCGACGAGCAGTGTCACGAGGGCGCCTGCATGGACGAGGACCATCTCTGCAGCACGAACACCGACTGCGACACCGACGAGCAATGCCACGAGGGCTTGTGCATCGATGACGAAGACGCCTGCACGACGAACGCCGACTGCGAGAGTTCCGAGCAATGCTTCGTCGGCGCCTGCGTCGCCGACGAGATCCCGCTCTGCACCACGAACGCCGACTGCGGCGACGACGAGGTGTGCGAGAACGACGCCTGCGTCGATGACGACACATGCTCGACGAACGCCGACTGCGGCGACGAGCAGTGCGAGAGCGGCGAGTGCGAAGACGACGGCAACTGCGTGTGCGACGTGAATGACGACCACAAGGTCGGGGCGAGCGATGCCCTCCGCGTCCTGCACAAGGCCGTCGGGCTCGGACAGGGTCTGCATTGCGGCCAGCAGTGCAT
>CAYYVZ010000282.1:0-6941 GCA_964475235.1 uncultured Myxococcales bacterium | reverse complement strand
TCGTCGCATTCCTAGACTCCCGCGCGGTCGTAGCTCTAGCCGCTGGTAGAGTTGACGCACGACCCTAGGTACGCTTCTGTGTTCGAGCCGTTGGCGTCGTCGCACTGCTCGACGCCGGCGCGGGTGAAGCCGTCGCCGCAGGTCGCGGAGATACACGTCGCAAGGCATGCGTCGGTGTTCGAAGCGTTGGCATCGTCGCACTGCTCGACGCCCGCACGCGTGAACCCATCGCCGCACGTAGCGGAAACGCAACCGTTCAGGCACGCGTCGGTCTGCACGCCGTTGGCGTCGTCGCACTGCTCCACGCCGGCCCGCACGAAGCCGTCCCCACAGACCGCGTTCTGGCAGGTGTTGAGGCACGAGTCCGTGTTGACGGCGTTGGCGTCGTCGCACTGCTCGGTCCCGTTCACGAAGCCGTCGCCGCAGCTGGTCAGCACGCAGGTATCGAGGCAGCCGTCGCCGTTGTTGGCGTTGCCGTCGTCGCACTGCTCGACGCCCGTACGCGTGACGCCGTCGCCGCAGAACGCGTTGACGCAGGTGTTGCGGCAGGCGTCCGTTTCCACCGCGTTGCCGTCGTCGCACTGCTCGGTGCCTGCGCGCGTGAATCCGTCGCCGCACGTCGCGTTCATGCAGGTGCTCAGGCAGGCGTCGGTTTGCACCGCGTTGGCGTCGTCGCACTGCTCGACGCCGGCGCGCGTGAATCCGTCGCCGCACGTGGCCGAGACGCAAGTGCCGAGGCACGCGTCGGTGTTGCTCGCGTTCCCGTCGTCGCACTGCTCGGTTCCTGCGCGCGTGAAGCCGTCCCCGCAAGAGGCGTTCACGCAGGAGTTGAGACAGGCGTCCGTGTTGCTGACGTTGGCGTCATCGCACTGCTCGGTTCCTGCGCGGGTAAAGCCGTCGCCGCACGTGGCGCTCACGCAGGAGTTGAGGCACGCATCCGTGTTGCTGACGTTCCCGTCATCGCACTGCTCGGTTCCGGTTCGCGTGAAACCGTCGCCGCAGGAGGCGTTCAAGCAGGAGTTGAGACAGGCGTCCGTGTTGCTGACGTTGGCGTCGTCGCACTGCTCGACCCCGGCGCGAGTGAACCCGTCCCCACAGGTAGCCGTGACGCAGGTGTTCAGGCAGGCGTCGGTGTTACTGACGTTGGCGTCGTCGCACTGCTCGGTTCCCACGCGCGTGAAGCCGTCGCCACAGGTGGCCGAGACGCAGGTGTTCAGGCAGGCGTCGGTGTTCGAAGCATTGGCGTCGTCGCACTGCTCGACTCCGGCGCGCGTGAATCCGTCACCGCACGTCGCCGTGGCGCAGGTGTTCAGGCATGCGTCGGTATTCGAGCCGTTGCCGTCGTCGCATTGTTCGGTGCCCGCGCGCGTGAACCCGTCGCCGCACGTCGCATTCACGCAGGAGTTCAGGCACGCGTCGGTCTGAACGCCGTTGCCGTCGTCGCACTGCTCGACGCCCGTGCGCGTGAACCCGTCCCCGCACGATGCGTTCGAGCAGTTGTTCAGGCACGCATCGGACTGGCTGCCGTTGCCGTCGTCGCACTCTTCGGTGCCCTCGACGGCGCCGTTGCCGCAGGTCTGCCCCACCGTCTTCTCGATCGCGAACGAATCGCGCAGGTCGCCGTTGTCGTCGATGAACTGCGCGTCGAGCCGGTCGCCGTCGACGTCGATGATCATCGAGCCGAGCACCGACATCGAGACGTGCATCGCGGGATGATTGAGCGAGCCGCCGTCGATCTGGCCGGACGAGCCCGCGACGACATAGACGGCGCCTTCGTGCGAGGCCGGTCCGCCGCCGGGTTTCTGGTACGGCCCGTCGCCCGCATCCTGCCCGTCGCCGGCATCGAGCTTGTGCCCGGGAAGGATCGTCCCCGACGTCCCGTAGTGCCCGTCGAGCAGGAACGAGCGCTCGTAGGAATGACTGTGCCCGGTCAGCACGAGGTCGGCGCCGCCCGCTTCGAGGATCGGCAGCGCGTAGGTGCGCATCTCGACGAGCTGGGTCTCGGTGTCGGAGTTGTGCGAACCTTTCGAGTAGGGAGGGTGGTGGAAGAAGACGATGGTCCAGTTCGCGAGGTTGTCGGCGAGGTCCGCCGCGAGCCACGTCAGCATCGCCCCGCCGACCGAGCGGTCAGTCTCGTAAGACTCGAGGCAGACGAAGTGGATGTCGCCGTAGTCGAACGAGTAGTAGGCCTCGGTTCCCGACGCGATGCCGCCCGCCTGGGCCGACGTGGGCAGCGTGAAGATGTTGTAGTACGGACCGGACTGCATCGCCGAGTCGGCGCTGACTCCGTCGTGGTTGCCGAGAGTCGGCCACAGCACGGAGTTGCGGAGAACCGTCGGGTACATGTTGAAGACGGCGTTCTGGTACTCGGTGTCGGTGCCGCTGTTGTAGGCGTTGTCGCCGAGCATCAGCCACAGGTCCGGCGACGTGCCCGCGACCTCGAAGTAGGCGTCGCGCACGGCGGCCTGGCTCGAGTCGGCCGTGCCGGAGTCGCCAAGAATCCACATGCGCGTCGGTTTGGGTGTGCCTGCTGCCGGCGACGTCACGAAGAAATGGTCGGCGGTGCCGCCTTCCTGCGTCGCCGTGCTCGTGCCCACCGAGTAGAAGTACTTCGTGTCGGGCGCGAGGCCGGTCACGCTGACCACGTGCTCCGTCGTCGACGCGCCGAGGCACGCGCTCGACGTGAGGCTGCCCTGCACGGTGCCGTAGCGCACACAGCTGTCGCTCGCTGCGAACGTGCGCCAGCGCACCACCATGCTGCTCGGCGTTCCGAGTTGCAGGTAGGGGCCGCGGGAGACGCTCGCGTTGGCCGACAGCTTCGGCACGAGCACGAGATCCGACGACGGAAGGGTGGTGTTCCAGACACCGATGGCGAGAACGTTGCTGCCGTTGTGAATCGCCGCGAGAGCGGCCGCGGAGATGTCCACGAGCGTGCCGTAGTTCGGCGACGCGCCGTTGCTCGATTCGTGGGACGCGGACGCGGTGTTCCAGGCCGGCGCGCCGCCCGGCATCGTCGACGAGCGGTAGACCTCGACACCGTTGATCCATGCGACGATGCCGTCGTCGTAGTCGGCGCCGATGTGGAGCGAGCTGATGGCGGAGACGTCGGCGATGTTGAACGTGGCGCGCGTGTAGATCGACGCGGTCGAAGACGACGGAACGGTCTGCGCGAACAGCGCGTTCGCGTTCGGCGGGCTGGCGGTGTCGTAGCCGACGCCGTAGGCGCCGGACGACCAGCCCGTCGGCGTGAAGGACTCGGCCGTCCACGTGGTGCCGATGCCCGGGTTCGCCGTGTTCGCGCGGTACACCATGGACGACCCGGCGGCGACGAGGACGGTTTCTGCGTGCGCAGGCACGGCGGCAAGAAGAACGCCCGCGACGAGCGCCCGAACCACGGCCGGGGCGATCCCTCCGAGGCGGCTCACCGGCCTTCCTCCCGTGCGGCCGCATCCGGCCCGGGAGCGACCGATGCGAGCTTCGCGCGAACGGACGCTTCGAGGTCGGCCGTTGCGCCGTTGTCGCGTGCACGTGGCGGCAGCCCGGAGATCGACTCGAGCGCGTCGCGATACGCACGCCCGGCCTCTTCGTTGCGGCCGGCTGCGGCGAGCAGGTCGCCGCGCCTCGCCGTCCACGCTTCCTTGCGCTTCGCGCCGGCTTCGAGGGTCGCCACGCGCGCGAGCGCTCCGTCGACGTTGCCGCGCTTCTCGTCGAGCTCGATGGCGAGCAACTGGAGCGTTACTGCGCCGCCGAGAAGCTCGAGTCCCTGGTCGAGGCCTTCGACGGCTTCGTCGATGCGGCCGGAGGCGGCGAGAGCGCGCGCACGATCGAGATAGTCGTCCGGCTGAATACCGCTGGTGTCGCCGCCGCGGCGGCCGCGATCGAGGTCGATGGCGCGCGAGTACGCGGCAGCCGCGTCGAGGCGCGCGCCGGACTTGAGCAGGATCCGGGCACGTACGAGATGGCCGCTCACGTTGGCCGGGCTGCGCGAGACGAAGCGGTCGGCAGCTTCGCGCGCGGCGGGAAGATTGCCCGAGTCGAACATCAGCCGCGCCAGCGCGAGGTCGACGGCCGCCATCGACGGGTCGAGGTTGCTGGCGGCCTGGAGGTCGGCGAGGGCGGCGGCCCAGTCGCGGCGCGAGCGATTGAGCTCGGCCCGCTCGAGGTGAAGACGCGCCGAGCCGGGCTCCAGCTCGATGCGCGACGTCAGGGTCGCGAGCTCGCTTTCGGGATCGTCGTGGGCGAGCGCCGGGGGCGTCGCCACCAACAGGAAGGAGAGAATGACGAGGGTACAGGGAAAGGCGCGCACCACGGCATGATGGTCGACGGGCCGTAAATCAACAAGACCCCGAACCCTCGAGACGCGAGGTGCGGCGAAGTGGCCCGCCCGTCGCGGGTTTGAGCGCGAGTTAAGCGCGCCGTGCCGGCCACGTCGGAACGAAGAAGGCCGCCCCCGTTGCCTGGAGCGGCCTTCGTTCCTTGCGGGAACACGCGGCGTCGCGGGGCGGCGATACGTCGCGCGGGCGCGAGACCGACCGGTCAGAATCCCGTGAACGCCACGTGCGTGAGCTCGGCGTTGCTGCGCACCTGCACCTCGCGCAGGCCGCCGAGGAAGGTGCCCGACCAGTTCACGCCCGCGCCGACCACGAAGCGGCCGGCGCTCGGGCAGAACACCGTGCCCATGCCCACGACCCCCGGTGCGAACCGGCAGCGCGACCCCATGCCGTAGATCACGACGCTGCTCGCCGGGATCGTGTCGAGGATGAGCTGCGAGCCGTAGCCGAACCGGAGCGGGCCGTCCACGCGCAGCAGGAGGACGTCGGTCGCGCTGCCGCGGATCGTCAGCGTTGCGTCCTTGCGCACGTTGAGCCCGTTCACGTCGATGACCGCGAGCCCCTGCCCGGTGACGTCGATCGTGTCCGACGCGCCGATGACGATCTTGAGGCCGTTCGGCCCGGGGATCTCGTCGTCCGGATCGCCCATGGCGGCGAGCACCGGAATGGCTGCCGTGAGCGCGGCCTGGTCGTCGTTGCAGACGTCGACGAGGTCGTGGGCGCCGGTGGTGTCGATTGCGCCGGAAGGATCCTTGGCCACGGTCTGGCCGGTGGCGATGTCCTTCAGCAAGGTGCCGGGAATTTCCTCGTAGAGACTCGTACCGATGGTGGAGCCGCCCGTGACGATATCGCCCGCGACATCGGACGGACCGTAGAAGTAGGCGCCTTCGCCCGTCGTCGCCGTGGCAACGAGGTGCGCCGTCGTGGCGCCCGCCCACGTGGCGGTGTCGCCGCACGCGCTCGCGTTCATGAAGGATCCGTCGCCGGCCTTCACGTTGACGTCGTTGCCGCTGCTTGCTCCGCAGACGATCCAGCGGCACGACGGCGATAGCGTCGTGCCTTCGCCGACGCACTCGCCGCCGGCACACTCGCCGCTGTTGTCCACGGTGCACGCGGTCGTGCTCTCGCAGGGGTCGCCGTCCCTGGCGTCCGTGTCGGCGATGCATGCGTCGGCCTTCGGGTCGCAGACGCCGACTGCGCACTCGTCGTCGAGACCCGAGCAGTCGGCGCCGCCCGCCGGTTCCACGCAGTTGCCGCTTCCGTCGCACGACTCGGCGCCGTCGCAGAAGATTCCGTCCGCGCAGTCGGTGCCCCCCGGAACGACCTCGCAGTCCGCGTCGCAGCAGTCGGCGCTGACGGTGTCGCCGTCGTCGCACTGCTCGCCCGGACCGGTGATGCCGTCGCCGCAGAAGCCGCACTCTTCCTCGTAGATGCAGGTGGAAGGTCCGAAACAGAACGGGACGATCACGTTGCGCGTGTCGGACTCGGCGACGTAGCACTTGTAGCAGGCCTCTTCGCCGCACTTTTCGTCGCAGCCGTCCCCGTTCTGGGTGTTGGCGTCGTCGCAGGTCTCGCCGTACTGCTGGCAGCCGTCGCCGCAGTTGACGCAGACGCCGGGGTCGTCGCACGACGTCGCTTCGCCGTTCCACGTTCCCTGAAGCTCACCCTCGCAGTAGTCCTGGCTCTCGTTGTAGCAGCCGGTGCCCGCGCAGCAGGCGCCCTTGATGACCATCGTGGTCGTGGGCGGCTCGCCGGTCGTGGTGGTCGGTTGCGGGCAGGTCACGTTCACGCACTGGATCGTGTCGCCCTGGTACGTTCCGCTGTGCGTCAGGCAGTCGGACTGCGGAAGAAAGTGGCAGCTCCCGTCCGGCTTGCAGCAGGCTCCGGCCGTCGGGATGGCCTGGGCCGGAGTCGCGACGGCTCCGAAAGCCACGGCGACGGCAACGGCGGCAGCTGCGATGAAGTCCGGACGCAGCGCCGGGACGCCCCGGCGATGCCTGGTAACGATGTTCATGAATCCCCCCTGGTCCGCCGCTGCGGACATCCCTCGGATCGGAAGCGCACCGCGACCACCGCGGCGCCGGCTTCTCGTCGAACGCTACAAGCCCATGGAAATGACAGCAAGACATTTGCCAGCGACTCCGCACGGTTGACGGGCGCCCGGTTCCGTTCGGATTTGCGACCGGTCCGCCGTGCCGGTCCGCGATTTTCCCGCGAAGCGCGGTCGTGGGCGCGGCCCCGGGCACTTCCCGGGATTGCACCAGCGCGAGCCGGGCGATTGAAGGTCCCTCGCGATGTCGAACATTCTTCTCCTCTCGAGCGCGGCGTCTGCCGTGTGTTCCGTTCTCGCGCTGCTGTCGCTCGGAACGCCACCCGACACGTCGGCGAGCGGCGAGCAGGTGGCAGCGTGGTTCGTCGCGAACGCGGCGGGCGTCCGCCGTTTCGCGTGGTTCACGACGATCAGCGCGCCGCTGGTCGCGGTGATGGTTGCGATCCTTCGAGTGTCGCTGCCGGCTCCTCACCGCGACGTCTTCCTGCTCGGCGGAGCCGGACTTCTCGTGACGGGCTGCGTGCAGGCGTGGATCTGGCTCGGGCTTGCGCTGCATTCCA
>CAYYVZ010000281.1:0-6951 GCA_964475235.1 uncultured Myxococcales bacterium | reverse complement strand
CAGCGTGTCGTAGGGAAGCGCCACGCCGGAGGTCTCGACGATGACGCGCTCGGGCCGGCTCTTCTCCCACAGCTGCTGCAGTGTGCGCAGGAGGTCGTCCGAGAGGCGGCAGCAGACGCAGCCGCCCGCGAGCTCGACGAAATCCACCCCTTCGCCGCGTACGAGCTGCGCGGAGCCTGCAAGCAGCGCCTCGTCGATGCCGAGCTCGCCGAACTCGTTCGAGACCACGGCCGTGCGGATGCCGCTCTTCTGGCCCTCTTCGAGCAGTCGCCGCACGAGCGTCGTCTTGCCGCTGCCGAGGAAACCGGAGACGACGAGGGCCTGCGCGTGCGTGTTCATCCGGCGGCGGGAGCGCTCAGGGCGCGAGGATGGTGAAGCCTTCGCCGGGGTAGCGTGCCGACGTCCACGCGAGCCACCAGAGCTTCTCGCCGGTGACGCGCTTTTCGAGGATGTCCGCAAGCGATTTTTCGAGCGTGACGAGGTCTTCGCGCTTCAGGCGCGCGTCCTCGTGGGCGCCGAAGACCATGCGGATCTCGGGATAGTCCTGGAGGAGCCTGCGCGTGGACGCGAGGTAGGTCGCGACGTCGGAGCCGGGAAGGTTCGCGAACAGCGTGCCGCCGTAGAGAAGGTCGCCGACGAACGCGTAGCCGCGCTCGCGGTCGACGAGGGCGATCGAGTCCGTCGAGTGGCCCGGAATGTGGACGACCTCGATCTTCCGCCCGCCGATGTCGATCGTGTCGCCGGGCTTCCACCACTCGGTGACGCGGAAGCCGTCGGCGAACGTGTAGAGGCTCTTCGACATGGGGGGCGAGTACCAGCCTTCCTCGCCGGTGGCCGCGCGGGTTTCCGGCAGGTCGATCATCGCGACGCTCCCAAAGCTCGCGTGGCTGCCGATGTGGTCGTAGTGCATGTGCGACGCCACCGCCGTCATCGGCTTCTTGGTGACCTTGTCGGCCACGAACGCGATGTCGCGCGTACCCGAGCCTGTGTCGAAGAGGATCGAGCGGTCTTCGCCCTTGAGCACGTACATGACGTTGCGCTGCCAGTAGCGCGGCTCGTGGACGGCATAGGTGTCGGGGTCGATGCGCGAGACGTCGAAATAGCCGTCGGTGGCGACGAGGCCCTTCGTGCCCGCGGCGGCGCCGGATGCGCCGAGCCACATCGAGGCGGCGGCAGCGAACGCGAGCATGAGGCGGAGCGGGGGCATTGACGGGTTGTAGAGGCGGGGAGGGCGGGCGGCAAATCGCTTGTTATGACTTCCGTGGTCTGGAGATCGAGCAGCGCATGACACTAGCCTGTCGGCTCAGAAACCCTCTTGTCGGCAGGTACCAAATTTGATACGTTCCCCCAGTCGTGACCGGCCTCCGAAACGAGTTCCGGCGCTCTTCTTCCGCCTCGAGAGTGGCCGTGAGCCCGTGCGCGAATGGCTGCGGTCGCCTGCAATCAACGCCCGAGCGGGATCTCGAGATTGCACGGCAGCGTAAGCGTGTCGTCGAGGAGAACCGATGCCCCCGAAAGCCACAAAGAATCGACATCTAGGCTCGTCGTTCGATTCCTTTCTTGAAGAAGCCGGAATCCTGGCCGAGGTCGACAGCCAGGCCCAGAAGCGCGTGCTCGCGTGGCAGATCGCCGAGGGGATGCGGAAGCAGGGAGTGAGCAAGTCGCAAATGGCCGAGCGGATGTCGACGAGCCGCGCCGCGCTCGATCGCCTTCTCGATCCGGAAAATCAGAGCGTAACTCTACTGACAATCACCCGCGCCGCCGCCGCCCTCGGGGCACGGCTGGAGATCGGACTGACGATTCCTCGAACGGCCACCCGTCGAGCCGTCAGAAAGCGATCCAGGTCCTAACGCCGTCTCCCGCCCGGTTTGCGTTCCGCCTTTGCCGTGAGCGGATCCTCCGGCCACGAGTGTTTCGGATAGCGCGCACGCAGTTCCTTGCGCACCTGCGCGTAGGTGTTCCTCCAGAAGCTCGCGAGGTCTTCGGTGACCTGCTCGGGGCGGTAGTTGGGCGCGAGCAGGTGCATCACGACGGCGACGCGGCCGTCGGCCACGCGCGGGGTCGAGGCCATGCCGAACAGCTCCTGGATTCGCGCGGGCAGCACCGGCGGACGGCCGGGCTGGTACTCGAGGCGGATCGCACTGCCGCTCGGAACGACGATGCGCTCGGGCGCGTGAAGGTCGAGCTGGCGCTGCTGCGCATACGTCAGGCGCGAACGAAGCGTGTCCAGCAACGGTGCGCGGCGCAGCTCGTCGAAGGAGCGCCGACCGGCAGACATCTCCCGCGCGACGTCCGAAAGCGCGTCCTCGTCGAAGCCGGGCATGCCGAGATCCGGCATCCAGCCCGCGAGGCTGCGCACGCGTGCGAGCCACGCGGCAACTTCGGGTTCGTCGAGGGCGAGCGCGCGATCGATTCGGCGAGCGGCGACTTCGGCGAGCAGGACGCCCGCGTCGCCGCGCGGCACCGGTGCGGGCTTTTCCTCCAGGACGAGGTCGCGGTAGCAGGTTCGTGCGAAGGCCACGACGCTCTCCGTCGCTTCGTCGAACTCGACGACGGTGCGGCGCGAGACGTGTTCGGCCGCCAGCCAGTCGCGCTCGATGGCCGAAGCGAGGCGTACCACCGTCTCGGCGCGCTCGCCGCGGCGTCCCGCATCGACGGAGATGCAAAGGTAGAGCCGCGCCGTGGCCACGACACTCTCCGGAGCGAGCCGCACGCCGCGGCCGCCGACCATCAGGCCGCGGTCGCCCGGCCGCGAGTCGGCCCTCACGCTGCCTGCGTCGCGCCGTACGGCGACGCGGTCGGGGTAGGCCGCGAGCAGCGAGCGCAGCAAGGCTTCTTCGGGATCGGCAATCTCGCCGCCCGGCGTCTCGCGGCTCGTTCCGCGGGACGGCCGGCCGGACGACCGGGCGTTTCGTACTTCGTGTGCCGCCGTCGCGGTCTTCTCCAGCTCGCGGGCGACGCGCAGCGCCGTGTGCGCAGCGCCGGCGTTGATCTCCGGCCCGGCGCGCGCGGGCGACGCGGCGAAGCGTTCCAGCAGCAACACGCGCTCGAGCACGTCCGACTCGTGCGCGGTCGTGGCGCGCGCGCCGCGCGAATTCGCGGAGCGCGCGAGCGGATCGCGCTCGGTGAGCAGCGCCGCAGCGAGCGCAGCGCGGGACGTGACGCCGAGGCGCGCGCCCTCGAGCAGCAGTCTCGCGATGCGCGGCGGCAGCGGGAGCCGGGCAAGCCTGGTGCCGATCTCCGTGAGCCCGCGTGCGCCGAGAGCGCCGAGGTCGGTGAGCACGTCGGTCGCGGCGGCGAGAGCAGCCGGCTCCGGGGCCTCGAACCATCCGAACGTCGAAGCGTCGGACTCGCCCCACGCGCGAAGCTCGAGCACGGCGCGCGAGAGATCGACGCGCCTCACCTCCGGTTCCTCGGCGGGCCGGAGCGCGCGGTCGTCGTGCGCGCTCCACATCCGCACGCAAAGCCCGGGGCCGGTACGGCCCGCTCGCCCCGTGCGCTGCTCGGCCGACGCGCGCGAGATGCGCGTAACCTCGAGCCGGTCGATGCCGATGCGCGCGTCGAAGCGAAGCACGCGCGCGAGGCCGCTGTCGACGACCGCGCTTATGTTCTCGATCGTCACCGACGACTCGGCGACGTTGGTGGCGAGCACGACCTTGCGTTTCGCGGCGCGCCTCAGCACGGCATCCTGTCGCTCCGCCGGCAGGTCGCCGTAGAGCTCGGCGATCTCGAGCCCGCGCTCGGCAGCGAGAGCTTCCAGCCGCGCGTGGACCCGGCGGATCTCGCCGAGTCCCGGCAGGAAGACGAGGATGTCGCCGTCCGTCTCGTCGAGCACCGACGTTACGGCGGCGACGACGCTTCGCTCCGGTGCACGCTCGTCCTCGATCGCGCGGTGTCGGATCTCGACCGGGTAGCTGCGCCCGGCGCTCTCGATCACCGGCGCTTCGCCGAGGAAGCGTGCGACGGGCGAGACGTCGAGCGTCGCGGACATGACGACGAGACGCAGGTCGTCGCGCACTTCCGACTGCGCACGACGCGCCATGGCGAGCGCCAGGTCGGCGTCGAGGCTGCGCTCGTGAAACTCGTCGAAGACGACGGCGCCGACGCCTTCGAGAAACGGATCGTCCTGCAGTCGCGCGAGGAAGATGCCGTACGTCATCGCGACGATGCGCGTCGCGGCGCCCGCCTTGCGATCGAAGCGCACGTGGTAGCCGACCTCGTCGCCGAGCGCGGTGCCGCGTTCGAATGCGATGCGCCTTGCCGCCGCGCGCGCGGCCACGCGGCGCGGCTCGAGCAGGAGCACATGGCCCGGGACGACGTCGAGCAGTGCCGGTGCGACGCGCATCGTCTTGCCGGCGCCCGTCGGCGCCTTGAGGACGAGGTTGGGCGTTCCGGTGAGCGACCGGACGACGTCCGCCAGGACGTCGTCGATCGGAAGCGGGGTCAGCGCGGGCACGGCGAGGCGAAGCGAACGCGGCGGTCGTGCCCGGATCGGGCGTCAGCCGCGATAACGGTCCCAGCTGATGACGGTGCGCGGGTCCGGGCGCGTCACCGGTCCGAAGCGGCCGACCGGGTAGCCGACCGGAATGACCGCGGCGAGATTTACGCTGGAAGGAAGGCCGATCACGGCTTCGAACTCGCCCGGCACGAAGAAATGCTGCGTCGTGAGCACCGCGCCGAGCCCGAGCGCACGCGCGGCGAGCAGGATGTTCTGCACGGCCGGATACGCGGTCGATCCGTCGGCCATTCCCTGGATGCGCGCGCTGCCGAAGGCCATGCGCGCCGCGCCGCCGACGCCGAAGTGCTGGACGAGCTTCACGAGCGTGTTCGGGGAGGCGAGCGTTTTGGCCAGCTCCTCGTCCTTGGCCACGCACACGAAGATGAGGGCCGGGACGTCGGCGATGTGGTTGGCGAGGTTGGTGGCGACGGTCTTGGTCTTCTCGCGCTGCTCGGCGGTCTCGCCGGGACGCAGGCCCGCGGTCGCGAACGTCTCGAGGTAAAAACCCCAGGTCTTCTGCCAGAGCTCCTGGAGCTTCTGCTTCTGCGCGCGGTCGGTGACGATGACGAAGCGCCAGTTCTGCGCGTTGCTGCCGCTCGGCCCGTGAAGGGCCGCATCGACGAGCTGGACGAGCACGTCCTCGGGAACCGGGTCGGGCTTGAAGCGCCGCATCGCGCGGCAGGTCCACATGATGTCGAAGAGTGCGGCGTCCGACTGGGGCTGGGCCATGGCGGGTACCTCCGAAGTGGCGCGGTTCTATCCCGCCCCCGAGCCCCGTGCACGCGCCGGACTACGCACGCCGGGCTTTTGCCGCACGGCGGAGCGGCAGCCATCATCCGGAGAGGAGCGTGGCCCGGAGGTGGGGCCGTTGCGGGAGGGCCGTGCGAATTTCGAAATCGATCCGAACCTGCCTGCTGGGTGTCTCGCTCGCCGCCGTGGTCGTCGCTGCGCCGCCGGCCAGCGCCGGCGAGCCCACCAACGCGGAGTTGCTCGACCGCATCGAGGAGCTGGAGAAGGCCCTCGCGGACGTGAGGGCGCAGGCCGAGAAGGCGGCCACCGCGTGCGAGGCTCGCGAAGACGCCGAAAGATCCGTCGCCGACTCGCGGCCCGCTGCGAGCCCGGCCGCTTCGGCTGCAGAGGAAGCGGCCCCGGCGCCGGGCACGGCGTATCCCACTGCAGCCACGGACACGCCGTCGCCGACGGTGCGTCCTGTCGTCGTGGTGGACACGCACGGCGAGTCGCTCTCCGACAGGATGACGGCCGGCTACAAGGACGGGTTCTTCCTCGCCTCGCGCGACGGCACGTACAAGCTCAAGCTGCGTGGCTACGTGCAGGCCGACAGCCGCTTCTTCGTCGATCACGGCGGCGGCGACGACGAGTTCACGATTCGCCGCGCGCGACTCGAGCTGCGCGGCACGCTCGCCGAGCGCTACAAGTTCCAGCTCATGCCCGACTTCACCGAGGACGGCGTGTCGATCGAGGACGCTCTGGTCGACATCGAGTTCGCGCCTTGGATGGAGCTGCGGGCGGGCAAGTTCAAGACGCCGTTCGGCATCGAGCGGTTGCAGAGCTCGACCGCCCTTCCGTTCGTCGAGCGCTCGCTCGTGGACAACCTGGTGCCGAGTCGCGACATCGGCCTGAGGCTTGGCGGAAAACTGGGCGACGGCGCGTACGAGTATCAGCTCGCGGTGATGAACGGCGTTCGCGACGGCAGCAGCGGCAACGGCGACTTGAACGACTCGGTGGACGTCGTCGGACGCGTGTTCGCACAGCCGTTCGCGAACAAGCAGTACTCGATCCTGCGCGGCGCCGGAGCGGGCATCGCGGGAACGTACGGGAAGGAGCAGGGCGACGAGGACGACGACGAGCTGTCGTCGTACCGCACGGCGGGTCGCCGTGAGTTCTTCGAATGGGAGAACAGCGGCGACGGAACGATCGCGGACGGCGGGCACTGGCGCGTCTCGCCGCAGGCGAAGTGGTACGAAGGGCCCGTCGGCGTGCTCGGCGAATACGTGCTCAGCTCCCAGCAGGTGTCCTACGACGGCACGCGCGCCTGGGTCGGCAACCAGGCCTGGCAGATCCGCACGCACGTGATGCTGACGGGCGAGGATGCGACGATGAAGGGCGTCGAGCCCGACCGTCCGTTCAACTTCGGCGAAGGGGATTGCGGGGCGTGGGAGCTCGCGCTGCGCTGGTCGTCGCTCGACGTGGACCCGGAAGTTTTCCGAAAGGACTTCGCCGATCCGGACGAGTCGGCGCGCAGCGCGGACGCGCTCGCCGCTGCTGTGAACTGGTACCTCAACGGCAACGTCGCGATCTATTTCCACTACGAGCACACGATGTTCGGCGGCGGCGGCGAGGACGGCGACGGCGACCGCGACGCCGAGGACGTCTTCCTCACCCGCCTCCAGATCGCCTTCTGAAATCGGGGACGGATCCCGAATTGCGCAGCG
>CAYYVZ010000280.1:0-6973 GCA_964475235.1 uncultured Myxococcales bacterium | reverse complement strand
CCTCGGGTCCGATCGAGATGTGCTCCGTCAGGTGGGCATCCATGCCCAGACCGAAGCGCATCGCGAAGTCGTCACCGGGCGACGCGTCGCCGGCACGATTCGTACCCGGGTAGTTGACGTCGAGGTAGCCCATGCCGAAGAGCACGTACGGCTGCCAGCGGCCGGTCAGGATGAAGCCCTTCACGTTGCCCGTGATGCTCCAGCCTTCGAAGTGACCCGGGAACGGATCGGTCTCGAAGTTCAGGTAGTGCTCGTAGCGCGCCTCGACGGCGACGTGCGGATGCACGCGGTAGCCGGCGCGGACGTGGAAGCCGTTGCTGTTGTCGACGTTCATGCCGCCGTCGAACAGCTCCACGGCGAAGACGCCGCCGGCTCCGATGTAAGGGCCGACGCGCGCGTAGTCCGTCTCTTCCTCGACCACCACCGGCGGAGGCGCCGGAGGCGGCGTCGGCGATTCCTCGTTGACGGGCGGATCGCCGTAGGTTCCGGCGAACGCGGCCTGCGCACCGAACAGAAGGCTGAGCGCGCAGATGGACGACAATACTTCATTACGCATTGGGTTCTTTCTCTCCTTGGACTGAGTGAATGATCCGGGGAAGTCGCAGCGGGCGTTGCCGCCTGTACTCTTTGCGAGAAACGACTCAGCCGATGAGGAGGGTCCCTCCACCTCCACCGCTACTCCACCGCACGTGAGGGGTATCTTACCCGCCCTCGACCCGGCGCGGCAAATTTTCGGGGTGGCCCGGCTAATGAAACGTGTGAGCCGATCGACTGTAGCCGGCCCGCAGGATTCGGGCGGTCAGGCCCCGGGCGACCGGGCTCACATCCGTTTGGCGGCCGGCGGACGAGCCTCGGGCCCGGGGGCCGGCTCCGCGATATTCCCGTGCATGAGAAGGATGCGGCGGAATTCCTCGATCGCATCGGGGAAGGCCTGGCTCGAGTGGACGGTCCTCACGACCTTCTCGGACTCGACGCCCTCGATGTGTGCACTTTTGTACTCGACGACGCCGTCGTTGCCGATTTCGTAAGGATCGTACTGCGGCTCGACCGCGATGATCGAGTGGGCCGGGATGCGCGGGTCCACGGGAATGGTGGACAGGGTCCGAACGAAGCGGTTGCCCGGCGTCATGTTGTCCACCGCGTTGGTGCGCTGGATCGACGCCAGGCTCGCGAGGTCCGGGTTCAGCGTCATGACGCTGACCGTCAGCTTGGTGACGCGCATCGGCAGGCTGACGAGCCGCGTGATCATGCCGCGTACCCAATCGCTCGCTGCGAGGAAGCTTCCGCCGTGGGGCGTGCACAGGAAAACCACGCGGCTGACGAACGGCAGGGGCTCGACGAAGAGCACCTGCCGCAACAGTTCCTTGTCTTCGGGGTCGAGCCGCACTTCTTCGAAGGGCTTCTTCGAGATCTCGTTCCAGAACGTGTCGCCGCTGCTGACGGCCGTCATCTTCGTGAGCAGGCCGCCCTGGCTGTGGCCGATCACCACCATGCGGCGGAGGTCGGCGTCGGTGCCCTCGGGGTCGATCGTGTTCACCGCCTTGATGAGGGCGCTGCGCAGCAGGTACGACGAGTAGATGATCGGGCTGCTGGAGTTGTACGCGAAGAACCAGGGCTCGTACTTCTCGTTGATGCGCGGATCGTTGTCGAGAACGTTGACCATCTCGGCCCAGCGCGCGGGGCTGGAAGCCGTCCCGTGCACGTAGACGATCGGGATCCGTCCGCGCTTGTGGGGCCGCAGCGCGATGAGGCGTCCCTTGTCCATCTGCTGCGTGACCGCGCCGAAGAACGCGAGGATTTCCGTCTTGAGGACCGGGGCCTCGGCGACCATCGCGGCGAGCGAAGCGGACGGCTCCTTCTCGAGCGGGACCTGCACGCCGTTGATCTCGACGGTGGCTTCGTTGGGATCGGTGTGCAGCTCGAGCGTGCCGTGGAGCTGCCGGCGGCGGATCTGGGCGCGCACGTCGTCGAAGCGAACGAGCCCCGTGACCGGAGTCTTCAGGCGCGGCGCCAGGAACTCGTTCGGATCGTTCGGGTCGGTCGCGGCGGCGCTGGCCGCAAGCGGTGCACCGATGCCCGGCGTGCGGAAGCGGTTGTTGAGGCCCGTCACCTTGAGCTCGGCAACCGGGATGAAGTCGTGCAGGACGCGACCGTTCCACTGCAGGCTCGCCGGATCGAAGTCGACCGTGATGTGTCCGATCGGGAGCTCGGCGTCGATGCGGCCGAGCACGAGGCCCGACTGCTCGCTACCCTCGAGTCCTTGCGTGAGGCCGCGGTTGTAGAGATCGGCGGCGACCCGCAGCCGGGGGTCGAACGGTTCCGGCGGCGTGCCGCCGAACAGGAACGACCATGCGTAAACGGCCGCCATGATCGAGTAGTGACGATTGCCCGTACGGTCGGCGTGGAGGAACGACAGCTCGGCGAGCGCGAACCAGGTGTCGTTGTCGTCCTCGGCGACGGCGATGCGGTGGAGCTTGTCGAGCGACCAGACCGGCGACTTGCGGAAGGTGTCGAACAGTCCGCGCCGCTGCAGGACGTTGACGGTGTCGAGGCTCGGCTGGTTCGCGGTGAGCGCGTTGGCCGTGATCGCACGGCTCACGGCGTCCGGGTTCATGCGCTGGACGCCGATCGGGCTCAGCGAGCAGCCGGCCGCGAGCGTCGCGGCGAGCGCGACAACGAGAATTCGCGAATCTGGAAAACCGCGCCTGGTGTTCATCGTGGTAGCCACCACTAGCTGGGATTCGAAATCGACGCGACACGATCGAGGGGACACGCCTGCGATTCCTGACGTGCGGGCGGATTGAGTATCGGCAGTCGGAACGATAAGCGGAGAACGGGCGTGCAGGTGCCTGAACCAGGAGGCTCCGCGGAACGACCGGTGAGACGCTTCATCCAGCAGAACCTCGATCCGGCCTCGCGCCTCGGAGAGATCCTGTTCGGCCTCGTCATGGCCCTCGGGTTCACCGGGTCGGTCCGGCTCGGGCTCGACGAGCCGGACAATCAGGCGCTCTTCTTCGGCATTCTCGGCTGCAACGTCGCCTGGGCCGTGGTCGACGGAGCCATGTACCTGCTCACCGAGCTGTTCGAGCGCGGCCGGGCCACCCGGCTCGCGCTCCAGGTTCGCTCGGCGCGTTCGGACGAGGAGGCGCTCGGAATGATCGCGGGCGAGCTCGAGAACAGGCTGCCCATGGTCGAAGGGGCGCCGGGAGCCGGCGAATTCCATCGCTGGATTCTCGGTCTGATTCGCAGCCGGGAAGTGGAGACCACGCGAGTCCGGCGCGAGGACCTGCTCGGCGCCGCGGCCGTAGCCCTCGTGATCGTTCTGGCGACGCTGCCTATCGTGGCGCCTTTCCTCGTCGTCGCCGATCCGGATCTGGCCGTGCGCGTGTCGAACGCCGTGGCGCTCTCGATGCTGTTCCTGCTGGGGGCCTGGTGGGGCCGCATCGTCGGCGCGAACCCCTGGCGCATCGGGACGGGCCTGACCTTTCTCGGCGTACTGCTGGTGCTCGTCACGATCGCGCTCGGAGGCTGAGCGATGGGACTCGTCCTGCGGGAGATCCGCGACCGACCGATGCTCTGGCTCCTCGTGTTCGTGCCGGCGCTGATCGCGGCCGAGCACCTCCGGCCCACCGCCCACACGATGCTGTTCGTACTGTCCGTGCTGGCGATCGTACCGCTCGCCGCGCTGCTCAGCCTGGCTACCGAGTCCGTCGCCGCGCGCACGGGCGACGCGGTAGGGGGCCTCCTCAACGCGACGCTCGGAAACCTGACCGAGCTCGTGATCGCGCTCGCCGCTCTGCGGGCCGGCGAGATCATGCTCGTCAAGGCGTCGATCGCCGGCGCCATCGTCACCAATACGCTGTTCATGCTCGGCGCGTCCTTCCTCGTCGGCGGCCTTCGGCACCACGTGCTCGAATTCAATCCCGTGGCGTCGCGAGTGCTCGCCGTGCAGCTCTTCCTTGCGACGGTCGCGCTGCTGATCCCGTCGGCGGTCGGGCAGGCGGACTCGGCGGCCGCCTCGTTCACGCAGACGCTCAGCGTGGGGCTCGCCGTCCTCCTCGTGGTCGTCTACGGGCTCGGGCTCGTGTTCTCGCTCGGCACCCACGCGGAGTTTTTCGCCGCGAAGGGCGAAGGCGGCGAGGGGCACGGCCACGCGTGGCCGATGGCCGTCGCCCTGCCGGCGCTCGCGGTCGTGACGCTCGCAGTCGCGATGGTCAGCGAAGTGTTCGTCGCGTCGGTGCAGGAGGCCGCCGAGAGCTTCGGCATGAGTCGCGCCTTCGTCGGCTTCGTCGTGGTGGCGCTCGTGGGCGGTGCGGCCGAAATGACGTCCGCGTTCTCGGGAGCGTGGAAAGGACGCCTCGATCTCAGCATCGGCATTGCGCTCGGCAGTGCCGCGCAAATCGCCCTGTTCGTCGCGCCGGTGCTCGTGATCGCGAGCTACTTCATCGGCCCGGCGCCGATGGGGCTGGAGTTCTGGCCGGGGGCGGTCGTGATGATGATGATCGCAGCCCTGACGGCGGTCCTGGTCGCCGGAAGCGGGCGCGCCGCGTGGTTCAGCGGAGTGCTGTTGCTGGCGGTGTACCTGGTGTTCGCGATGACGCTCTACCTGTTGCCGCCGGTCGCGCCGGCCTGAACGAGTCCGTCAGTCTCTGCGCGACTGCGGCTCCATCCAGGCTCCGACCAGCCGCGCGACGAGTGCAGCCAGGTAGAGCTGCGCGCCGACCGCTTCGACGACGGCCAGCCCGCGCGCAAGGTCGCTGACTGGCAGCACGTCGCCGTAGCCGAGCGACGCAAGCGTGACATAGCTGAAGTAGATCGCGTCGCTCAGTCGCAGCGACGTTCCGGGCTGGCCCACTTCGAGGTAGGAGCCGGGCCAGGCCTGCTCGACGCTCCAGTGGACGATCCCGAAAAAGGTTCCGGCGAGGAGGTAGACGCTGAGGGCCGCGTAGACGTGCTCGGCGTCGACGGTTCGCGCGCGCATGACGAAGCGCACCGATTCGCCTGCCGACACCAGGGCGATCAGCGACCAGAATGCGAACGCGGCGCTCGACCACTCGGAATTCAGGACGGTGGAGGGGGCGAGGCTTGCGGCAACGACGACGGTGGTCAGAGCCAGCAGGACCGAGCGAACGCGACCCGACGTGAGCCCGAGCACGCTCGTGACGAGATTGATCGCCAGCACGCCCTGCAACGCGACGCCGCGGACGTCGAACATCGCGAACAGCGGGCCGACGATGAGCGTGACGAGCAGGGAATAGAATAGGACCGCGTGACGATGCGCCGCGTACCCGGCGACCAGACTGCGGAGGGGGCCGGTCTGCTCGTCGTCCGCCACGCCGTTCAGACCTCGAGGCCGCTACGCGCGCGGTGCTCGCGCACGATGCGCTTGACGGCTGCCGGTCGAAGCCCGGCCCTGGTCGCCTTGCGCACGATCGAGACGGCTTCGGCCGGATCGTCCGTCGCCGTGTAGAGGGACAGGTCGCTGCGCGAGATGGTGCCGTGGGCGAGCATCGAGTCCTGCATGAAGCCGCGAAGGTGCATCCAGAACTCGCGTCCCATCACCACGACCGGGACGACTCGCGACTTGCTCGTCTGCATGAGCGTCAGGGCCTCGAAGATCTCGTCGAGCGTGCCGAGGCCCCCGGGCAGCAGGATGATGGCGCTCGAGGCCTTGCGCAGCATGTGCTTGCGGACGTGGAAATAGCGGAACTCCATGTAAGCATCGAGGTAGCGGTTCGGCTTCTGTTCGAACGGCAGGGTGATGTTGCAGCCGATGCTTCGCCCGCCGCCGTCGCGCGCTCCACGGTTGCTCGCTTCCATCAGGCCGGGACCGCCTCCGGTGATCACGCCGTAACCGGCGCGTGCGAAGGCGGCTCCCGTCGCGCGCGCCAGGCGGTAGAATCGGTGCGTTTTCGGGATGCGGGCGGAGCCGAACATGGTGACCGCGGGCCCCGCGCCGGCAAGGAACTCCATGCCGGCGAGCGTCTCGCGGAAGATGTCCATCGCCTCGAGCGCGTCCGCGTCCGGCAGTCCTCGATCCGGGGCATTCCTGGTCCCTTTCATGATTTCGCTTCTCCGGACGGACGATTTTCGCGTCGCCGCCGTCTGCAGGAATCGATCCCGCTAATGCCGGCTAAAAGAGAGGATATCCAAAGTGTAAGGAGATCCTCACGGCGCGCCCGATGCCCAATGCAACGCGATTGACTCGCATGGGCCTTCACGCGACATAGCGGACGATCTGCCAGTTGGCGAACGAGCCATCGCGACGGAAGGAGAGGTTTTCCATGAAAGAGCTCGCGGTCTCGTCGCCGTGCAGGGCAGCGCTTCTCGCGCTCGCCGCCTGCGCTTGGGTCGCGGCCTGTGGCGACGAGGCCGCCGCGCCTCCGCCGCCCCCCGAGGTCCAGGTCGCGAAGGTCCTCCAGCGCGACGTCCCGATCACCGTCGAAAACATCGGCCAGACCATCGGTTCCACCGAAGTGGAAGTCCGTGCCCGGTCGGAGGGATTCCTCCAGACCGTCAACTTCAAGGAAGGCAGCTTCGTCAAGAAGGGCGACCTGCTCTACACGATCGACCCGCGTAACCTCGAGGCGACCCTTGCCAACGCGAAAGGCCAGCTGGCCGCCCGCAAGGCCGACCTCGCGCGCGCGCAGCAGGACGTCGCGCGGTATAAGCCGCTGGTCGCGCTGAATGCGATCCCGCGCCAGCAGTACGACACTTCGGTCGCCGTCGAGAGCGCCGCGAGCGCCGCCGTCGACGCCGCCGCGGCCGTCGTCCAGGACGCGACCATCGACCTCGAGTACACGAAGATCTACTCGCCGATCGACGGCCTCGTCGGCAAGACCGAGGTCAAGCCCGGCAACCTCGTTGGCCGCGGCGACAACACGCTGCTGACGACGGTCTCCACCATCGACCCCATCAACGTGCGCTTCACGATCAGCGAGGCGGCTCGGGTCGAGGTGCTGGATCGGTTGCT
>CAYYVZ010000279.1:0-7035 GCA_964475235.1 uncultured Myxococcales bacterium | reverse complement strand
GGGTTTTTCGGGGACGGCCTCGATTCCGCTGCGCGAGCGTCGCGCCTCGGCTGGTGCTCAGCGGCTGGCCCCGCTGGCCCTCGGCGGAATCGAGACTCGTCCCCTGCCCTGATCCGCTTTTTCGAAATTTTCCGGATCGCCCGGTCTAACGCCCCTCCCAGCACTCGGAGTCGCTGCTGACCCACTGCGTGGTGACGACCGCGCCCTCGGGAACCTCTGCCGCGTCGAGCGGAACCGCCGCGCCCGCGGCCTTGATCGACACGCTTCCGCGATCGCCGCTCTTCGCTGCAATCTTCGCGCGCGTGACTCCGTCGGAAACACCGCCCTTGTCGCGGTACTGGAAACCCGAGCCGCGCGCCGTCCAGCGCGCGCCCGCCGGCACGCCGAGATCGGCGACCAGCACCGGCCCGCTGCCGGTGTCGGAGTAGATGCACAGCGTGTGCGACGTCGACGACATCGGCGAGCCGAGATCGGACGGCACCGTCGCGTCGCCGCTCTTCCACTTCCATCCGAGCTTCTTGCGCTCCGGGTCGTCGAGGCGCACCGAAAGCTTCGCTTCCGTGGTCTGCCGGCAGCCGCTGCGCGGAGCGGCGTCGCACGCGAACGGCGGCGGCGGCTCGAACGGTGCGGCCGAGCGCTGGCGCACCGCCCACGTCGTGTTCCCCTGCAGGTCGCGCACCTCGAAGCGGATCTCGCCGTCGTCCGGCACGCTGACCGTGCCGCCGAGATCGATGCGCCAGATGCCTTGACCGATTTCCGACGCGAGGTCGGCAAGCTCGCTTCCCGCCGGGCGGCCGGCCAGCGCAAAGCTCGCGACGATCGACAGCGAGCCCGGCTCGATCCCCGTGTACGCATCGGCGATGCCGACGACGATCTCCGACAGCGTCGTCATCGAGCGGCCTTCGCGCGGCACGCTGACTTCGAGGGTCGGCCGGATCTCGTCGAGGAACCACCCGTACCCGGTGTCGCCGCCGTCGCCGTTGTTGATCGGGCAGCCGAGGTCGATCCAGCGCGCGATCGTCATCTTCTCGTCGTCGGTGAGCGGCGGAACGCCGCTGCCGGGCGGCGGCATCATGTCGCCCGTGTAGTCGAGGTCGGCGAGGTTGAAGTTGGCACCCGGCGGAAGGGTCGCCGCAACGCCCGGCGTCGTTTCGGTCGGATGGTCGGCGTTGGTCCAGCCGTCGAGCCTCTCGCCGAAGATCTTCCAGACGAGCAGGCTTCGGCGGCTCTGGAATGCACGCACGTAGCGGCTCACGTTGGTCTGCCGCCAGATCTGCGCGGGGATGACGGGCTTGTAGCCCCACTGCGCGCTCTGGTCGTCGGCCAGCCGCGCGTAGTCACCCGGCACACCGCCGTAGTTCGCGTAGTCGTCGAGCACGAGGCCCGCGCCCGGCGTCGCGTTCATCTGGCTGTGGCACGGCACGCAGCTTCGCTGCAGAAGCGGACGCACGTCCCGGTAGAACTCGACGTTGACGGCGGCCGCGTCCACGAGCAGCAGGTCGGGATCGCCTACCGCATCGTGCGACACCATCGGCGTGACCTCCGACAGGTCGTAGACGCCGTACGACGGCTGGTACGCAGCCGTGCTCTCGAACGCGAGCGGCTGCTGGCTGTGCGCGTGGCAGCCGCCGCAGTCGTAGCGTGCCTCGCCCGGACGCACCTGGTGCCACGTCTGCGCCATCGTGAGCGAGAGGCCGTTGCGGTCGAGAAGCTGGAACGTGAACGGCGTGTCGGCCGGAATCTTCGCGAGGAAGCTCGTGTCGGGATTGCCTTCCGGATCGAGCAGCACGCCGCCGCCCGGCGCGGTCTTCCGCAGCGGAATCTCGCCGAGGATGCGCAGCCTCTCCATCGCGTGGCTCGAGAACAGCGGCCCTCCTCTCGGTCCGCCGTTCGGCCCGTAGCTGCGGTGCGTACCCGGCTCCATCGACAGGATGCGCACGGCCCAGATGTCGTCGTTGCCGTAGAGGCCCGCATCGGAACCCTGCGTGCCCCAGTTGTAGCTCTGCCCGTTCTCGGAAGTGTTGAAAACGTCGAGCCCGTCGTAGCTCCCGGTACCGCCCGAGGCCCAGCCGGGGAAGCTTTCGCGCTTGTAGACGCTGCTGGTGCCGACGAGGCCGAACGGAGTGCCCGCCGGAAGAAGATCGGGATGCTCCGCGCCGTCGTTCGGCAGCCACTCGAGCTCGGCGGGCTCGGCGACACCGTGCACGGCCGAGTACGGGACGACGGCGCGCGGCCACGCTTCGTTGTAGTCGGGGTCGTTCCTGATCTCGACGAGGTCCGACGGATCGTCGACGATGTCCGCGTTCGGAAGGAGATAAAGGCCACTGTCGTAGTAGGGGCGCGGCGTCGGCCGGTTGAGGTCGTTCGCGGGCCCCGGCGTCCAGACCGCAAGAAGGTCCCCGTTCGGCGCCGCCGACGGATGCGTGAACTTGCCGACGCGCACGCTGCCTCCCGCGCCGAGCGGCGCGGCTTCGTCCTGTCCGGTCGTGAACGGCGTGATCGAGTACATTCCGCGCGGCGTGAACGGCATGCGGAACGGATAGTGAAAACCCGCGCCGACGGTCTGGTCGATGGCCGGATTCTCCGGAAGAAACGCGGAGTGGAACGGCGGCTGGCCCGGCGGCGGCGAGACCGGCATGCGGTAGAGCGCACCGAAGCCGTTGTTGTTCAGGTTGTAGTAGTCCACGACCACGAGGTCGCCGCCGGAAAGCTGCGTCTGGAAGTGAAACGCCTGCGCGTCGTGGAACGCGCTGACGACGGGTACCCACTTTCTTCCGTCGGGCTGGATGGCCCACAGGCCCCACAGGCGCGAGTCGCGCAGGCCCTGGGACTCGTGGCTGCTGAAGAGAAGGCGGCCGTCGACGAGAGGCGTCGGATGCAGTGCCGCGCTGATGGTCATCGGCGCGACGGGCGTCACGTTGCGGCCGTCTTCGTCCATCACGTACATCTGCAGGCTCGGGTTCGTGAAACCCTTCGGCGGCAGGAAGCCGTTGCGGTTGCTCGTGAAGACGACTTTGCCTCCCGCGACGGGGGCAGGACCGAGGTTGACGATGCCGTAACCGAGGTGGTCCCACTCGTACGGATTGGGCGTCGAGACGGGCTGGTAGTTGCCCTCGGCGTCCTGGTACCAGCGCGCGGCGCCCGTGTTCGGCGTGAACTCGCCATGCGTGAGCTGCTGGATGGTGCGCGACGCCAGGTGGATGCGGAAAATGTCGGAGCCCGCGTACGGAAGGTCGCGCTGGTAGTTGATCGATTCCGGCCGCGTGTCGTGGAAGTACGCGTAGTAGACCCACTCGGCGTCGAACGACACGAACGGATCGGTCACCGCGCCGTTGCCGCCCTCGACGAGGATCTCTTCGCTGCCGTCCGGATGCAGCAGCATCAGGTCGGCGCCCGGATCGATGCGCGCCGGATGGAAGACTTCGGGCCAGATCGTGTTGGTGTTGTCGCCGTAGCGCGGCTGGCGGACGTAAACGATGTCGTAGGGAACGACCTGCGCGGCGGCGTCCGCCGCGAGCGCAGCCGCCGCAACTACGGCGACGACGAGCGCCCAGGCTGTCTCCCTCCTCGCTGTCATCGATCCCCCGTGTCCGACCACGAAACCACGCGACCGGAAGGCCAACAAGGGGGTCAGGCGAACGGAGGTGCTTCCCCGTACCGTTTCCGTGGAACCGGCGCCGGCAGACGTGACCGGTCTTCGACCGGAGACGTTCCTTTATACGAGTAAAGTACGAGCGCGCGTCGACCGGAGGTGTCAGGCAATCGCGTCGGCCGAGAGCTCGGGACTGGTCAGGAATACGTGGGGATTCAGCTTCATCCACGCGAGCAGGTGGCGCTCGGCATTCTCCGACGGCTCTTCCTCGAGCTTGGCGATGCGGTTGCCTTCGAACGTGATGCGTTCCGATCCTTCGATCATGAGGTCGGTGGAGCCGTCGATGTGGAAGGTTGCCACCCAGTTGCGCAGCACGCGGTTCTCGTCCACCTGGATCCCGCCGAGCGTGGTCACGCGCCTCCACTTGCAGCGACGGTCGAGGGTGTCGAGGTCGCGGCGCAGTCGCTCGAACACGGCGTCGCGCCCTTCGGTGCGGCGCCCGAGGTTTCCGTACGTCTGGTAGACGGCGTCCTCGGTGAAGTAACGCTCGAGACGCGACCAGCGATCGTCGGCCACGGTCTTCTCGAAATCGGCCTCGTAGGCGCGGAACACTTCGCGCAGGTCCATGACGCACCATATGGTCCCGTTGCACGGCCGATGGAAGTCCCTGACGAATTTTTCACGGGTGCCACGGCAGTCTCTCTCGGGGCCGCCGTGTGCTTCACGAAGTGAGATCCGGGGGCCATTGCCCTGCTGGACCGCGGTGTTTGCGGCTCGGCATCAGAGCCCGCCAGGCACCGGCAACCGCGCCGAGCCGACCGTGTCGCAGCATCGTCGCGCTGTGCACAACGAGCCGCGACGCGATCGTCGCTGCCGGCGCGGCGGCGCGGCTAGCGGCAAAGCGCATCATGCCGCGGAACAACAGCTCCCAGCGCGCCGCGCTCCACTTGCCGAGCGTCGATGCTTCGTCATGAACGACGCGGCAATCGGCTGCGACCGCCAGCGTCCATCCTGCGTCGCGCGCACGGAATCCGAGGTCCACGTCTTCCCAGTAGAAGAAGTAGCGCTCGTCGAAGAGCCCGATGTCGCGAAGCATGTCCGCACGCAGCAGCAGGCAGGCGCCCGCGAGATAGTCGATCGTGTCGCTCCCGCCGAGCGCGTGACGGCAATCGCCCGTCAGCAGGCTCACGCGACCGCCTCCGAAGCATTCGACGCGGCCGTCCGCCGAGAGCAGCACCGGAGCGGCCATCCCGCGCCGAGGCTCCGCGTGCAGCGCTCTGCGAAGAAGCGCGAGCGCATCCGTCGGCAGCTCGACGTCGGTATTGAGAAGCCAGACTTCGTTCGCCGCGTGCGAGAGCGCGTACTCGATCCCGCGATTGGCCGCCGCCGCGAAACCGCGGTTGGCGTCGAGTCGCACGACGACGACGCGCGCGAACGCGGCGGCGATGCGCTCGGCGTGTACCGAGTCCGAACCGTTGTCGACGACGACGACGACGTCCGGCGACGGCTGTAGCGCCTCGAGGCGCGCAAGGAGGCGGAGGACCCTCGGGGAGTCGTTCCAGCAAAGCACGACGGCGAAGGTCATGAGTGCAGAGCCTCGTCCGCACGGCCGGATGCGGCTACACGGGCCTCGCGGCGAAGCCACGCAATCGCCGTCCGCGCACGAACCGGATCGGCAGCGACGAGAATCGCGACGTAGACCGCGAGCGCACCTCCCGCGAGCACGGCGAGGTCGAAGACTCCGCCGGCCGGCCACTTCCACGCCGCGGCCCACGCGAGCGCCGCGCTCGCGCCGCCGGCCACCCAGACGGGACGCACGACCCGACCGAACGAGACCCCGCACTCCTGCCCCGCGTCCCGCACCAGCCCCCATTTGATGCCGAGCAGCAGCACGCTCGCGACTCCGAACCCGACCGGCCCGAGAAGCATCAGGAGCGGCACGCCCGCCGCCCAGCCGAGAATCGTCGTAGCGATCATCATGCGCAGCGTCCGTGACGAGAACCCGAGGGCATTCAGAAGCGCGATGGCGACGAAGAGCTGGGGCTCGAGCACCGCCGACACCCAGAGCCATCGGAACACGGGCAGCGCCGCGAGCCACTGCTCGCCGAAGACGATGCGCACGATCGGCTCCTGGAGCGCAAGCACCGTCGTCTGGACTGGCACCACGAGGGCGGCGATCGCGAACGTCGAGGATTCGACCGCGGCGGCGAGCTCCTCGCGGCTGGACTGCAGGCGCGCGAAGAGCGGCATCAGCACGCGCTGCAGCACGGCGACGACGACGAGCGCGTGCGTGGCCAGAAGCTGGGCGAAGTACACGCTGCCGACGGCCGCGCTGCCGATCGTTGCGCCGATGTAGACGGGGACGATGGCGTCGCGCACCAGGCCGATGGCGTTCGATGCCTGGTAAGCCATGCCGAACCGGAGCCTCGAGCGCACGCGCGGCCAGTCGAAGCGCCGGCGGCGCGGCCACGGCTCGAGACGATGCACGAGGGCCACGCCGGCCGCCGCACGCGCGACGAGCGCCGCCGCCATCGCGTTCGCGCCGAAGCCGGCGAGCGCACCGGCCACCGCGACGCCGTTGAAGGCGAGAGCCTGGCCGATCTCGAGGACCGCGAGGCGCTCGAAGCGAAGCGCGCGCTCGAGCTTTGCCACCGGCGTCGTCACGAACGAGAGCAGCACGAACGCGACGAGTGCCGCCGGAGGGAGCAGGCCGAGGCCCTCCTGGCGCGAAGTCAGCGCAGGTACGAAGTAGAGAGCCGCCGCACCGGTCGCGGCGACCGCGAGCGTCACCGCCTGCTGGAATGCGAACGCCGCTTCGAAGTCGTGTTCGTCCGGATCGGCCTGCTCGCGAACGAGCGCGGCCGCGAGGCCGGCGTCCCCGGCGACGAAAAGCACCTGCGTGAGGAAGAGCGTGACGGCGTAGAGGCCGAGCTCGCCCGGCCCGAGCACGCGCGCGAGCACGACGACCGCCGCCGCGGAAACCAGCTGGACGACGAGCTGGCGAAGGGCAAGAGCGCCCGCGCCGCGCACGCCGCGGCGCATGAGATCGGACCCGTCGCCTCCGCGGCGCGGGACCGCGCCGCCGCGAACGGATGCTTCAGCGTCCTCCATCCGGACGCGCGTTCTCGAGAATGCGGATCAGAGAAACTCGCAGAGATACGCGGCCGGAGCCGAAGCTTCCACGTCGAAGCCGCTCTTGGCGCCGACTTCGAAGCTCGTACCCGTCGGGTATACGCGCGAGACTTCGCCGGGGAGCCTGACGCGCAGCTCGCCGCTGATGACCGTCATCCGCTCGGCCGAATCGGTGTTGAAGTGGAACGCGCCCACCGCGAACACGCCCGCCGTGTAGCGGCGACCGTTGCGCTCGAAGCCGACGCTCTGCACGTTGCCGTCGAAGTAACTGTTGTGTTGCAGCATGCCCGCTCTCTAGCCGAGAACCCGCC
>CAYYVZ010000278.1:0-7042 GCA_964475235.1 uncultured Myxococcales bacterium | reverse complement strand
CACGAGCAGACGTTATCGAACACGCACGACAGGTAGCGTTCCATCGGAGCGAGCCGATCGAAGGCTTCGCGTGTGGGCAGGAAAGTGACCCGCGGCGCCGAACCCGCAGCGATCCACTGCGAGAGGTAGTGCCGCGTCACGGCGGAAGCGTCGCTGCGCGGGATCTGGCGGCCGAACGCGCCGGCCAGGCGCGGGTCGCCGAAGAGGGGCTCGACAAGAGCCGCGAGCCACTGCTTCGAGCTCGGCTCGGCGTCCTGCACGAGCAGCACGACGACTTCGCCGCGGCAGTGAGAGACGCCGAGGTTGCGCGTCGCTCCGTGGTTGAACGACTCCGGCGCGATCTCGACGAGCCTGTCTACGCGCCGGCGCAGCAGATCGACCGTTCCGTCGTGCGAACCGGAATCGATCGCGACGGTTTCGAACGAACGGGGGCAGGCCTGCGATTCGAGCGCGTCGAGCAGGGCGGGAAGCGTCGCGATGCCGTTGCGCGTAAGCAGAAGAACCGAAATCTCCGGCGACCCGGCGGCATCGCTCGAGTCGTCGCGGCCGGCGGTCGCGCTCATGGGCAGGCCGCCACCGGGCGCCGGCTCGCGGAGCTCACCTGCTCGTAGACCGCTTCCCACTCGGCCGCATCCTCGTCGATGGATTTGACGGCGGGCAGCGCTGCCACGAATCGATCCAGCATGGCGGGCTCGTCGATGAGCCGTTGCAGCGCAGCGGCCAGCTCGCCCGGAGAAGTCGCTTCGTAGAGCAGGCCGCTCTTTCCGTCCTCCACGAGCCCCGGGATCCCGCCCGTGCGGGCGCCGACCACGGGTACTCCGGCCATGAAAGCCTCGTGGATCACGAGCGGAGAGTTCTCCGGCCACAGCGACGACACCACGAGAACGTCGATGCCGGCGTAGACCTCCGCGATTCTGGTCTCGTCGAAGCCGCCCATGAAGCGCACGGGCAGTCCTTTCGCGGCAGCTTCGAGCTCCTTCACGTAAGCAGGGGACACGAAGGGGTCGCCGTAGATCGAGACCTCGAACGCCTGGGGATCCAGCTTTGCCGCAGCCTCGACGAGAACGTGTGCGCCCTTGTGCCATGCCAGCGTGCCGACGAACCCGATGCGCAGCCGCCCGCGACGGGTGCGCGCCAAACGGGCGAGCGGCGCGAATCCATAGTCCGACACGCGCAGCTTTTCCCTGGCGAGGCCGAGCGCAACGTACTCCTCACCGAGCGCGGCCGACGGGGCGACGAACAGGTCCACGTATTCGAACATCCGGCACACGGCCGCGAGACGAGTCTCGATATCCGAGGCCGTGGCCGGACGTGCAGGCGCGCTCACCCACTGCCGAATCGCCGAGAAAAGGCGCGGCGCCCGCCGGCGAACGCTGTCGGCGAGTCCGAGCACGGCGGACGACTTCCCTGCGAGGCGGGCCGCCGCGTGCGAGGCCATCTGCGCGTGGAACGGCGACTCGGGAAAACAGCGGCTGCAGCGCTGCGGATCGATGGTGCGGCACACGTGCTGTTCGGCGACGTGTACACGCTGGCCGCCGGACGGACACACGAGCGTGTAGTCGTGCAGCGTGGCCACGCTCGGGATCCCGCGCGCCCTCGCCAGCGCCGGCAGGTCGAAAGTCAGGTTCAGCAGGCTGTGAATGTGGAGCACGTCGGGCGCGACCGAAGCGAGAGCCGAATCGAGGGCGCCGCTGAGCACCGAGGACGAATACGTTTCTTCGAAAGACCGGAATTCCCAGTTGTTGACGAGCTCGAGCACCGGCAGGCCGTCGAAGGTGCGTCTGGCGAGCGAGCCGTGCGGCCGCGACGGATCGTATTCCGCGCACAGCACCGTCACTTCCTGAGCATGGGCGAGCCGGCGGCAGAGCTGGAACGCATAGATCTCGGATCCCGCCCGGTGACGCGGAAGAAAGTCGTGGATGACGTGCAGGATCTTCATGCGCAGTGGCCGCGAACGCATCGCAGTGTCGCTGAGCTTGTGCCCGCTGGCAACGGGGTCCGCCGCCCATCGACGCCCGGAACGGCCGACCTGCTCGTCGGAAGGCCTGACGAAAAGGAGCGCCACCCTCGCACCGTGCGGGAACGAGCGGTGCCGCCGCGCTCAGATCCCGCCGCCCCAGCGATACTGCCAGGCGACTCCCACCGTCGTGAAGTCGCTCCCGTAGCGCGTCATTCCCGCGCCACTCGCATAGAGCTTGATCGAATTGCGTCGCGACACGGCGAGGGAGACCGTTCCGCCTACACGCACGCTGCTCAGCTCGTCGTCGTTCTGGACGCCGTCGACCGCCGTCTCTCCGCCGACGTAGTACGTTACGTCGAAAGCTGCCCAGACCGCGCGGTGCAAGGAGTAAACGAGGTGGGCCTGCGCCGCGAAGAGCGGGTCCTGCTCGCGCGTCTTGCCGTCGAGGTAGTCGTCGTTGTCCGTGTAGATCGTCAGGGCCGTGTCGAGCTCGAGGATGAACTTGCCGAAGGCCTTCGAGACGCCGATCTCGGGTTTGAATGCCCAGCGGTTGCTTCCGAGATTGACGGCCTTGTCGTCGTCGTACTGACCCGTCGGCACGATCATCTGGAGGCTCACGCCGACGAGCAGGTCCTGGTGCCAGTTCTGGTGCTCCTCGAGCGTGAGGGCGGGCGCTCCGTACAGGTTGTACGAAACGCGCAGCCGCGAATCGGCCAGGCCGGAAACCTCCCGTTCCCGCGGCACCCCGGCCACGGTGGCGGTGCCGTCGAGCTGGGCCGTCGCCATGATCGCGTCGAACTTGCCCGAGCGGCCGAGCCAGCCGAACGAGCGCGCGTAGGCGGCAAACTCGCCGTGGATCTCGATGTCCGCGTCCTCGATCGGGAGCGACGAGTCGAGGGCGACTCCGCCCGTCGTGTACGTATAGCCCGCCACGAAGAAGTTCATGCCGACGGGCGTGTTGACGTAGGCGCGCGGCTCGAGGTCCTGTGCGGCACAGGTCGTCGCGCAGGCAAGAACGAGCGCGACGGAGAGCAGGAAGGATCCGGTCCTCATGGTGGAAAAGCCGATCGCCTCCGCGAGGCGACCGGTCGCATTGGCCGCTTCTAGCGAAGGACTCGTCGCGACGCTACGGAGCGTGCGAGAGTCGTGCGTGTCGGCGCGCCCGGCTCCCGACGCCTCCAGCCGGACGACGGCACCCACCCGTGGTGTGCATGGCACGATGGCCAACACGGAGCGTGGCCGACATCATGAAACGCATGGCGGCAGACGACCTCGGTCCGGGAGATGGTCCGGCGAGAAGGGTCCTCGTGGTCAACTGCGGGTCCTCCTCCCTCAAGTACGCGTACTTCGACTCGGCCGACCCCTCGCGCACCGCCCGAGGCCAAGTGGAACGGATCGGTGCGCAGGGCACGCGCCATGTCTGGCAAGGCCCGGCCGGCAGGATCGAGACAGACCTTCCCGTCGCGGGATTTCCGGAAGCGTTTCACGAGATGCTCGCCTCTCTCACCTCGGAGATCGACGGTGTCGCCGGCGGCCGCGACGAAATCGACGTCGTCGTGCATCGCATCGTGCACGGCGGAGCCGACTTCACTCGCGCGACGGCAGTCGACGAAACCGTGATCGGCCGCATCGAGGCACTCGACCTGATGGCGCCGCTGCACAATCCCGTCGGCGTCGCGGGGATCCGCGAATTGCAGAGCCTCTTCCCCGGCGTGCCGCACGTGGCCGTTTTCGACACCTCGTTCCACCACACGATGCCCGAGCGTGCGTCGCGCTACGGTCTTCCGCGCGACTACGCAGAGCAGCGCGGAATTCGTCGCTACGGCTTCCACGGCACCTCGCATTCCTACGTGGCGCTGCGTGCAGCCGAGCACCTGAAAAAAGGTGTCGAAACGCTGCGCCTCGTGACTTGCCACCTCGGCAACGGCTGCTCACTCTGCGCGGTCGATCGCGGCCGATCGGTCGACACGACGATGGGCTTCACGCCCGCCGAGGGGCTCGTGATGGGCACGCGCTGCGGAGACCTCGACACCGGCGTCCTCGCGTTCCTCGAGCGAACCGAAGGGCTTTCCGCCGCGGACGCGGAAGAGCTTCTCAACAGGAAGAGCGGCCTGCTCGGCCTGTCCGGGCTCTCCAGCGACATGCGTGAAGTCGAAAGCGCGGCGGAGGCCGGTCACGAGCGCGCGCGCCTCGCGCTCGAGATCTTCTGCTATCGCGTACGCAAGGGTATCGGCGCGTACGTCGCCGCGATGGGCGGAGCCGATGCCGTCGTCTTCACCGGAGGAATCGGCCAGGGCAGCGCCGAAGTACGCCGACGGTCGCTCGAAGGGCTCGATTGCATGGGGATCTCGCTCGACAACGATCGGAACCGCAGCGCGAAGGGCTTCGACAAGGTGTGTCGCGTGTCGAGCGACGATTCCGACATCGCTGCGCTCGTCGTTCCGACCGACGAAGAGTGGATGATGGCGCGGGAAGCGCTGCTGGCGCTGCGCATCTGAGCTGGAGGCTCTCTGGGAAAAGGCTTGGACTTCAGGAGCGACGACGGCGCGGCAGCGGCGAGCTCAGTCGTTCCACCATTCGGGTTTGCCATCCCGGCCCCGTCGACCTCCACCGGGCAATCACGTCGAGAGGAATTCGAAGCGAGATCAGGGTCCGCGGATTCTCGGATACCGGCCGCCCGCCCTTGTACACGCGAGCCCGCGAAAGCATCTCGTCGGTCAGCTCCGGAATCTCGTCATACTCTTCCGGAGTGATGACGTGAGCATCAATTCGCGCCAGATCGGATTTCGATAAGCGGGCCGATGCGGGCTTCTTCGCGCTCATTTGCTTTCCTCATGCTGAAGACGTGCCGTGCCTGCCCTCGCGGGGTGTACACGATCACGATCAGCCTTCCGTCGAGCCGGCCGTAGCAGACGATTCGACGTTCTCCGTAGTTGCGACGCGTGTCTTCGAATTCCGCCGTCGGGCCGTCGAACACCAGGCCCGCATCGGCGAAGTCCAAGCCTCGGCGTGCGAACGTACGATCCCGTTTGACGGAGTCGAACGTGACGAGCCAGCCAGTTTCTGTATCTACAACAACCATGCGGGTCCGGGCAACTCGAGGCGGCGCCTGCCGTCTCTCGCCCCATCCGCAGGGAGCCGTCTACGTCACGAGTGTGATGATTCGACACGCCAGCGGCCGTCAGGTTGGCCGCGACTGGGGACTATGACTCTTTCGCCATGAGCCCGCTTCGCCGCGGCCGGTGATTGCGTCGCCACGATCGTCGACTCGCGATGACCGGCGCAGTTGCCGCGCGCGGCGTGCAGAATCTCTGCGCGCGGCCTCACCATCGCCGCGCATGTGGATACAAATGCGCCCGTTCTCTCCCACCCGGGTCAATGCATCTTCCCGTCTCGATTGCCCGCGCTACGGTGGACGTAGCACGACAAGGAGATTGCATGTTTATGATCAGAAAGATGACTGTTGCCTCACTCGCTCTTGCCACCGGCGTACTCGCCGGCGGCGTTCTCGCCGGCGCCGCTCTGGCCGACGACACCGTTACCACCACGACCAAAACCACGACCTACGCGGGAACGGTCTCGGAGATCCGCCCGTCGGACTCGACGATCATCCTGCGTTCGGACGCATCCCCGAGTCCCGTCACCTACACGTACACGAAGGAGACGAGCTTCGTGGACCAGGACGGGCGCACCGTCTCCTACGAGACGATCCGCAACGCGCCGGTCCGTGTCGAGTACTCGACCGACGGCGGCCGCACGATCGTTCGCCGCGTCGTCCAGACGGGTCCGGCGGTCATCGTCCCCGGTCCGGCCGGCGGCGCGATGGCCGTTCCGGCTCCGGTTCCGTCGGCCGGCAGCGTGATCCGCGAGGAATCCACGCGCACGAAGACCACCGACTGATCTGACCGCGACATGAGCTCCCCGGCTCGTCCGTCCAGGACGAGCCGGGATCCTCGGCATGCAGGAACGGCGTTCGGCTGGCCGTCGTTCGAAGCGCCTACTAGATTCCCGCCATGCCGATTCCCAGCAATCCCAGAGCCGTCGTCACCGGCGGCGCCGGCGGCCTCGGTCGCGCGTTCTGTCTCGCGCTCGCCGATCGCCACGCGAAGATCCTCGTTGCCGACCGCGACCTCGCGGGCGCAGAAGAAACCGTCAGGCTGGTCGCTGCGCGCGGAGGCCGCGCTCACGCCGTCGCCTGCGACGTCGCCAGGCCCGAACAGGTAGAGAGCCTCGTTGCCCTCGCCGACGAGCACATCGGCGGCACCGACCTCGTCATCAACAACGCCGGCGTGGCCGTCGGCGGTCCCGTCGGCGAGATTCCTCTGGAGAACTGGGAGTGGATCACGGCGATCAACTACTGGGGCGTCGTCTACGGGTGCCACTTCTTCGTGCCGCGACTGAAGGCGCAGGGCTCCGGTCACATCCTCAATGTCGCGTCCTCGGCCGGACTGCTGTCCGCTCCGCAGATGGGCCCGTACAACATGACGAAGGCCGCGGTCGTCGCGCTTTCGGAGACGCTTTCGGGCGAGCTCCACGGAACGGGCGTCGGCGTCACGGCGCTGTGCCCGACGTTCTTCCAGACCAACATCGCGAACAGCAGCCGTCTCTCGGCGACCGAAGCGGGCCTCACCGAAGTCGTGAACAAGCGAATGGCCGACTCGAAGATCCAGGCCGACGGCGTCGCACGCGCCGCGCTCGAAGGCTGCGACCGGAATCAGCTCTACGTGGTGCCGATGAGCGACGGTCGCTGGGGCTGGCGTATGAAGCGCCTCGCGCCGGAGCGTTTTCACAAATCCATGCCGGGCATGCTGGCCTCGATGCGCGAGCGCGCGGCGAAGCAGGCGAAGTAGCCGTCTTCGGCCCGTGACCTCGCGAACGATTCTCGCGACCGGTGGTGGTCCGACGGGGCTGGCGACCCGCGGCTGCATCGCGTCGGATCGCCGCGACCGGCCGCCACGCGCTGCCCGCCGCGACTTGGCGACCGAACGCGGCTGTGCCAAAGGGTCGCCCATGAGCGAATTCACCGTTCCCGAACACCTTCCCGACTGGATCTCGACCCACGTCCGCCTCTACCTCGACAGC
>CAYYVZ010000277.1:0-7055 GCA_964475235.1 uncultured Myxococcales bacterium | reverse complement strand
CTGCAGAACTTCCCGAAGGCCGTGTCGATCTTCCCGGCCGACTTGGCGAGCTTGCCACTCGGATCGAGGGCCACGCGCGCGAAGCACTCGGTGAGCTGGGCCGGCTCGACCGTCAGCTCCGGAACACCGCCGAGCGCGCTCGTGACGCACGCCGCCAGCAGCTTGGCTTTCGCGCCGAAGTGCTTCTGCGAAGCCTTGAGCATGGCCGCCTGGCAGGCCGAGCCCGCGTTGTCCGAGGGCAGCACGACCGCCGTCAGGTTCGGTCCGAAGATGTCGCCGACCAGATCGACCGCAGCGGCCTGCGCAGCCGCGTTGACGGCCGCCGCCCCCGCATAGCCGAACGGCGGCGTGTCGGGGCAGCTGGCGGTCTCGGTCGTCGCCGTCTTCGCAAGGACCTTGCCCACTTTGCCGGTCGGATCGGCGGTCAGGCAGGCTTGCGCATTGGACTCGTCTCCCTTCGACGCGCTTTTCAGGCAGGCGGCCGCGGCCTTGCCTCTCGCCTTCGCGACCTTGAGGCCGGCGCCGTTGAGGGCGCTCGCGCAGGCCTGCTCGGCATCGTTCGCGCCGCGAAGTCCGATCTGCCAGCGACTCGCGGCCGAGGTGCGCATGAGGACCTCGATGTCGTTTTCCGGTGTCACGGTCAGGCTCGCCACGCAGGGATCCGGCGTCGCCGCCACGGGAGCCGTGCAGTCGAGCAGCGGAATGCCGTTGCGCAGACCCTGGATCTGCGAGAGATCGACGCCCGGCGCGATGATCGAACCGTCCAGCAGGAACGTGATGATCAGCGGATCGGCCGGCGTCGCGGGAGGAGCGGTGATGTCGAAGGAGACTCCGAGCACCGAGACTCCCCCGACGGACACATCGCCGGTCGCGACGTCGAGCGTGACCAGGCCGCCGTTGGTGGTCTCGAACGTGATGACGGTGGGAACGCCGGGCGTGGCGCCGTTGCCTTCCGGATCCGTCGTGACTTCTCCGCCGCCCGGCGGCAGGTCCACCGAGATGGGGGCGTAGGTGCAGGTGGATTCGCAACCGTCACCGTCGACGAGGTCGCCGTCGTCGCATTCTTCGCTAGAGGAAGGCGTCAGAATGCCGTTGCCGCAGTTGGTGAACGTGCAGTTCGTGTCGCAGCCGTCGCCTTCGATGTCGTTGCCGTCGTCGCACTCCTCGCCGGTGCCGGAGCTGGTCGCGCCGTTGCCGCAAGCGGTGACGGTGCAGTTCGAATCGCAGCCGTCGCCTTCCACCAGGTTGCCGTCGTCACATTCTTCCGGACCGGTTGCCGCGCCGTCACCGCAGCTCAGCGTGCAGTCGTTCTCGCAGCCGTCGCCGGTGATGGCGTTCCCGTCGTCGCATTCCTCGGCCCCCTGCACGCTACCGTCGCCGCAGACGGCGGTGAAGCAGGTCCCGCTGGCGCCGGCGGTGTAGATGCCCTGGATGTCGGCATCCGCGAGCGCGGTCCCGACGTAGAGCTGCACGTCGTCGATCCAGCCGTCGAGCTGATACTGGACCCCCTCGCGAGTTCCGAACTTGAGGCCGGTAGCTCCGTCGATATTCGTGCTGAAGCTACCGGTGGCCACGGAAACGCCGTTGAGGAACATCGCCATGTCGCCGCCGCTTCGCTTCACGGCGAAGTGCGTCCAGGTATCGGTCGATAGCGACAGAACCGGCGAGTCGAGGTTGACGTCGCCGGTCATCGCGAAGCGGACTCTATTGTCGCCGAGTTTGGTCAGCGTCCAGCCGAAGGGGCCGGCCTGAACCCATTTCTCGATGATGACCTGTTCGTCGCCGAGGTCCCGGTACTTCACCCAGACAGCGATCGTGAAGTCGCCGGTGCCGAGGTCGAGTGCGGCGTCGTGGGGCACGGTGACGTAGTCGTCGATGCCGTCGAGCTCGAAGGCCTGGCCGCCGACTCCGCTGCCGAACGTCGCACCGGCGACGAGCTCGGCGTCGCGGCCAGCCGTCGAGTCGTTGAGGTCCCCATCCGCCTTCCAGTAACCGCTCGGAACCACGGGCGGATCGAAGCACTGGGCAGACGCGAGCTCGGCGAGACCGGCGAGGAAGGCAGCGGCCAGGGACGGGACGAGGGTGCGGTGAAGAAAGGTGCTCATGCTGAACTCCTACGGTCGCGCTGGAGTTGCGGCAAGCCTCTCGCTTCTCGGGCTCGTCCGATTTGTGCAACTGGTCACAAATTCTGCCCTGAAGTCGGCGACGAGGCGGCGAATCCGGCCCGGTCCGCTCGACCGGAGAGACAGGTCCAGTTCGATCGAGACCCTTTCCGCTTCTCGTACTCGCTCGCAAGCCTGGCGATCTCGGCGAGATACTCGCGGTAGTGAACCAGGATCGACTCGAGTGCCTTCCGTCCGAGGATCTCCTGCGAATTCTTGTTCGCGCGATTCGATTCAGCGACGGGAACCGGAACGAGCCTGCATGCTCAGATCGTTTCCACGGGAGCGGCCTTGGGTTCGCGTGTTCCCACCAGCGCGGTACTGCGTCTCGAAGGCACGGTCCGGGCGTCCGCGAATCCTCGTCCAGTACTCCACCCGGGCGTCGTCGTCGATATACACGACACCGCCGTAGAGCTTGTCGGCGCCGTTCCTATGAGGCCCGGAAACCCAGTAGAGGTCACCATTGTCCTCGTCGTAGCAGTTGTACTTGTATCCGCTCTTCGTCTTCGCGAGGCGGCGGCCTCGATAAAGGAAGGTGCGCCCGGTCCGGGTAACCTCGACCCAGCCGATGCGCCCGTAGCCATCGAGGCCGTAGCTCTTGTTTTCGACGTACATGATCCGGCGCATCGTGCACTCCCTATCCCTGGTCTGTCCCCGGTCTTCGATCGAACCACAAGCATACGATCGCGCTGCGCTTGCGGGAAGCCGGCAGAACGACCCGAGCGATGCGCTGTGCGGCCGAATGGCGATGAGCCACTTTTTGTTCGCGAACACCGAAGCGATAGGGTCGGCACGCCGCAGGGGGCGATTGCGGCCGCAGGAGGCGCCAATGAACAGACCGCGTTTTCCGAACGAGCCTCCAGGTTACCGCGAAGCGCGCGAACGCCTCCTGACGGAAGAGAAAGAGCTGCGCGCGAAAGTGGAATCGGTCGCCGCGGCAAGGCGACGACTCCCGCTCGGCGGACCGGTCCCGGAAGACTACGTATTCCGCTCGCCGTCAGGCGACGTACGGATGTCGGATTTGTTCGCGCGCGGCGACACACTCGTCGCCTACAGTTTCATGTACGGCCCCAACATGGACCACGCGTGCCCGATGTGCACGTCCATGCTCGACAGCCTCGACGCGCAGGCTCCGCACATCGAGCAGCGGACCAGCCTGGTCGTGATCGCGAAGTCGCCGATGGAGCGAATCCTCGAGCATGCGAAGTCGCGCGGCTGGACGCGGCTGCGACTGCTCTCGTCCGCCGGCAACTCGTACAACCGCGACTACTCCGCCGAGGCCCCCGACGGGTCGCAGCTTCCCATGCTGAACGTATTCGTCCGAAGGAACGGCGCGGTTCACCATGCGTATGCGACCGAGCTGTTGTTCGCCCCGCAGGAGAACGGCCAGCACGCGCGCCACATCGACATGATCTGGCCGCTCTGGAACGTCCTCGACTTCACGCCCGAAGGCCGCGGACCGGACTGGTTGCCGAAGCTGAAGTACTAGTTCTCGACCTTCAGCCAGTAGCTCAGCCTCTGCCCGGTGAACTGCTGCGCCGGACCGAACGTGGCCGTATTCTCCGCCGCGTTCGCCAGCTGCTTGTACTTGATGACATCGTCGCCGGAGCTGAGATCGCCGGCCACTTCCTGCGTGAAGTCGAAGTTGGCCATGATCCAGTAGTAGCCGGGCTCGACGCTCGTCTCCATCAAGACGGGAATCTCCTGGACGCCGAGCAGCACCTCGGTCTTGTCTGTCTCGGCGACCAGCGTCCCCGGCGAGCCGTTTTCGTGCGTGTAGAGTGCAAATCGTACGGACGGGCCGAACTGCCTCGCGATGAAGCCGAAGTGCGTCACCACGGACTGCCTGTCCACGCGCATCAGCTGCCCGAGCAGGTGGTCCTGCGGGATGATCGGCGACTCGTGGTAGTCGTCCGTGTCGCCGACGCGGTTCGGAAGCCCGCAGAAGATGTTGGCCGGCTGGCCGACGGCCGTGCGCAGGACGCTCAGCGCGTCGGACGAGGAGACGTCTCCCGATCCATTGACGTCGCCGCAGACGTTCTCCTCGGCGAAGCTCGGCGCGGCGGCCGACAGCGCGAGGACCGCGGCGGTCAGGATGGCCACGGTGGTCTCGACGGACGTTCGGGTCGATTCGTTGCGTGAGGACATCGTCTCTTCTCTCCTTCTCTGGGTCTGCTCGTGAGGGTTGCTTCGATCGCGGAGCCCGGCCCGCCTGTCGTCGGTTTCGGTGCTTGCCGCCGTCTGATGGTCGCAGAGTGCCCCGGACGGCACCCCGGAGTCTGGAAAGAACTCAGAAAGTTCCCGGAAAGTCGCGATCGCGGCCTGCATGCGCGGCGCGAGGTGGACGGCCGGCTTTCCCTCCCTCGCCGTCTCGCACGAGGATGCCGCGATTCCGCTTGAGCCCCCCACCCCACCCCGATATGCGCGCTCCATCGCCCCGGCCCGTCACAAGAGCGGCCCCGGGAAGCGACCCCGGCGAGCGGAAAGCATGAGCGCCGCCGGACAGGAGGTCCTCATGCAGATGAACGTCCGCCCGATTCCGACGGCGTCGGAACGCATCAATCACATCCGCAGTCTCACCGCCCGCATCGTCAACGAAGAGATCCTGCCCTACGAGAACGAGCTCTGGGCGAGCCGCCGCGGAACCTCCGGGGACGCAGCGAGAGCGAAGGCCCACGAGCGCCGCGCCCACATCCGCGAGAAAGTGAAGGAAGCCGGCCTCTGGGCCCCTCACCTTCCGAAAGAGTACGGCGGCGCGGGCCTGGGCTTCCTCGAGCACGCCTACATGAACGAGGTGCTCGCGTATGCGACCGGCGCCGCGGCGCTGTTCGGCGTCGTCGCGCCGAACTCCGGCAACCAGTCCATTCTCGTCAAGTACGGCACCGAAGATCAGAAGAAGAAGTGGCTCATTCCGATGATCGAGAACGGGATGGAGTCGGGATTCTCCATGACGGAACCCGACAGCCCGGGCTCGGATCCGCGTTCCCTGAGAACCACCGCGCGCCGCGACGGCGACGAGTGGGTGATCAACGGCCACAAGTGGTTCACGTCGAACGGCAAGCGCGCCGCCTTCTTCATCGTGATGTGCAGGACCGAAGACGAAGGCGCTCCCGAGCGCAACGGCCGCATGACGCAGATCATCGTGCCGTCGGACGCACCGGGCGTACGCATCGCGCGCGGCATCACCGTGTGGGGCCGCGAGAGCGACCACTGCGAGATCTACTATGACGACGTCCGCGTGCCTCTCGACAACGCACTCGGCCGCCGCGGCTCGGGCCACCAGGCCGCGCAGGACCGACTCGGCGCCGGCCGCATCTACCACTGCATGAACTCGATCGGCCAGATGTGGCGTGCCTTCGACCTCATGGTCGAACGCGCGATGATGCGCGACGTCCACGGCGGCAAGCTCGACACCAAGCAGTTCATCCAGGGCTTCATCGCCGACAGCTACATCGACATCCAGGCCGCGCGCCTGATGACGCTGCACTGCGCGGAGAAGATGGAGAACGGCGGCGACCCGCGCACGGACATCTCGGCGATCAAGATCTTCGTGCCGGCGGCCTACCACCGGGTGGTGGACCGCGCGATTCAGGTCTGGGGCGGCGCAGGAGTCTCGGGCGACCTTCCTCTGTCGGAGATGTACCAGGGCGCGAGGACCCTGCGCATCGCCGACGGCCCCGACGAGGTGCACAGGATCCTCATCGCGAAGAACATCCTGAAGTCGTATCGCGACGGCGAGGGGTGGGACTTCGGGAACTGAAGCGTTGGCTGCGAGCACGACGTGAAAGCCGTCACGTACTTCGCGGAAGCGGAGCGGTTCGGCGCTTCGACTCGTTGACGGAAGTCCGAGCGGGCGCCATGGTTCACACCATGCGCCCGCTCGCCGCCGCCGGCCTGACAGCTCTGCTCCTCCTCGAAGCGCGTGGACTGCACGCGGCTGTCTCCGTCGAGCTCGACGGACCGCTCTACATCGTCAACGACTTGCGGCATCGGGCACAGGTTTGGCCCGACGTCGCAGCCGTCGCGCCCAACGAAGCCCGCGTGGTGTGGATGGGACCGCACGCGGAAGGAGCGAGAATCGGCGGGATCTGGGCTCGCTTCGTCAAGGACAGCGGGCCTTTGGGCGAGGAGTCGCTGCTCGACCCCAATCACACGAACGCCCCGGTGTTCTATCCGAAGGTCGCCGTTGCCTCCGACGGCTACTCGGCCGTGGCCTATCAGAACGAAACCGGCAACAACGGCGACCAGGGTGGAATCTATCTGCGCACGCTGGATCCCGACGGCGTCGGCACCGACGAAGGCGAGATGCTGGTCTCCACGGATTTCGCCGGCTACCAGTCGATGGGCGACGTCGCGGCCGGCGACGACGGCACCTACCTCGTGGCGTGGTACGAACAGTCCACCCTTACCAGTCCTCTCACTCTCGTTCTTCGCCGCTTCGACAGGAACGGGAACACGGTTTCGGACGAGCTTCCCGTGGCTTCAGGCGGGCTCTACTCCGAGCTGGAGACTCTGCCCATCGCCGCGCTACCCGGCGGTCGATTCGTGGCTGCCTGGTCGTCGTTCGGCGAAGTGCAGGCATCCTGGATCGGCGAGGACGACTCTGTTTCGGAACCACGGTTGCTCGCTTCCGGTTCTCCCGCTGCGCAGCCTTCCGTGCTTGCCTGCGACGACGGACGTCACCTCGTGGTGTGGTCGTCTCCAGGCGAGACCTCGGGCACCGAGTTCCGTGGGCAATGGCTGGACGCGAATGGAATCGACATCGGCACCGTGCAGGTGCTGGCCCGCAGCACGTACCCTTGGTTCGGTTACGATACGCCCTACGCCACGATGATGCCTGGCTGCACGGCCTTGCTCCATTTCCAGAATCGGCTCGTGCTCGCGACGCCGACC
>CAYYVZ010000276.1:0-7063 GCA_964475235.1 uncultured Myxococcales bacterium | reverse complement strand
GCCCACCCCGGGCGCCCCCGCGGCTGAACCACCCTTTTCCACCCCCCCCCCGCCTTTTTCCGGTCCCCCCCCCCCCCGCGGCGGGGGGGCCGCCCCCCCGGCGCGACTGCGCCTCCCCTCGCGATTCACGGAGAGCTGCACCGCAGTTCGCGCTGACTCGCGTGCTCTTTCATTTGGGCGTGCCCCGGACTCTCTTCTTGAGCCAGTCTTGCGATGCCATGCTTCGCCGCAGTAAGGCCGCGCCGGCGACTCGCTCGAGAGAGGGGAAAGCCGCGGGCCAGGAGGCAGCAGAGATCATGAAGGCGCTGTGCTGGTACGGAACCGGAGACGTCCGGGTGGAAAACGTCCCGGACCCGACGATCCTCCAGCCCCGCGATGCCATCGTGCGCATCACCTCCACTGCGATCTGCGGCTCCGATCTGCACCTATACGACGGCATCGTTCCCACGATGGAGAAGGGTGACATCCTGGGCCACGAGCCCATGGGCGAGATCGTCGAGGTCGGAAAAGAAGTGTCGAACCTGAAGGTCGGCGACCGTGTCGTCGTTCCCTTCGTGATCGCGTGCGGAAACTGCTTCTTCTGCGACAAGCAGATGTATTCGCTCTGCGACACGACGAATGCAGAGAACCGGTTCGCGCGCGAAGCGATCGGCCAGTCGACCGCGGGGCTCTTCGGCTATTCGCACATGATGGGCGGCTATCCCGGCGGTCAGGCCGAGTACCTGCGCGTCCCCTGCGCGGACGTAGGCCCGATCCGCGTCCCCGACGGTATCTCCGACGACAAGGCTCTCTTCCTCTCCGACATTCTCCCGACCGGCTACATGGCAGCCGAGAACTGCGGCATCGAGGCGGGCGACACGGTGGCGGTGTGGGGTTGCGGACCGGTCGGGCAGTTCACCATCCAGAGCGCCTGGATGCTGGGCGCCGGGCGCGTCATTGCGATCGATTGCGTCCAGTCGCGCCTGCAGATGGCGGCGACCAGTGGACGCGCCGAGACCATCGATTTCACCGACGCAGACGTTTACGAGCGCCTCATGGAAATGACGGACGGTCGCGGGCCTGACCGCTGCGTCGACGCGGTCGGATGCGAGGCCCACGGCACCGGCTCGTTCGATGCCATCGTCGACAAGGTGAAAATGGCCGCCCATCTGGCAACCGACCGGCCACACGTGCTGCGCGAGATCATCCAGTGCTGCCGCAAGGGCGGCACCGTTTCGATTCCCGGCGTATACATCGGCTTCGTCGACAAGATTCCCTTCGGCGCGGCGATGAACAAAGGCCTGACGTTCCGCACCGGGCAGACCCACGTGCAGAAGTACCTCCCCATGCTGCTGCACAAGATCGAGAGCGGCGAGATCGACCCGTCGTTCGTGATCACGCACCACATGAAGCTCGACGAGGCCCCTGCGGCCTACGAGATGTTCAAGCACAAGAACGGCTGCATCAAGGTGGTGCTGCAGCCGTGAACGGCCTTGGGCAAGGTCGGCGCGAGCCGCGGAGCGTTCGTTTTCCGGGGGAAAGTCCGACTGCCTGTGCGTTCGCGAGGGCAGGAGTAGCGGCCAGGTCTTGGGGGGCGCTGCCCGTAATGCCATCCTGATCCCGAAAGCTTTGGTGACTCCGGCGCAGAACCTCCCGACTGCACCGGCATCACCAGAATGCGAAGGGGAGTCTCGCCGAGACTTCCCTTCGTTCGTTTGGGGCTCCGGGGGCGCTCCCACGGGCGCAGCAGCAGTTTCGGCAACGACGCCCGAGGAACCTGACCGCTAAGACGGTTCACCCTGCATGTAGGCGAGCTCCCAGATATGCCCGTCCGGATCCTCGAATCCGTGCAGGTACATGAAGCCGTGATCCTGCGCGGGTCGCGGAGCCGTGCCGCCGCCCGCGACCGCCTTGGCGACGAGATCGTCGACTTCCTCGCGGCTCTCGCAGGACAGGCATACGAGCACTTCGGTGACACTGCTCGCATCGCACACCGGCTTGTTCGTGAAGGTGCCGAAGAAGCTCTCCGTCAGCAGCATCACGAAGATGTTGTGGTCGACGACCATGCAGGTGCCGGTTTCGCTCGTGAACTGGGGATTGAAGGTGAATCCGAGCCCTTCGAAGAAGGCGACCGACCGCTCGAGGCTCTTCACGGGAAGGTTGACGAAAATCTGACGCGGCATGAGGTTCCTCCTGTCGCCGAGCTCTCGGCACCGGCTGCATGACCCTGGTCGAAAGTCGGCGACCCGGATCGACACGCGCAGCGAGCGGTGGGGAAAAAATTCGCGCCGCCGACGCGGGTGGGCCTCCTCACCGATCCGTCCTGTCAGGGAGTCTACCAATCCGGGCAGGAGCCGGCACCGGTGGTCTGTCCGACGCCGCCTTCGCCTTGTCCGTAGCCACTCGAACGGGAACCCACCGCACCACGAAAAAACGGGAGCCTTCGACGAAGGCTCCCGTTTCCTTTTCAGACGCCGTGTCCGCCTCAGCGCGGCGGCATGCGCAGCGCGCCGTCGAGCCGGATCGTCTCACCGTTCAGATACGGGTTGGTGAGGATCGCGCACGCGAGCTGCCCGTACTCGGCCGGCTTGCCGAGGCGCTGCGGGAAAGGAATCCCCGCGCCGAGGGCCTTGCGGTTTTCCTCCGGCAGCAGCGCGAGCATCGGCGTGTCGAACGTGCCCGGTGCGATCGTGCAGCAGCGGATTCCGTCGCGCGAAAGATCGCGCGCGATCGGCAGCGTCATTCCGACGACGCCGGCCTTCGACGCCGTGTAGGCGACCTGGCCGATCTGTCCGTCGAATGCGGCGACCGACGCCGTGTTGATGATGCACCCGCGCTCGCCGTCCTCGGTCGGATCGTTCGAGAGCATGCGCGTCGCGCCGAGGCGCAGCACGTTGAACGTGCCGATCAGGTTGATCTCGATGGTCTTGGCGAAAAGGTTGAGCGGGAACGGTCCGCCCTTGCCCGTGGTCTTCATGGCGGTGCCGATTCCGGCGCAGTTGATGACGGCGTTGACCTTGCCGAACGCGGCAATGGCCTTGTCGAGAGCGGCGTTGACGTCGGCTTCGCTGCAGACGTCGGCCGGAGTGAAGATGGCGCGATCGCCGAGCTGCTTGGCAACTTCGACACCGTTCGAGCGCTCGAGGTCGAGGATGGCGACGCGGCCGCCGCCGGCGAGAATGGCTTCGGCGGTGGCAAGTCCGAGACCCGAGGCCCCACCCGTAACAACCGCGACGACTTCCGAAAGCTGCATGATCAGAACCTCCTTGGGATGGGGCACTGCCGCCCGGCGGCGTGGCCCGGCTGCACCATTGCAACGGCGCAGCGCGGCGGTTCTTAGCAAGCGCTCTCTCCGGCGCAAGCCGCTCCGGAGCGCGCCCGGCGTCGTCCACCGGTGGCGCGAGCTGCCGCAAGGAACGCCGGCCCGTTGCTCCTCGTTGCGCCACCGCTAGGCTTCGCAGCTGTTACTGGAGGGCCCATCATGAAGACCGCCACGCTGATCCTCACCGCTTCCATGGCAGTCGCCGCCGTGTCATGCACGACGTCGGCGGCTGCCCGCCGCGACGAAACGCAACCGCCCGCGCAGGCAGCCGCCACAGAACCGATCGTGAGAAGAACCGGATACGCAACGGCGAGCGACGGCGCGCGCATTTACTACGAGTCGTGCGGCTCGGGGCCCGCCATCGTCCTCGTGCACGGTCTCGGCGGCAATCACGCTGTCTGGTTCCAGCAGGTCGCCGACTTCGACGTCGACCACACCGTCGTCACCGTGAGTCAGCGCGGCTTCGCGCCTTCGGGCGGCGACCAGAAACACTACGACGTCGACCTCCTCGTACGAGACCTCGAAGCGGTGATGCAGGCCGCCGGCGTCGAGCGGGCCGTGGTCGTCGGTCAGTCGATGGGAGGATGGACCGCGCTCGCGACGGCGCTCGAGCATCCCGAGCGGGTCGAGGCCCTCGTCATGGCCGATACGCTCGGCGGGATTCACGACGACGAGATCGCCGCGCACATGCGCGAGGTCGGCCGATCGGCCGCCCAGCTTCGTGCCGAACCTCCGCCCGTCGGCGTGCATCCGGCTCTCGCGGACTCGTTCTCGCGCGACCATCGCGCGCTCGGCTACCTCTACCAGACGCTCAGCAGCTTCGGCTCGCCGCCGCCGGACGCGATCGTGAAACAGCTCGGCGCCACGCGCGTGCTCCCGGCTACGCTCGCGAAACTGCGTGTGCCGACGCTGTTCGTGGTCGGCAGCGAGGACGATCTGTTTCCGCCCGCCCTCGTTCGCAAGGCCGCCGCATACATCGAAGGCGCGCGAGTGAGCGAGATCGCCGGAGCCGGGCACTCTCCCTACTTCGAGCAACCGGAAGCGTGGAACGCCGTCGTGCGCAGCTTCCTCGCCTCGCGTTAGCCCGCGCCGCGAAATCGGGGACGGGAGCCGCGAGCTGGCGAGCGGCGAGACCGACCTCCGTATCGGAATCCGGATGTCGACCCTTCTCGGCCTTGCGCAATCGGGATCCGTCCCCGATTTCGTCAGGAACGCAGCGTGGCGATCAGGCGACGGGTGTCGGTGAGCAGGCCGAGCGCGTCGAGGATGGACGGACACACGACGTCGGCAGCGCGAATCGTCTCCGACGCAGCGCCTTCGCGCGAGAGCACCGCAACTCCGACGCCGGCGCTCTCGAGCATGAACCGGTCGTTGCGACCGTTGCCGATCGCGACGACGGACGAAGGGCGAAGCGCCGTCACGTACTCCCGCTTGAGCTCGGCCTGATGTTCGGGCGGCGCGATCGTCAGCGAAACGGGTAGTCCGGCGAGCGCCGTCGTCGCCACTCCGAACGTGTCCGCCGTGATGACGTGGATCTCGACGTGAGGAGCCAGCGCGAGGAGCGCTTCGGCCACACCGCCGAGCAGCGCTCCGTCGAACGCGAGCGTTCCGTTGTAGTCGAGGACCAGATGCTCGAGCTCGAGCCTCCGGAACCCAGGAATCGTCACGCCGATCACGAAGCCACCCAGTCGCCGCCGTTCGTAATCGTGAGCTGCGCGACTGCCTCGATCGTACCGAGGTTCGCGTAAGAATGAGGGACGTCGGCGCAGAAGAACAGGGCGTCGCCGGGGCTCAGGGTCGCGTCGGCGTCTCCCGCGCGCACCGTCAGCTCGCCCCGGACGACGACGATGTGCTCGAACGTGTCGTCGGCGTGGCGTTCCGCCGCTTCGACGTGCCCCGGGGCGAGCGCGATCTCGTACACCTCGGGCTCTCGCGGATCGCCTGCCGCCGAGAGTGCGCGGCAACGGAAGCGGCCCGTCGACGAGGTCACGACGTGGCCCGAGCTTCGACGCAGCACGTGAAACCCTTTGTCCGGGAAGCGCGGGCCCGCGAGAAGCAGGCGGAACGGCACCTCGAAGACGCGCGCGAGCGCCCACAGATCGCGCAGCTCCGGAACGGCGCGACCGTCTTCGATCTCGCGCAGCTGCGCGCACGGGATCCGGGTGGCCGCGGCAAGCGTGTGCAGGTCCATGCGCGAGTTGCGCCGGAGACGGGCAAGAATGGTAGAGACGGCCGGAGCGCTGTCTGCCGAAGTCGAGGATGCGCGCGCCGGAGCAGACGCAGCCGTGCGCCGCGTACGAGTGGAAGGCTGGGAACTGGAAACCGTCATCGAAAGCCCTCCCGGGTTCAGCCCGAAAGCGGTGATGCGGCGCGCACTCCCGGAGGAGCTTGGGAGCACGCGCCGCACCCCTTTGTCCGGCCGAGGCCGGACGGGGACGGATACGGGTTCTCGAGTTTCGTCTGGACGAAGCGCGGGTCCTCTGAAAAAACCCGTACCCGTCCCCGATTCTCGAGAACCTGTACCCTTCGCTCTAGAACACGAACTGCGCGCGGGTCAGGAAGACGTTCTCGTCGTCGCGGTCACCCACGGCCACGCCCTTGCTGAACTCCGAGTGCTCGTAGTTGAGCTGCCAGAGAATGTTCTTGTTCAACCACCAGTTGACGCCTGCCGTGATCGAGTCGATCTTGCTCACCGAGCGTGTGTTGTCGGCGAAGCCCTTCGCAAAGGTCTCCCCGTCGACGTCGAGACTCGCGTAGCGAAGTCCGAGTTCCCACGCACCCCAGCCGCCGCCGCCGAAGTTGAACGGGTTCTCCGGCGAAACGCCCTTGTAGGTGTTGTCCTCGCCCGTGAGCACGTACGAGGCGCGCACCTGCCAGGCGTCGTTCTCGGTGGTCGCCGAAACAGCGCCCTTGCGCAGCTCCTGCGCGCTGATGCCGTACTCGAACATCGATCCGAACGGGCCGTAGTAGTAGTAACCCTGAGGCGAAACGCGCCAGTGCGTCCCGCTTGCGACGGTGGTTCCGGCTGCCGTCGCCGGATTGTCCGCGGAGTAGCGGAAGTACGAGTTGCGCGACGAGGTGCGGAACTGCGGGAGCTGCGGAGAAGATGCCGTTCCCTGCTCCTCGCCCCAGGTTCCCGCCACACCGACGCCGAGCCCCCGCAGCGGCTCGATCGAGGTGTTCTTGAACGGATGCGCGAACAGACGGGCCGCCACGTCGACAGCGTCGTTCACGTCCGCATCGGTGCTGCCGCCGTCGGGCACACCGTTGAGCACGGCGAGCTGGTAGCCGATCTCCCCCTGGCGGAAATCGCCGTAGAGCTGCAGGCCGAGATCGCGGTTGGGGACCAGGTTGTCGACGAGCGATCGTTCGATGAACGTGAGGCTCGTGCCCGACTGCAGGCGATCGATGCCGTACGGCGTCTTGAACTTGCCGGCGCGAACGACGGCCCACGGCGAGAACTTGTGGTCGACGTACGCGTCCTGCAGCACGAGCGAGCTGCCGGCGAAGTCGGGCATGATTCGAAAGTCGAACCACTCGGCCACGGTCCCGCGAATGTCGAGGCGCGCGCGTCGGATCGTGAACGCATCGACCGTCGGGTTGTCCGAGTCGTCGACCGCCCAGCGGCTGTCCGCCTGCACGTATCCGCCGAGCTTCAGCTTGTACTTGCCGTCCTTCGAGTCGACGAAGAAGCCGTCCTTGTAGCCGGCGGTCGGCTTCTCCTTCTTGCGCTCCTCGTCGGACACCTCGAGGACCCGTGTG
>CAYYVZ010000275.1:0-7082 GCA_964475235.1 uncultured Myxococcales bacterium | reverse complement strand
TTCACGGTCATGCAGAACGTCTCGTTGTCGTCGTCCTGCACGCGGCCGAACGAGAGCAGGCGCCGGTCGTCGATGCCGAGCCGCTTGCGCAGCGGCTCGAGCGCCGCGAGAAGAGCATCGGGCTCGAAACGGTCGTGGCCCGCCTCGACGGGAGTGTGCGTGGTGAACACGACAGAAGCCGCGACGTCCACCGCCGCTTCGTCGAAGGAGAGACCGGTCTCCTCCATGCGGTACGCGATCGCTTCGAATGCCGCGAACGCCGAGTGCCCCTCGTTCATGTGCAGCGTCTTCGGGCGAAGTCCCATCGCACGGAGCGCGCGGTAGCCGCCGACGCCGAGCACGACTTCCTGCGCGAGACGCGTTGCGCGGTCGCCGCCGTAGAGGCGGTGAGCGCCGGGCAGCACGGACTCCGGCCAGTCGCGCGGGTCGAGGAGGACGAGCGAGCAGCGCCCGACGTCCACTTTCCAGACGTCGGCGTGGATCGTGTCCTCGCCGAGCGGAATGTCGATGACGAGGGGCTTGCCGTCCTTGCCGGCGACGCGCGCGATCGGCAGGCGGTCCGGGTCGAGGTCGTCGTAGCTCTCGGTCTGCCAGCCGTCGGCCAGCACCTGCTGGCGGAAGTAGCCGTGTCGGTAGAGCAGGCTCACCCCGACGGCGCCGATGCCGAGGTCGGAGCAGCTCTTCAGGTGATCGCCCGCGAGCACGCCGAGGCCGCCCGAGTAGATCGGCAGCGACTCGTGGATGCAGAACTCCGGGCTGAAGTACGCAATCGCCGCCGACGCGATGCCGCGGCAGTGGCTCGCCGCCCAGGTGCGCGACTCCGAGAGGTAGGCCGCGAGCGAGTCCTCGATCGCGATGATGTCGGCGATGACGGCCGGCGCTGCGCCCTCGAGCTTCTCGCTCGAGACGTCGGCGAGGAACGCGACGGGGTTGTGCCTGAGCTTGTCCCAGAGGTCGGAATCGACGCGGCGAAGCACCGAGTCGAGGCGCTGGTCCCACGACCACCACAGGTTGGTTCCGAGGTGAAGCAGCCGCTCCCTCAGGCGAATCGAATCCAGATCCATCGGCGATTCCACGCGTCGTACTCCCTTCGGTCCCGGCAGGCGGCGGACTGTATATGGTTTGCCTGAGCGGATCGAAGCGGCGAGATCCGGACGCTGTTTCGATCGGCAACCGGCTGTCCGACGCCGCGATCGGGGCCCATCGCGCGCCCGACCGGCGATCTAGCCGATGTGTCCGCGCCAGACGCGGCGGTCGGTGATGCGTGTGCGGCGGAGCTTGCGGACCAGCGCATCGTGCGGATGCACCCGAGCGCGACGCTTCAGCTCCGCAAGACCTTCGCGCAGGCAGTCGGCGTCCAGCTCGAGAATCGTGCAGACGTTCTCGAACGAGAAGAGGTCCTCGATGTCGCGGCTGCGCACCCAGCGGTCGACTTCGCGGGAGGCCTGACGCGTCATCGGATTGTGCGAGTGAATTCCGCGCTCGAACGTGGCGAGCGCTTCTTCGAGCACGGCGGCCATGAGGCGCTCCTCCGGTGTCTTCGGGCGCTCGTCGGATGTGGCCAGGAACGAGACTTCCATCTTGAGAGGACCGGACTCGAGCATTGCAGCATCTCCCGTTTCGCGCCGCGCCGGCCGTCCGCGGTTTTCCAGCCCGTGGGACGGCCGTGCGCAGCGCAGGTTCGTTGCGGGATACGATACGAGGCCGGGGAGAGTCCCGCTTGACCGGCACCGCCAGGGGTTGACCGGCACCGCCAATCTTCGTAGTCGGGCATCGGGGATGGGCAACGGATGCTCGGAACGTTTCTCGCGTCGGAAGTACGGATTCTCGGGCGGATTCTCGAGAGCCACGGCCTCGATCCGGCGAAGATCTGCCGGGAAGCCGGCATCGACTACGCGCTGACCGGCGACACCCGCGCGCGCGTTCCGTTCAGCCGCGTGATCGCGGCTTGGAATCACGCCGCCGAGACGCTGCGCGCGCCGCATCTCGGTCTCGAAGCCGCGAAGTTCTACCGCGCCACCGACTTCCATGGCCTCGCCGTCGTGTTTCTGGCGAGCCCGACTCTGCATACCGCGCTCGACCGTCTGGCGCGCTACCTCGTGGTCGTGAACACTGCGCTGTCGCTCAAGGTAGAGACCGACGAGGACAGCATCGACCTCATCGCGACGACGCTCGATGCGGACCCGGCACGGCGACGCACGATCGAGGATTCACGGGCGGCCATCCTTGCCGACCTGTCGCGCTCGAGCGCGAGCGGAACGCTCGACCCGATGCAGATCGAGTTCACCTATCCGGAACCCCAGGACACGAGCAGGCATCGGGAGATCTTCCACTGCCGGCTCGTGTTCGGGGCACCGAAGTGGCGGATGTGCTGGCGTCTGGTCGACGCCGATCGTCCTTTCGTGGCCGACAACCGGGAGCTCGCGATTGCGAACGACCGGATCCTCGACGCCATGGTCAAGAGCCTGCGGCCCGACACGCTCGTGGCACGCGTAAAGCGGGCGCTGATCGACGAGCTCCCATCCGGAACGCCGTCGGAAGCGACGATCGCGCGTGCGGTTTCGATGAGCGGCCGGTCGCTGCAGAGGCGCCTGGCAGCGGAGAAGTCCGGCTTCAAGGAGCTGCTGGACGAGGTCCGTCGCGATCTTGCCCGCGACTACGTCGACGACTACGAGAGCTCGGTGACCGACATCAGCTTCATGCTCGGCTTTTCCGACGTCTCGTCGTTCTCGCGCGCGTTCAAGCGGTGGTTCGGCAAGTCGCCGGCCTCTGCGCGTCAGCTTCGACCGAGAAACTCCTCGATCACCTCGTAGAGATACCCGCAGTCGTCCCCGGTCATGGTGGGATGGCAGGGCAGCATCGTGCCATGGCGCATGATGCGGTCGGCGCTCGGATAGCCGGCCGGATCCGCACGGTACTCGACGCCCGCGAGCATCGGCTGGCGCGTGACGTTGCCCGAGAAGATGAGGCGGTTCTGGATGCCGGCGTCGAGCAGATGACGCTGGAAGGCTGCGCGCGACAGACCGCTCTCGGGACGAAGCTGCACGGGAAAGCAGATCCACGTGGTGACGACGCCGGGCAGGACGCGCGGAGCGACGAACACGTCGGCGTGGCGCTGCACGAAGGCGAGGTGGCGGTCGAACAGCTCGGTGCGCCGCGCGGAGAGCTCGCCGAGCCGGTCGAGCTGCGCGCATGCGAAGGCCGCGCCGGCCTCCGAAGGCACGAACCCGTAACCGAGCTCGCGGAAGATGAACAGGGCGTCGTAGTCGATGCCGTCGAGCGTCTCGAGAAAGCGCGCATCGCCCTGGCCCTGTCGGCTGCCGAACAGGAAGGGCTCCGAGGAGCGGCCCCAGCCTCGCAGCGTGAGCGCGCGATCCCAGTGCTCGTCCGTATCCACGGCGATGAGTCCGCCGGTGCCCATGGCCGTGATGATGTGGTGGGGCGAGAAGCTCGTCAGGCTCATGTCGGCCCGCTCGCCGGCAGGCCGCCCGTGAAACGTTCCGCCGAGCGTGTCGCAGCTGTCCTCGATCAGAACGATACCGTGGCGCGAAGCGAGCGCGCGCAGGCGGTCCCAGTCCGGCATGCCGCCGACGAGGTCGGGAACCAGCAGCGCGCACGTGCGCGGCGTGATCATTCGCTCGATGGCGTCGATGTCGATCTGGTAGGTGTCGAGCTCGCAGTCCACGAAAGCGGGAACCAGGCCCGCGTAGACGATGGCGGCGACGTCGCTCGAGAACGTGAGCACCGGGGTGATCACCTCCGAGCCCTTCGGCGCATCGAGCAGGCGCATGGCGATCATCAGCGCCGAGCTTCCCGAGTTGACCATCACTCCGTGGCGCTTGCCGAGCAGCGCGGCGGCGCGACGTTCGAGCTCGGCGACCGCTGCTCCGGGAACGATGCCTTGCCGCAGGACGGCTTCGACGGCCCGGATCTCCTCCTCGCCGATCACTGCGCCGCCGTAGACGATCTCGCGTCGTGGTCTCGTCATCGCTCGGCGTCCCGCTTGGTCATGGAAGGCTCAGTGTCCCGCTTGGTCATGGAAGGCTCAGCGTCCCGCTTGGTCATGAAAGGCTCAGCGTCCCGCTTCGGCATGCGACCTTACGTCGACGACCCGGTCGTACACTGCGTCGCCCGTCGCGCCGGCGTCGTTTCCGATTGCCTTGGCGAGCGCACCGCGGAAGTGGCGCTCGAGGCGCGGAACCTCGCCGGGCCCGGCCAGCTCGATCGCGCGCGCAGCGTGGGCCAGTGCCTGCAGCGCCTCGATGTCGCTGATGTCGTCGAAGAACCACGCGCAGCTCGCGTACATGAGGAGCGCGTGGCGCTGCATGTCGAGGAGCTGCAGCGCGCGAAGCCGCTGGGGCTCGCTGAGAGGACCGCCGGCCTCGCGGTCGAGAAAGAGGTTTTCGACGCGCGGCGTACGGCGCACGAGCACCTCCGCGAAGCGGTCGCGCGCACCCCACGGATCGCCGAGCAGCTGCTCGATCTCGCGCTCGTAGATCGGTGCGAGCAGATCGCGGAGGAAGTCGAGCGCGTCGCGCAGCGGACCGCGCCAGTTCTGGTTGCCCACGCGCCGGCCGCCGGAGCATCCGCAGTGGCTTCGCCAGCGCTCCACGCCGTGCGCGCAACTCCATGAGCTCTTCTCGACGATCTCGACTTCGTGCGTCGGCGGAAAGCGGTCGAGGTAGTGCCCGTAGATCGTCAGGTCGAACTTGCTCTCGCCGCGCGCGACGCGTTCGAGCATCCACGCGAGGCCCATCTCGCCGAAGCGCTGGTGATGACCGTAGGTCTCGCCATCGGTCGCAAAGTGCACGAGGCCGGGAGCGGCCGATTGCCCGTGCTCGATCGTCTCGAGGAAGTGGGCGCCGTCGCGAAACGGCTGGCCGAAGGCGACGTTGTGCGCGAGCGCACCGTCGTAGAAGAACACCGCGATCGAGCGCGCCGCACCGAGGCGCACGAGGTAGGGCATGCGCGTGTCGAGCGGCTTCTCGCCGCCGACCGGCGACCATTGTTCGGCACCGATGCGCCGCACGAAGCGTGCCTGCCCCGGCGCAAGGATGGTGAAGCGAACGCCCTCGTCGGCAAGAGCCTCGAGCGTCGCGGTGTCGGCCGCGCACTCGGGGAGCCAGAGGCCTTCGGAGGGGCGTCCGAAGCGCATCTCGAAGTCGAGCAGGCCCCAGCGCACTTCGGTGCGTCGGTCGCGCGAGCTCGCCAGCGGCAGGATCGAATGCGAGTAGCTCTGCGCGATCGCCGAACCGTGCCCGTGGAAACGCCGGCAAGCTTCGCGGTCGGCGGCGACCAGCGCGTCGTGGACGTCTTTCTGCTCGCGCGCGAGGTAGGCGAGCAGCGTCGGGCCGAAGTCGAAGCTCATGTGGCTGTAGTTCGAGATCTCGCGTGGCCCTAACCCGCGCGCTTCGTCGGCGAGCAGCCGCGCCTCGGCGTTCGGGCGGTAGCACTCCTCGGTGATGCGCTCGTTCCAGTCGTGCGCAGGCGCGGCGCTCGGCTGCGATTCGACGCGGCCCGTCCACGGATTCTCGCGCGGCGGCTGGTAGAAGTGGCCGTGGACGCAAAGCTCGGGCCGTCTCACCACGGTTCCTCCCAGCGCAGCCAGACGGCGGCGAGCGGCGGCAACACGATGCTCATCGAACAGGGTTTTCCGTGCACTTGCTCCTCGTCGGTCGCAACGGCGCCGAGGTTTCCCCAGCCCGTGCCGCCGTAGTCGAGCGCGTCGGTGTTGAGGATCTCGCGCCAGATGCCCGCACGCGGCGAGCCGATGCGGTAGCTCGCGTGCGGAACGGGCGTGAAGTTGAACGCTGCGACGATCGGCCTCTGGTGCTCGCGGTCCCAGCGCACGAACGACAGCGTGCTCGCCGCGGCGTCGCTGCCGTCGATCCACTCGAAGCCGAAGCCCTCGCAGTCGCCCTGGTGGAGAGCGGCCTGGCTTCGGTACGTGTTGTTGAGATCGCCGACCAGCCTGGCGACCGCCTGCCGCTCCGGGGCCTTCGAAACGCCTTCCCAGTCGAGCTGGCCGTCGTGGTTCCACTCGTAGGGCTGCGCGATCTCGCCGCCCATGAACAGCAGCTTCTTGCCGGGCAGCGACCACATGTACGCGAGCAGCAGCCTGAGGTTGGCGAGACGCTGCCACGCATCGCCCGGCATCTTCGACGCGAGCGAGCGCTTGCCGTGTACGACTTCGTCGTGCGACAGCGGCAGCACGAAGTTCTCGCTCGCGGCGTAGAGCGAGCGGAAGCCGAGCTCGTTCTGGTGGTGGCGCCGGAACAGCGGATCGCGCTGCACGTAGCGGAGCGTGTCGTTCATCCAGCCCATGTCCCATTTGAAGCCGAAGCCGAGGCCGCCGCCCGAAGTCGGCCGCGACACCCTCGGCCACGACGTGGACTCTTCCGCGAAGGTCTCGACTCCCTCGAACTCGGCGTAGACCGCTTCGTTGAGCTCGCGCAGAAAAGCCACGGCTTCCTCGTTCTCGCGCCCGCCGGACGGGTTCGGGATCCATTCGCCGGCCCGGCGCGAGTAGTCGAGGTAGAGCATCGAGGCGACCGCGTCCACACGAATCCCGTCGGCGTGGTAGTGCTCGAGCCAGAAAAACGCGTTGCTCACAAGAAACGACTTCACCTCGTGGCGGCCGTAGTTGAAGAGGAGGCTCTTCCAGTCGGGATGAAATCCCTTTCTCGGGTCGGCGTGCTCGAAGAGGCAGGTGCCGTCGAACTCGGCGAGCCCGTGCGCATCGACCGGAAAGTGAGACGGCACCCAGTCGAGAATGACGCCGATGCCGGCCTGGTGCAGCCGGTCCACGAGGTACATGAGGTCCTGGGGCGTGCCGTAGCGGCTCGTCGCCGCGTAGTACCCGGCAACCTGGTAGCCCCACGACGCATAGTAGGGATGCTCCATGACCGGCATGAATTCCACGTGAGTGAATCCGCACGCACGCACGTGCACGATCAGCGGATCGGCGATCTCGCGGTAGCCGAGCGACCAGCCGTCCTTCTTCCGTCGCCACGAGCCGAGGTGCACCTCGTAGATCGACATCGGAAGCTCGCGCGCGCGGCGTCCGCGGCGTCCGTCCATCC
>CAYYVZ010000274.1:0-7088 GCA_964475235.1 uncultured Myxococcales bacterium | reverse complement strand
TGGTGCGTGGGTGGGTGCCCGCCGGGGCCCAAAGCCCGCGCGGACTGGCTATTCCGCAATTGCCCGTCGACTCATGCACCACCTTACCCCTCGCAAGCCTCGATCAGGCAAGCCAGCGGATGTTCGTGCTTGCGCGCAATCTGCTCGACCTGCACGGCCTTCGTGCGCGCGACGTCGTGCGTGTAGACCCCCGCGATCCCCTTGCCGTCGTTGTGGACCTGCAGCATCACGCGCGTCGCTTCGTCGTGGGCCTTGAAGAAAAGCGTCTGCAGAAGCCAGACCACGAACTCCATCGGCGTGTAGTCGTCGTTGAGCAGCACGACCGCGTACATCGGCGGGCGCTTCAGGCGCGACTTCTCCTGGACGACGATCTGGCCTTCGGAGCGCCGGGCGGGCGTGGACGGCTCGGACATGCGTTCGATTCTAATCCGCGTCCGCCCTCGGTCAATTCAGCACCGGCCGCGAACGCAGGGGAAACGGGGGCGGATGCCTGGTTGCAGCGTCTGGATGTTCGCCCTTCGCCAGCTCAGGGCTCGCGGTGAAAGGCCCCGTCAACGGGCGTCAGCCAGCCGTGCCCGTTTCCCCGTCTTCGAGCCTCAACCTCAAAACTTCGATCTTTCGCTCTTGACCGGCGAGGCCCGGTTGTAGCTCTCGATCACGGCCTCGTTCTGCTCGCGCTCGTGCAGCAGGAAGTCGCCGATCGCCCGCTCGCCGCCGGGATGGGCGATCCAGTGGGCACTGTAGGTCGGCCGCGCATTGAAGCCGCGCAAGAATTTATGCTCGCCCTGGGCACCTGCTTCGACGAGGGCCATCCGGTGCGTGATCGCGTACTCGATGAGCGTCCAGTAGCAGCATTCGAAATGCAGCGAAGGAAAGTGTGACGTCGCTCCCCAATAGCGCCCGAAGAGCGCGTTTTTGCCGCGTACGTTGAACGTCCCGGCTACGTAGCGGCCGCCGCGGCTCGCGAGCACGAGCACGAGCCGGCGCTTCCACGAATGCGCGAGCTCCTCGAACGTCTCGCGCACGAGGTAGGGCTGGGACCATTTGCGGCCGGCCGTCGCCATGTAAAAGCGCCAGATCGCGTCCACGTGCTCCGCCCCAACGTCGTCCCCCTCGACCACCTCGATGCGGAAGCCCTGCTCGACGACTTCGGCGCGCTCCCGCATGACCTGCTTGCGCTTCTTCGAACGCAGGTCGGCGAGGTAGTCGTCGAAGCTGGCATAGCCGCGGTTTTCCCAGTGGTACTGGTGGGTGACGCGCGACAGGAAGCCGCGCCGCACCAGGAAGTCGTGCTCGGCGCGGCGGGGAAACAGGAAGTGGACGCCCGAGAGGTCGAGAGTCGAGGCGAGCCGCATGAGCGACTCGACCAGATGTCCGGCCACTTCCTCCCCGGTCGTGCCGGGCGCGCCTTCCGAAGCGGTTTCGAGCGAAAGACCCGGCGCGAGCAGAATGCGCGCCCCCGTCACCGGCGTGAACGGCACGGCAACGACGCCCTTCGGATAGTAGCGAAGTCCCGCACGCGCGTAGGCTTCGGCCCAGCCGAAGTCGAAGATGTATTCTCCGTAGGAGTCCCAGCGAAGGTAAAACGGCACGGCGCCGATCAGCTGGCTGCCGCGCCAGGCCGTGACGTGACGGGGCTGCCACGGTGTACCCGGCCCGACGACACCCGTCGTCTCGAGCGACCTCAGGAACTCGTATTCGAGGAACGGGTCGTCCTCGCCGACCATCGAGTTCCACGCCGCGGCGTCCACTCCCGAAAGATCGGTGGTGGCTTCGACGCGCAGCGGCTCGGTCCCATCCCCCATGCTGCAATCGTCGTACATGGGTTTGGGGGTCCCGTCGATTTCGCGTAAATCGCCGCCCGATGGACGCCACGGGCAAAGCAGCGGAGCAGGCGGCTCCGACCGAGATTTTCTTCCCGTTCGGGGACGGGGGCTGCTTCGGCTGCTCGAAGTCGAACCCCGACGGCCTGCAGCTGAGGTTCTTCCGTAACGGCGACGAGGTCGCCGGGAGCTACGTCGTACCCGACCGCTTTCACGGCGCCCCGGGTGTGGCTCACGGCGGCATCGTGGCGACCATCCTCGACGAGTTCAGCTGCGCGGCGGCCGTCCACCTGGCCGGCTCGCGCGTCGTGACCGGCGAGCTCACGGTCCGCTACGAGCGGCCGTGCCCGGTCGAAAAGGAGATCACGGTGAGCGCCCGCATCGTCGACGCCGGGCACCCGCGCTACATCGAGATCGAGTCGGCCATTCACCTGGATGGGGTGAGGCTGGTGAGAGGAGCCGGGAAGTTTTTTCGAATGGCGGCGGACTGAGGGCTACTGCTTCTTCAGGTCCACGTACGACCTGCCGGGCTCGTCGCCCGACGCCACCGGCAATCCCCGTTGCGCCCAGCCGGCGCACGACACCACCCCGCTCTGGTCCACCTCTCCATAGAAGCCGCCGCGCATGTCGACGACGTTCGTGAAGCCGGATTCGGTGAGGATGGCGGCAGCGCGCGCCGATCGTCCGCCGCTCTTGCAGGCGACGACCAGTGGCCGGTTAAGATCAAACGTTTCGAGCACTTCGCCCAGAAAGTTCGTGTTAGGCACGAGTCCTTGTCCGGGCTCGAAATCGAGCAGGGGAATGTTGTAGGCGCCGGGGGCATGCCCGTCGGCGAACTCGGCCACCGAGCGCACGTCGAGGTAGGCCCAGCCCTGCTCGACGAGGTCGGCCGCTTCGTCGGGATCGACTCTGCGCACAGCCATGGGCGGACCCTAGGGCGATGGCAGGGGTCCGTCAACCGATCCGCAACGCCCGCCCGAAGTTAGCCGCGCTAACGCTGCCATCACACGAACATGCCGGGGACCGATGGTGGTCGTCCTACGCTGGCAACCGCACGAAGGCCGCGGCTAACATCGCGCGCCGTGGCGCAACCTCCCGAGGCGATCGAAAAATCGACCGAAGTCCGGCTCGACAAGTGGCTCTGGGCGGCGCGGTTCTTCAAGACCCGGTCGCTGGCGGCGCAGGCGATCGCCGCCGGCCACGTGAAGATCGGCTCGGCCCGGGCCAAGCCCGCGCACGCGGTCCGCGTCGGCGAGGAGTTCACCGTCGCCATCGGGCCTTTCCAGCACGTGGTCCGCGTCCGCGGGCTGTCCCCGGTCCGCCGCGGGGCACCTGAAGCCCGCCTCCTCTACGAGGAGACACCGGAAAGCCTTGCCGCCCGCGAGGCCCTGGCCGCCCTCCTCAGGGCCGACCGGGCCTCCTTCGACCCCGCTCCCGGCCGCCCTTCGAAACGGGACCGGCGCGCCATCGACCGGCTTCGCGGTCGCTGACCCTTCCTCGGCAGGCGCTGGAGCGCCCCCCTCGCGGCCGGCGCCTGCCCGCTCCAGGGTTTCCAACGGCCGACCTTTCCCGCCGACAAATCCGCCCGGCGGCACCAGAATCGACGCAGACCTGGCGCGCATTGCGTGATCCGCGCCACGAAACCGCCTCTCAGCCGCCCGAGGGCTCGGTGACCGATCGCAACTTTTCTGGGAACTTCGTCAGGAAAACCGAGAATATTCGGCGCGGACGGGCGTCTCAGGCCGCAAGAGGAAACGCCCGATGGCCGACAACACCGCCAAGCTCTTCGAACCCGACGCTCTCATGCCCGAGCAGTACTTCGCCGGCCTCAACAAGGAGGCGGGTGCTACGAACGAGCGCGGACTGATGCTGGCGATCCTCCGTGACGCCGTCGAGTGCTACCAGAAGTACGCCCTCGCCCGCGATCCTCAGGGAGAAGACCTGCACCGGGACGCTTCGGAGTGGATCTTCTCGCGCGACCGCGAGTGGCCGTTTTCCTTCGAGAACATTTGCGACGTGCTTGGCGTAAGCGCCGAGTACGTCCGCGCAGGCCTGGCCCCGCTGCAGCGCCGAACCGCTCGCAAGATCCGCAAGTCGCCCCGAATCGTGGGACTTTCGGGTCGGCGTCCGGCGAGCCACAGCGAGGGCCACAATATGGAGGAAGCGGAGCTCGATCTCGCGATCTAGCTTCCGCAGAGGCCGCGGCGAGTGCGGCCCCTGCGATCCTCCCGAATCTCCTCCCGAACGAGCTGCGAGGCTCGTTCGGCGAAGGGCGGCGCAGCGACAGCTGCACCGCCCTTCGTCGTTTTGGGGTCGGCGATGCGCGGGTGCTCCCGCCGCGGTGCTTTTTGGATTTTTGGGCGGCTCGGCTAGGTTCCCGCCCCAATGAAAATCGGGATCGTTACTGAAGTTCGCTCCGGCGAACAGCGTGTCGCGCTCGTGCCGGAAAGCGCCAGGCGGCTTGCCAACAAGGGGGTCGGATTCGTCGTCCAGTCGGGTGCCGGCCTCGGGGCCGGATTCACCGACGCCGACTACGAGGCCGTCGGAGCAACCATTCTTCCGTCGCGCGAGGCCGTGCTGGCCGAGGCCGACACCCTCGTCCAGGTCAACGTGCCGGACGTCGCGTCGATCGGATCGCTCAAGAAGGGAGCTGCGACGATCAGCCTGATGTTCCCTCTCGTCCAGCACGACGTCGTACGGGCGCTGCGCGACGCCTCCGTGACCGGCATCTCGCTCGACCGCATCCCGCGCACCACCCTGGCGCAGTCGATGGACGTGCTGAGCTCGCAGGCGACCATCGCCGGCTACCGCGCGGTGATCACGGCAGCCAACCATCTGCCCAAGCTCTTTCCTCTCTTCATGACGGCCGCCGGGCGCATCGAGCCCGCGCGCGTCGTGATCCTCGGCGCGGGCGTCGCAGGCCTCGTTGCCATCGGCATCGCCCGCCGCCTCGGCGCCGTCGTGGAAGCCTACGACGTTCGCGCGGTCGTGAAGGAACAGGTGGAAAGCCTCGGCGCCACGTTCATCGACGTCGGCGCTTCGGCCGACGCCGCGACTGCGGGTGGCTACGCAAAGGAAGTCAGCGAGGACTTTCAGCGCCGCGCCAACGAAGTCATCGCGAAGCACCTCGAGAAAGCGGACGTCTGCATCACGACGGCGCTCATACCGGGACGCCCCGCTCCGCGCCTCGTCACGGCCGAAATGGCCCGCCGCATGCGGCCGGGCTCCGTCATCGTCGACCTCGCCGCCGAGCAGGGCGGCAACTGCGAGCTCACGCGGCCAGGCGAGGTCGTGAACGATGGCGGCGTGCTGGTCTGTGGACCGACCAACCTCCCGAGCGACGCCGCTCGCGACGCGAGCCAGATGTTCTCACGCAACGTCGAGAAGCTGATCCTCTACATCCTGAAGGACGGCAAGCTCGACATCGACTTCGGGAAAGAGATCGTCAAGGGCTCCGTCGTCACCCACGACGGCAGCATCGTCGATACGCAAGTGGCCGAAGCCGTCGGCGCCTGACTTTAAAGAGAGAAGCCTTCCATGACTCATGAGATGATCCTCGGCCTGTACGTCTTCGTGCTCGCGGCCTTCGTCGGCTACGGCACGATCAAGGGCGTCCCGCCGCTCCTGCACACGCCGCTGATGGCGTTCACGAACGCGATCTCGGGCATCTCGCTCGTCGGATCGATCGTCGCGGCCGGCGCCGAGAAGAGCGAGTTCTCGACCGTCCTCGGCTTCATCGCGGTGCTCTGCGCGAGCATCAACGTGGTGGGCGGCTTTCTGATCACCGACCGCATGCTGAAAATGTTCCGCAAGCGCGGCGGCGGCAAGCCCAAGGATGGGGCGAAGAAGTGAGCATCTACGCCGAGATCCTCTACTTCGTCGCGTCGGTCCTGTTCATCCTTGGAATCCGGGGACTGACGAGCGCGGAGACCGCGCGCCGCGGCGTCATCTACGCCGAGATCGGCATGGCGGCAGCCGTGGCCGGCACGCTGATGCACCCCGACATCGTGAACTACCGCTGGGTGCTGGTCTCGGCCGGCATCGGCTCGGCCATCGGCATCGCGATGGCGGCGCTCATCCCGATGACGAAGATGCCCGAGCGCATCGCGCTCTCGCACGCGTTCGGCGGACTTGCGGCTGCTCTCGTCGGCGTGTCCGAGTACTCGCTCTACATGGCGGGCAAGGCCCACCACGAGATCTCGCACGGCACCATGGGCGCGCTCGGGTTCGAGGTCCTGTTCGGCGGCCTCACGTTCACGGGCAGTCTCATCGCGTTCGGCAAGCTCCAGGGCTTCATCCCGGGGCGCAACATCACGTACCCGTACCAGAACCAGTCGAACATCGGCATGTTCGCGCTGGCCGTCCTCCTGCTCGTGTGCCTGACGATCTGGCCGCACGCGCAGCCGCTGTTCTACCTGATGTTCCTCGTCGCGATCGTGCTCGGCGTGCTGTTCGTGATTCCCATCGGCGGCGCGGACATGCCCGTCGTGATCTCGCTGCTGAACTCGTACGCGGGCCTCGCGGCCTCGGCGACCGGCTTCGCGCTCGAGAACAACGTTCTGATCATCGCGGGCGCCCTCGACGGTGCGTCGGGCTTCATCCTTTCGATCGTGATGAGCCAGGCGATGAACCGCTCGTTCGGCAACGTGCTGTTCGGCGCGTTCGGCTCGGGCGACGGCACGCCGGCCCAGATCGGCGCGTCGGGCGCCGAGGTACGCGAAGCTTCGGTCGGTGACGCGGCGATGCTGCTTTCCAGCGGCACGAAGGTCATCGTGTGCCCGGGCTACGGCATGGCGGTCGCGCAGGCCCAGCACGCGGTACAGAAGATGGCCGAGCTGCTCGAGAAGGAGGGCGTCGAGGTGAAGTACGCGATTCACCCGGTCGCGGGCCGCATGCCCGGCCACATGAACGTGCTCCTCGCCGAGGCCAATGTCCCTTACGACGCGCTGAAGGAGCTCGAGGAGATCAACGACGAGTTCGCCGACGCGGACGTCGCGCTCATCGTGGGCGCCAACGACGTCGTGAACCCTGCGGCCAAGACCAACACGAGCAGCCCGATCTACGGCATGCCGGTGCTCAACGCCGACCTCGCCAAGACCTGCATCGTGCTCAAGCGCTCGATGAACCCCGGTTTCGCCGGCATCGAGAACGAGCTCTTCACGATGCCGAACACCGTTCTCGTCTTCGGCGATGCCAAGGACACCATCGAAAAGATCAACGACGCCCTGAGCTGAAGAATCGGGGACGGATCCCGATTGCGCGACG
>CAYYVZ010000273.1:0-7105 GCA_964475235.1 uncultured Myxococcales bacterium | reverse complement strand
CGCGGATCAGCATGTCCTTGGCACGGTCGACGATGTAGACGAAGCCTTCCTCGTCGATCCTCGCGAGATCGCCGGTCTTCACCCATCCGTCCACGAACGTCTCCGCCGTCGCCTCCGGCTTCTGCCAGTAACCGCGTACGACGATGGGCCCGCGGTACCACAGCTCGCCGACTTCGCCCGGCGGCAGCGCGTTGCCGTCGGTGCCGACGATCTTCGCTTCCCCGGTGGGGGAGGGGACGCCGCAGCTCGATGGCTTGCGCTCGTAGTCTTCGGCGAAGTTGCTCGTCGCCGTTGCCGAAGTTTCCGTCATTCCCCAGCCCTGGCCGGGCTTGAGACCCGGGAAGCGCTCCTTGAGGCGCCGCACCAGCTCGGGAGCCGATGGCGCTCCTCCGTACGAGATCGTCTCGAGCGAGGACAGGTCGAACTCGGCAAAACGCGGATGCTCGATGATCTGCCACGCGATCGTCGGCACGCCGCCCGCCGTGGTGATGCGCTCGCGCTCGATCAGCTCGAGGGCCTGGTCGGCGTTCCAGCGGCGCTGCAGCACGAGCTTCACGCCGCCCATCATCGCCGGGATCATCACGGCGAAGCAGCCGGTGGCGTGAAAGAACGGAACCGAAAGCAGCGTCGCTTTCTGCGCCGCGGCCGGATCGGGCACGGGCGGCTTCTCGCCGCGGCGAAGGAAGGAACGCGCCTGCGCGCAGAGTGCGTTGAAGAAGTTCGAGATGATGTTGCGGTGCGTGATGATCGCGCCTTTCGGATGGCCGGTGGTGCCCGAGGTGTAGAAGATGGCAGCGTCGTCGTCGGCTGCGACTTCGGCCGCCGGCAGCTCGGCCGGCGCGAGGTCCGACCACGAATTCGGCGGGCCGAGGACTTCTTCCAGGCGCTGCACGCGCGGGTCGGCGATCTCCTCGGCGGCGCGGCACACGTAGATGCGCTCGAGGGCGGGGCAGTTGTCCGCGTGCTCGCGCACGCGCTCCCAGCGTTCGGCGTCCATGAGGGCGATCTTCGAGCCGGAGTCCTTGAGCCCGTATTCGAGCTCGGGACCCGTCCACCACGCATTGAGCGGCGTCACGATGGCGCCGACCAGCGACGCCGCCCAGAACGCGACCGACCATTCGGGAATGTTGCGCATCACGATGGCGACGCGGTCGCCCTTCTTCACGCCGTCCTGGACGAGACGGCGTGCGAGGTGCGCGACGGCTGCGTGGTGAGCGTCGAAGGTGACGCGCTCGTCGTCGAGTACGATGTAGGTGCGTGGGCCGAAGCGGCGGCTCAGCTCGAACACCGCGTTCAGCGTCGGCGGGGCGTTCTTCCACGTCCGGATGCGCACGCCGTGGATCTCGCGTTCCTCCACCTCGAAGGGCGAGCCCGCGGCCGACACCAGGAGCTGGTGGGCCTTGTCGATGGACATGGCGGGAAAACCCGCCGGCAGGGATGGATCTGGGCTCGGGGACTCGGAGGTGGTCATGGATGGCTCCTTCGTTCGGTGGTCGGCGTCGCGCTTGTAATGGAGGGCCGGGGCCGTGTCACTGGAGCGCCCTCACGTGAGGGGCGATCCCGTCCCTTTCCCCGCCGACGACTTCGAGTCTTGTTGGACACGCGCGGACGGGTCGCGGAAACTGGGGTCACTTCGCACGAACTTCCGAGGAGAGTCGTCATGCGGAAGCAGTTCATCATCGCTTCGCTCGTGTTTCTGGCTTCGTTCCCTGTCTCGGTTTCGGCCGCGGCCGTCGACTGCAGTCGCGTGAACAGGGAACTGCGCAGCGGCAGGTGGCCCGAGGACGTGGCGCTGGGAATGGGAATCACCCTGGCCGACGTGAAACACTGCCAGGACGAGCCGGCCGCCTCGAAACCTCCGGCCAGCGCGCCGGCCGGGCAACGGACCGCTCCAAAGAGCGGTCCGTCCGGCACGAAGCCCGCGCCGTCCCGCTAGCGGCTGTCAGAGCCGCGCGACGATCTCCTCCGTCACCGTCCAGAGGCGATCGCCCATGGCGGCATCGTGGCCATGCCGCGAAGTCTTCGCGACGTTGCAGTCGGCAAAATACTCGCCGCTCACGTTGGCCACGCAAGGATGCGCGGTAACCAGGCACTGCGTTGCGGCCCCTTCCGCAACGCTTTTGAGCGCGATCGCCGAAGCGATTCCCAGGGCACCGCGCGCGATGGGATTCATGTGACGACCGAGGTTGGTCACGATGACGCCCGGATGCACCGCGTTGGCCGATTTCCCCGTTCCCGCCAGTTTTCTTGCCAGCGACCGCGCGAACAGCAGGTTCGCGAGCTTGGACTGGCCGTAGGCCTTCCACGGCGCGTAGCTCTTCTCGAACGTGAGGTCATCGAACTGGATTCCGGAAGACGGCGCCATCGTGTGCGCATCGCTCGAAAGCATGACGACCCGCCCGGCCGGCGTGAGCTGACTCAGGAGACCCGTCACCAGCATGAAATGGCCGACGTGGTTGGTGAAGAACTGCAGCTCCTGGCCGTGGTGAAGCTCGCGCTTCGGCAGGGCCATGATGCCGGCGTTGCAGAGGATGGCGTCGAGACCGACCCCCATGCTCTTCACCTTGTCCACACATGCTCGTACGGAGGCCGGGTCGGAAAGCTCGCAGGCAACGGGGACGGCGTTCGTGCCGAAACCCCTGCACGCTTCCGCAGCCTTCGCCTCGCTGCGTGCCGCGCCGAGGATCATTGCACCTCTTTTGGCGAGGACGCGGGCGCTCTCCTGGCCGAGGCCCGAGCCGACGCCCGTGATGAGGATGTTCCTGCCGGTGAGATCGAGGCCCTCGGTGACTTCCTCGGCGGTCGAGGCGTAACCGAAGCCGTTGGCGCCGCGGCGCCCTTTGAGGATGGAGAGTAGGGACATCTGCCGGTTCTCCCGTGCTGTGTGTTCGCCGTCGTCGATCGCTGCCGGACGGGGGCTCTCTGCAGTCTACTTCCGGCATGCGCGGAAGTCGGCGTAGTCGCCGGTCGCGCTGGAGCTCGTGTCGTCGGAGTCGGTGAGCACGGCAATTCCACCCGGTTTCGGCGCGGCGGTGACGCCGAATGCCGAGAGGAAGTCCGCACGAACGTCGACGCGCTCGTCCTGCCATGCGTTCTTGCCCGAAGTTCCAGTGCGAAGCACTCGTACCTTGGTGAGGCCGAGGTTCGATTCGAGGTTCGTTCCCGCCGGCACGCTCTCGCTCCAGACGTACTTGACCGCCTGCGGTCCGCGGATGGTGGAGTAGGGGACGAGCAGGTAGACCGCGAGTACGCTGTCGTTGCGGCCCGACTCGCGCTCGTCGCTGTCCTTCGGAAACTCGATGGCACGCCAACGCCACGCAAGGATCGGGTATCGGTCGAGGTCCCATTCGAACGACCTGGCCGCCTGCAGGCCGAGACCGACGGAGTGCGCGCGCACGAAGCGGGAACCTGCTTCCTCCTGAACCGAGTAGGCCGCCTTGCCCTCGTCTTTTCTTACTCGCCAGTCCGCCGGGAATTCCCCGGGCTTCGAGCCAGCGAAGCTCTCGAGAACGATGCAGTCGTCGGCGGCGGCGAGGGCGGAGCCGACTTCAATCGTGCCGGCGACGAAGGGGGAGCCGCCCGCCATCATGCCGGCGACGATGAGCGAGAGGCCGGCGGGTATCCTGCGAAGGCTCGGCATGGCGTTCTCAGCGGGCCGCCGCGGCTTCGGCTTCGTATCCGGAAAACGATTCCTTGAGCATGGCCGAGTTGAGCAGCATCGTCGCCAGTACCTCGTCTCCGCCGGGCGCAAACACGCGCGTCCTGATCCACATGCTTTCGGTGCGCCGGCTGCCGCTCAGGAAAACGACTTCGCGATCGATCTCGTACGGTTCTCCGACGAAGAGCGGGCCGCGCACGAGGCGGATCTCCTGGTCGGCGAAGAGGCCGACGACGGGGCCGCGCACGGGGAAAGACTGTCCGTCGTTGGCATGGCCGAGGAGCACACTGATCATCTCGACCGGGATGATGGGACGCTTCCACGGCGAGTCCGCGCTCGCGTACCACGGGCTCGGCTCGGTGATCGCTTTCAGCTTGTCGGCAAGGGAGAACGGGTACAGCGCCCCCATGTTCTGCGTCATGTCCATGCGTACGGGGATGCGCTCGCTTCGCATTCCGACGCGGACGTGGCGCAGGATCACCGCGGTTTCGAGCGGCTTGAGCTCGGTGAGACGCTTCTCGAGGGCCGTCGGAGTCGCGCTCGTTCCGATCGAGGCCGTGCCCCTCAGGACTTCGGTGGCGTCCTCGCGCTGCATCCAGATCTCCGTCTGCGTCGCACCGGCTGCAGGCTTCGCCACGAAGGCCTGAACCTTGTCGCCTTCGTAGCAGGCGTTGCGGTAGTGCGCCGAGAGGCAGCCCTCGGCGAGCCAGCGCTCGCCCCAGAGGCTCACGCAAAGCGGGACGAACTGGCTGAAGTGGGTCGGCCCTTCGATGGTGCCGCCCTGGAAGCCGAGCTTCCGGGCAGTCGCGTCGTCGTGGATCGACGTGTGGCTGTCGTAGCTCTGCGCTGCGAGCATCTGGCGCGGCATGCGGACGGGGCCGGCAATCGCGTTGCCGATCTCTTCGATGGTCGTGTCGAAAGGCTGGCTCATGGCCGGCGCATCGTACGTGCGCAGCGATTCAATGGAAGGCGGGGCGGGCTCGCGCGGCCTTCGGTGCGGCGATCGGGTGAAAAGAGGGCAGGGCTCGCGGTCAGTCGCTCTGCGACTCGCAGTAGCCGTTGCCGCATTCGCCCGAGCCCGGCGCGGAGTAGGCACACAGGCCGCCGTCGACGGGCCCCTGGGTTTCGCCGCAGTCCCAGCCGAAGGGGAACTCGGGAATCCAGAAGCAGCAGCACCAGCAGCCGCCCATCGTGGTCGTGGTAGTCGAGGACGTGGTGGTGGTCGTCGTCGTGGTCGTGGTCGTCGTGGTCGTAGTCGGCGGCCCGCCCGTCTTCGCGAACGACACGACGAGGTCGAGGAACTCGTCGGTGGTACGGCCGTCTTGATCCTGAGGCAGAACGCTCGTGCCGAGATAGTCGAGGGCCTGGCGCAGGCCGCCGAGGATCCGGTCGGCGGAGAGGCCGGGCTCGCGTGCCCACACCGCGTCGAGCACGCTCGCGACCTCCGGGCCGGCGTACGAAGTGCCGCTACACTCGATGTCTCCGGTCTCCGGCGAGCTCGCGGCGACGTTCTCTCCGCGCGCGTAGACCATGTTCCCGGTCGAGTCGTCGTCGAGGTAGTTGAAGTGGCCGGGCTGGACGGAGCCGTCGTCCTCGGTTCCGCCGACGACGACGATGCGCTCGAACGCGTGGGGAAACGACACTTTGAGGCCGGCGAGCTGGGTGTCGAGCGGAACGCCGGGATTGCCCGCGATCAGCACGATGAGGCTGCGATCGGCGATCTCGGGCTCGAGAAGCCAGAGATACTCCATCGCATCGAAGATGGAGCGCATCAGGTTGTACTGCTGGAACGCGATGTTTCGTTTCACGCAGTCGGCGTTGCAGTCGGGCTTCACCTTGCCGGCAAGCGACTCTCCCTTCTTGAGATCGTAGTTGAGGGAGAGGTTCAGCACCTGGCGATCCCCGCCGGGAACGGTCTCGAGCTTGCGCGCGACGAGATCGGCAAGGTCGTTGGAGTTGCCCGCGACACCTTCGACGGATTCCATCGAGAAGTTCCCGCCGCGCCGGTTGGCGATGTCCGCGACCAGCGAGCCGTGGTTGCGCAGACACGCGCTCGGTTCTTCCGGACCGGAATTCCAGTCGAGGACCTTGTTGTTGCTCGCACCCGGGAGTGCCGGCGAGACCGCGTTGCCGTCGATTACCCAGTCGTTTTCGTACAGCTCCAGCAGAACGGCGACTTCGTTGCCGGCACCGGCGTCGATGAGGTACCAGCCGAGCCGTGGAGTCTTCGCGAGCACGGCCGCACCTGCGTTCTCTACGGCGTTCTGGACGGTGGCGTCGGGAGTTCCGTCGGCGACGTCCAGCAGGATCCAGCCTTGGTAGCAGTTGTATCCGGTGAGCGGGCCTTCGACCTTGCTGGTGTACGCGACATCGCCGAGGGCCGGACGCTGGCCGGAGAAGAAAGTGGCGCCGTAGAGCATCGAAGCCGCGTCGTCGCTGCCGCTCGAGCAGGAGCATTCCATCGCAACCTGCTGGCCGACCGCGGCGCGCAGGGCCCGCAGCGCGTCGGCAGCGGACAGCTTGCCCGAGCCGTCGACGTCGCCGCAGAGTCCGTCGGTTCCACAGATACCCGCGCTGCACCCGCAGGAGACGGGAAGGGAAACTCCGACCGCTACGCGCAGCAGCCGCAGGGCGTCGGGTGCCCCCAGGCTTCCGGAGCCATCGACGTCGCCGCACGGAGCTGTGGGGGCGCAGTCGACGGCGGCGGCCGGGACGGCGGTGCTCAGGAATGCGGCGGCCACGACGATGGCCGGCAGGCGCGACGAAACACGCAAAACGGGACCCCTCCCGCCTGCGATTGTAGACCCCGGAGACTCGACAAGCCATGCAGGAGCGCGTGGCCGACGGACCGACGGTGTACTTCGTCCGGAAGCAGTTGTGCTGGCGTCGGCTGCGGACGGCTGGCATGGCCTCGGTTGCACCTGGAGGGGAGGTCACTGTCGTGAGAAGCAACTCGAATCTCGTGCTTCATGAGCTCCCCGGGGCCTGGGGCCTTCCGTCGATCAGTCCGTTCTGCCTGAAGCTGCAGACGTGGCTTCGGATTGCGGAGATCCCGTACGAGACGGTCGTCGACCCCACGCCGTTCAAGGCGCCGAAAGGAAAGCTGCCGTTCATCGAGCACGACGGAAAGCGGATCGCCGACTCGGGCTTCGCGATCGATTACGTCTCGCAGACGCTCGGCGTCGATCCCGACGCTTCCCTCCGTGCTTCGGATCGGGCTACCGCTCTCGCGCTTCGCCGGATGGTGGAAGAGAACCTCTACTGGACGATGGTGTACGACCGGTGGATGGTCGAGGAAAACTGGTCGGTCTTTCGTGACGTCGTGCTTGGCGGGGTGCCGGCGCCCCTGCGCGTCGTCGTCGCGCCGCTCGCCAGGCGCGGAGTTCGCAGGCAACTCGTCGGGCATGGGATCGGGATTCATTCGCGCGAGGAGATTCGGGCGGTCGG
>CAYYVZ010000272.1:0-7146 GCA_964475235.1 uncultured Myxococcales bacterium | reverse complement strand
TGTTTCTTCCGGCCCTGCTCCGGCGGCCGCGCGCGGCTTCGTCGCGGGCCAGCTCTACATCAGCGACCCGGAACCGGAGCTCGGCCTCGGAGTCGTCGTCTCGGTAGACGAGCGCGAGGTGGAGCTCGCTTTTGCGGCCGCGGCGGAATCGCGGCGCTACGTCCTGCGTTCTGCCCCGCTCCAGCGCGTCGTGTTCAGTCCCGGAGACTCCATCTCGGACATCGACGGGCGTTCGCACCGGGTCGAGGCCGTGGAAAATCGCGCGGGCGTGCGCTTCTATTCGACGAACCTCGGCGAGCTCGCCGAGGCGCGGATCGCAGCGCGTACCGCCGTCGCCGGGCCGCGCACGCGCCTCGTCGCCGGCCGCGTCGACGCGTCGGCCAAGTTCGACCTTCGCGCCGAAACGCTGACGCGACTGCACGAGATCCGCCGGTCGCCGGTGCGCGGCTTCGCGGGTCCGCGCATCGAGCTGCTGCCCCACCAGTTCTTCGTTGCCGCCGAGACCAGCTCGCGCCTGCGGCCGCGCGTGCTGCTCGCCGACGAAACCGGCCTCGGCAAGACCATCGAGGCCGGCCTCATCCTGAGCCGGCTCGTGCTGGCGGGGCGCGCCGCACGCGTGCTCGTCGTCGTTCCGGACTCGCTCGTGAACCAGTGGCTCGTCGAGCTGCGTCGCCGCTTCCAGCTGCGCTTCGCCATTTATGACGAAGGCCGCTGCAAGGCTGCCGAAGAGAGCGAGCCCGGCATGAATCCGTTCGCGCAGGAGCAGCTCGTGCTCGCCGGGATCTCCCTGCTCACCGCTTCGGGCGCGAACTCCGGGAACGAGGAGATTTTCAAGAAGAAGCGCAAGAAGAAGGCCGCCGACGTCGCCGAAGCGGAGGGCGAAGCCGAACAGAGCGCCCCCGTTTCGCGCGCTGCCCAGGCCGCGGAAGCCGGCTGGGACATGGTCGTCGTGGACGAAGCGCATCACCTCGAATGGACGCGCGAGCATTCGAGCGCCGAATACGATGCGGTCGAGACCGTCTCGCGAAGCGCCGCGGGACTGCTCCTTCTGACGGCGACGCCGGAACAGCTCGGTGCGGAGGGTCACTTCGCGCGCCTTCGCCTCCTCGACCCGGACCGCTACGGCGACTTCGACGCGTGGAGCCGCGAGGCTTCCGGCTACCGCGACGCCGCGCACGTCGCCGTCGAGCTGATCGAGAACGACACGCTGCCGGAGCACTCGGTCGCCGAGCTCGCGCGCCTGCTCGGACTTCCGCACGACGAGGTCGTCCGGCGCGCGGCCGTTCCCGCCGAACGAAGCCGCATGCTCACGGGTCTCATCGACCGCCACGGCCCCGGCCGCGTGATGTTCCGCAACACGCGCGCGGCCGTGACCGGCTTCCCCCAGCGCGAGGTCCATCGCCACGCGCTCGACGCCGCGAGCGGCGAAGAGCGGCTGAGGCGCGAAGACGCAGCGTCCGTGCTTCAGAGGCTCGATCGCGAGCTCGCGTCCGACTTCGCCAAGCGCAGCAGCGCGGAGGTGGAGCTCGCTCCCGTGCTCGACGGCGACCCGCGCGTCGAGTGGCTTGCCGGGCTGCTCGCGCCCGAGGGACCGCGCAAGGTTCTCGTCATCTGCAGCACCGGGGCCAAGGCCGAAGCGCTCGAGGCCGCGCTCGCTTCGCGCATCCGCGTCGCGACGGCGCTTTTCCACGAAGGCCTCACGCTGCTGCAGCGCGACCGCAACGCGGCGTGGTTCGCCGAGGAAGACGGCGCGCGCCTCATGATCTGCTCCGAGCTCGGCAGCGAAGGACGCAACTTCCAGCACGCCCAGGACCTCGTGCTGTTCGACGTGCCGCTCAATCCAGATCTCGTCGAGCAGCGCATCGGCCGCCTCGACCGCATCGGCCAGCGCGGCACGGTCCGGGTGCACGCGCCGTACGTGCGGGGAACCGGCCAGGAAGTCCTCTTGCGCTGGATCGACGAAGGCGTGAACGCGCTCCGGCAGCCGACGCTCGCCGCGCACGCGCTGCTCGAGCGGTTCGGCGAGCGCGTGCGCAACCTCGCGCTCGCGGCGTCCCGTACGCTGCCCGACGACCTCTGGCGCACCACCGACGAGCTCATCGCCGAGACGGTCGAAGCCCAGGTCGAGCTCGCGGCGCGCGTCGAAAAGGGCCGCGACCGCCTGCTCGAGATGGCCTCGCTGCGCCGCGACGTGGCCGACCCGCTCATCGAGTCGGTGCGCCGGCTCGACGGCGACCTCGCGCTCGAAGAGTACTTCCTGCGCATCCTCGAGCATTTCCACGTTTACGCGGAGGAGCACGAGCCGCGGCGCTACCTGCTCAACCCCGACGGGACGCGCAGTCCCGAGTTCCCGAGCCTCGACTGGGGCGAGACCGTGCTCACGTTCGATCGCGAAACGGCGCTCGTCCGCGAAGATCTCACGTTCGCGACCCGCGACCACCCGCTGCTCGGCGATGCGATGGAAGCGCTGCTCGCCTCGCCGTCGGGAAACGCGGCCTTCGCGATGCTCGACGAAGACGCGAAACCGCGCCTGTGGCTCGAAGCGCTGTTCGTGCTCGAGCCCGTCGCCCCGCCCCGGCTTCACGCCGACCGCTTCCTGGCACCGACGCCGGTGCGCGTCCTGCTCGACCAGCACCTTCGCGAAGCCGACGGCGACGATCCGACGGACGCCGACCTCACGGACGGCCGCGGCGCGTGGATTGCCGAGAACGGAAAGACGCTCGCCCCGCTGCTGGCGCGCATGCTTTCGCGCTGCGACGAGCTGGCCGAAGAGCGCGCCGCGTCGCTGCGAGCGGAGGCGCTGCGCGCGATGGACACCCAGCTCGGCGGCGAGCTCGAGCGCCTCGCCGCCCTCTCGGCCGTCAACGACAACGTGCGAGCGGACGAGAAGCCGGCGCTCGAAGCCGAGCACCGCGACCTTGCGCTCGCCATCGGCGAAGCACGCCTCAGACCCGACGCGCTGCGCTTCATCTGGCAGGGACCGACCAAGGGCGGCCAGCCCCTGCTGGCCAAGCGCTAGGAAATCGGGGACGGATCCCGATTTCGCAGGCGACGCCGGAAATCGGGGACGGATCCGGAAAAGCCATCGGATCCGGCGCGCACCGCGCGCCTGAGCTCGTCGGAACCGGACTCACCGCTCGCCGGCTCGCGGCTCCCCTGCCCGAGGACGATGTCCGGATCTGGCCAGACAGGGCCGAAGGCGCGATATAGAACCCCATCGTGGAGTTCGATCCGGAACGCTGTTACCGCGCGGTCCTCAGCCGCGACCGCCGCTTCGACGGGCGCTTCTTCACGGGCGTCGTCACGACGGGCATCTACTGCCGGCCCGTGTGCCCGGTGGTGCCGCCCAAGTTTCAGAACATGCGGTTCTACGCGTGTGCGGCTGCCGCCGAGGCCGCCGGCTTCCGGCCCTGCAAGCGCTGCCGTCCCGAGACGGCCCCGGGAACGCCGGCCTGGCTCGGAACGTCGGCGGTGGTCTCGCGCGGGCTTCGCCTGATTGCCGAAGGCGGCCTCGACGACGGCGACCTCGAAGCGCTGGCCGCGCGCCTCGGGCTCGGCGAGCGCCAGCTGCGTCGCCTGTTCGCGCAGCACCTCGGCGCGTCGCCCTTCGACGTCGCGCGGGCCCGGCGCGTGCACTTCGCGCGCTCGCTCATCGACCAGACCGAGCTTCCGTTTGCGGAGATCGCGCACTCGGCGGGCTTCGGCAGCATCCGCCAGTTCAACCATGCGCTGAAGGCCACGTTCGGAGAGACGCCGTCGGTGTTGCGCGGCAAACGTTCCGGCCGCGCGACGAAGGCCGACGCGAGTCGCGGCAGTCGCACCGATGGCAGCGAGCCGCATGGCAGCAGTGACCCGGCCGGCGGCACCGCTGGCAACGGCGGTGCAACCGGCGGCATCGTCGTCCGCCTCCCGTTCCGCCCGCCTCTCGCGTGGAAAGCGATGCTCGCATTCCTCGCCCAGCGCGCCATCCCCGGCGTCGAGGCCATCGACGGGAAATCCTATCGCCGCACGATCGAAGTGGACGGCGCGACCGGCACGATCGAGGTCACGCTCGGACCGTCGGCGCCCGCGGTCACGGCGAGCAGCTCGGCGAGCGCTCGCGAGAAGGCGCGGCGGGCCGCCGCACCTCACCACCCGGCGCACCTCCTCATGCGCGTCGAGCTGCCGCACTGCCACAACCTGATCGGCGTCGTCGAACGCGCGCGCCGCATCTTCGATCTCGGAGCGGATCCGACGCGCATCGCCGAGCACCTGCGGCGCGACGAAACGCTGGCCCCTCTCGTCGCAGCGCTTCCGGGGCTTCGCATGCCGGGCGCATGGGACGGCTTCGAGCTGGCGGTGCGCGGCGTGCTCGGCCAGCAGATCACCGTGCAGGGCGCGACGACACTGGCCGGCCGGCTGGTGCGCGAGTTCGGAACGCCGCTCGCGCAGCCGAACGGCTCGCTCACGCACGTATTCCCGACCGCAGCCGCGCTCGCCGGCGCCGACGTCGCGCGCATCGGCATCCCTCGCGCGCGCGCCGCGGCGCTGCGCAACCTTGCCGCGGCGGTTTGCGACGGGAGCCTTCGCTTCGACGCCGCGCTCGGCCTCGACGAGGCGGTCGAGCGGATCTGCGCGATTCCGGGCCTCGGTCCGTGGACGGCGAACTACATCGCGATGCGCGCGCTCGCCGAGCCCGATGCGTTTCCCGAGAGCGACATCGGCATCCGCCGCGCGCTCGGTACCCCGGCGGCACTGGCGCCGGTTGCGGCCGTGCGCGAGCGCGCGGAAGCGTGGCGGCCGTGGCGCTCGTACGCCGTCGTTTACTTGTGGAACAGCCTCGGCGCCGCCGCCGGGAACAGCTCGCGCGGCGAACCCGACGCAGAGCTCGTGGAGGAAGCGTCATGATCATCGAATGCTCCGAGATCGCCTCTCCGGTCGGCCGCCTCACGCTCGCCGTTTCGGGCACCAAGCTGATCGGCCTCTGTTTCGAGGGCCACTGGCAGCGCCGCCACGAAGCGCTGAGGAAGCGTTTCCCGTCGTCCTCGTTCGCCAGCTCGGCGGATCCCGCCGGCGTAGTGTCGAAGCTGCGCCGCTACTTCGACGGCGAGCTCGACGCGCTGACGACGATCGAGGTGGAGTTCCGGGGCACGCCCTTCCAGGTGCGCGCGTGGGAGGCGCTGCGCCGCATTCCGGTCGGCGAGACGCGCACCTACGCCGAGCAGGCGGCCGCCATCGGGGCGCCGGCGGCCGTGCGGGCAGTCGGCACGGCCAACGGGGCCAACCCGGTCGCCATCGTCGTCCCGTGCCACCGCGTGATCGGCAGCAACGGTGCGCTCACCGGCTTCGGCGGCGGCCTGCCCCGCAAGAAATGGCTGCTCGACCACGAGGGCGCGCAGCTTGCGATCTTCGCCGCCGCGAAGGCTCCTCGCCGCGCCGCCTGAAGATCGGGATCAGGTTCAGGTTCGGACGCCCTGGGCAAAGTAATTGGGACCTGACGCCGTTTTCCGTAACCTCCGGGCCGCGTCGTTCGTGTAGACGGTGAACGCGCGGCCTTTCCGCGCGACGGGAGCTGGCCCATGGAAAGCACACTCGCTTCGGGAATCGCGTCCGCCTCGTCCGCAACTTTCGAGGACTATCCGTCCGAGCCTCGCCTGGCTCCGATCGAGCGCTCCTGGAACCCGCTCGTCTGGCTGGCGGCGGCCGTCTACCGCGCCACGGTCGGACGCGCGACGCCGATTCACGTGATCTTCGCGAGGGCGCCGCGCCTCATCCTCGCTCACCTCATCCTGGTGGGGACGATGGAGTACGGCGTGTCGCTCGACCGGCGGCTGCGCGCGCTCGCGCGGGTGTTCGGCTCGCGCGTCAACGGATGCATCTTCTGCGACGACCTGGAGACACGCCTCGCCGTCCAACACGGCGCCATCGCGCAGGCCGATGCCGACGCGCTGCCGCACTACGCGACGAGCGAGCGCTTCAGCGAGCGTGAGCGCGCGGCGCTGCGATACATCGAGGAGCTGAATACCGTCAAGCGCGCGAGCGACGAGACATTCGAATCGCTGCGAAGCCAGCTGAGCGAGAAGGAGATCGTCGAGCTCACGTGGCTGAACAGCGTCGGCAACTACCTGAACCTGCTGGCCAAGCCGATGGGCCTGCTGCCCGAGGGAAAGTGCGAGATCCCGGCGCGCGGAGGAAATGCATGAGCGGACCGGCTGCTACGGGACGGACGGAATCGCACGGCGGCGCGCCCGATCGCTGGCCGATCGTGATCGGGCTGTTCGGGCTCGGAAACCTCGTCAACGGCGCGTGGATGCTCGCCAGTCCCGCACACTGGTACATCCACCTGCCCGCGGACGTGCCGGGATCGGGGCCGCTCAACGAGCACTTCGTGCGCGACATCGGCTGCATCTTCTTCCTGCTCGGCGTGGCGCTGCTCGCGTCGATCCGGCGTCGCGAGCTTCGCGTACCCGCGATGACGGCAGCGGCGGCTTACTCGGCCGCGCATGCGCTCGTGCACGTGTACGACCAGGCACGCGGACTGTTCTCGCCCGAACATCTCTCGGTGGACATCGGACCGGTGTACGTCTCGACGCTGCTGCTCGTTGCGCTCACCTGGAAGCTGCGGCGCGACGAGCGCGCAGCCGCACGATGAAGAGCCTCGCGGGCGCCACGCTGTGCGGCGCGGCGCTGTTCGCGCTGCCCTTCTTTCAGTCGGGGCTCGGCGACACCGGCACACACGGAAGCTTTCACATGGACCACGAGGCGCACCACGGCGGGCGACTCCTGATGCTCGGCAATCATCATCTGGAAATCGTCGAGCGCGGCGATCTTCTCGAGCTCTACGTGAGCGACGCCGAGAGGAGGCCGCTGCGACCCGGGGCTGCAACGATCGCGTTCGATGCCGAGCCGGCGCGTCCGCTCGCATGGTCTGGCTACCGAATGACCGCTCCGCGCCCGCCCCACTACGACTGGGCCGACTACCGCATCGAAGTCGCCGGCATCGCGCCGCTCGCGATTCGCCTGCCTTCGGAGGAACCGCGTTAGGCCCGTCCGGGCGCAGCTGTTGCCTTCCGGCTGCTTGGCCACGCCACGCGACATTCCGCGGGGAACGCATCAGGGGCACGTCACGCCGTATCACGACAGGTCACGCGACATTCCCCGGGGAAT
>CAYYVZ010000271.1:0-7150 GCA_964475235.1 uncultured Myxococcales bacterium | reverse complement strand
GAACTGGCGAGCCGTTTTACGCCGTAGGCCCAGAACCCTTCGGGGGTCCGGGCTTTCGAGGGTCGGTCAGGAGCGGGGCGAGAACGGCGTTTGGTGGGTGCATGCCGCCCGCTTTCGATGCGCTTGCCTATGTCCACAAGCTCCGCGAGGCTGGCCTCAGCGAGAAGCAGGCTGAGGCTCACGCCGAGGCGCTCACCGCGGCGATGACGGACTCATTGGCGACCAAGCACGACCTGCGAGAGCAACTCGCGCAGATCGATACGCGATTTGCGCAGATCGATAACCGTTTCGCGCAGATCGACGTCCGGTTCGCGCAGCTCGACGTCCGGTTTGCACAGATCGACACGCGCTTTGCGGAAGTCCACGGTCGATTCGATCAGATGGACGCGCGTTTCGACGGCAAGCTCGCCGCTCTCGAGCACCGCATGACTCTTCGTTTCGGGGGCATCGTCGTCACCGCGTTCGGCGCGTTCGCGACGCTGGTCAAGCTGTTCTGAAGCCGGCGGCCTCGGGCTAGCCTCTTGCGACGACCGTCCAGAAGTCGCGGGCGGCCTCTCGGGGCCGCCCGCGATTCCTGACATTGTGCGAAGTGCTGCCCGCCTAGGGATTCTTCGCGACGAACTTCGTCGGCGTGTTCGTGCGGATCGCTCCGTACGACGAGCGCCAGCAATCCGCCGTCGAATTGTTGTGGAGGGTTACGTCGACCGACTCGGCGTCGAACATCTCCGATCCGCTGAACGCGACGGGCATGGGCACGTCCAAGCCTTTCGCCCGAAAGTGAAACTTCGACTTTCCGGCAGCGCCGGTTTTGAGCTGGATCCTGGTGACTCCGTCGAAGCTGCCGAAGGGGTCCTGGTAGAAGAACCCTCTGGGATCCTTGTCCGTCCAGTTGGCTCCGAAAAGAACGGTCAACTCATCCTCGAGAGAGTAGACACCGAGCGACTGGTCGTAGATGCAGAGCGAGTACGTCGTCGCGACGGTCGGATCGCCGAAATCCGCCTGGTCGATCTGCGGCCCCTTCGTGAGCTGCCATTTGATGGAGTGATTGGCCGGGTCGGTGCCGTTCAGGATCGAGAGCGACGACTTCATGCCGCCGACACAACTCGGATCCGGCTCCGCCGGGCAGGCGTACGTGCAGGCAAGCGCCGCCGTGACCGTGACGTTCTCGGCCGGGCCGGGTGACACCGGAAGTCCGACACACGGATTGCAGCTCGTCGTCGAGGTGCCCACCGCCGTTCTCAGCGTGGTCAGGGAATCGGAAGTTGTGATCGTCCCGCTCATGTTGCGTCACAGCATCCTGCAGGTGGAAGCTCAGCTCGCAGGTATACGGCTGGGCGTGGACGTCCGCCGGTCCGAAGACCGTCAAGGCAACCAGGAGGCCGGCGGTGATGCCGGCCGGGAACGTTCGAAGTGCAGGTGTCATAGGGTTCCTCCCGCGCGGCGCCGCCCGGACAATCGCGTGGGGCGAGAGTCATCTCGGGCGTTCAGCATGCGAGGTGGCGGTTGTCGGGTGCGTGCAGGGGTGAGTCAATCCGGTCTGCGTCGAGACCGTCATGCGCAGGCCGTGGATCGAACGACCCCGCCCCGACGTGATAGCCGGCGCGCTCAGCAACGAGCAGTCGGCCCGCGCAGCACCTTGCCGGGCGTCGGCCCCTGCATCACTCCGTCGCGGAACGTCGACGATCATGCGGCCGTTCGCGCGTTGCTCCGCGATCGAGGACTCGAGGTCTTCGAGCTCGAGGCGAGAGGGCAGATGTGGGTCAAGGATCCCGACGGAAACATTATCGAGCTGATTTCAACGCGTCGCTGAGCCCACGCGCCGGACGCAAGCTTTGCTCCGGGCACTCATTCGCGCCGGAATCGGAACGTGGTGGCGTAAGGTGCGCGTTCGCGGCTCGGGCCGATGCGCCACCTCACACATTGCGTCGACTTGCAGTGGACGCGCAACGCGCTCGCCCGGGGTTCCTGATCGGGTTCCCCTCACAGTGAGTGCGACGCTCCTGCGCAGTCGCGGGTCGCGAAAAGTGACATCTTACGGCGCGGAAACGCCGCTCGCGATTTGGTTTGTGGACAGAATCGCATCGTGCACGTCAGACTTCAGTGCGAAGTCTCACGAGGGCGCAGATGCTGAAACCCTTCCCGTCAGGAAAGCCCGTCTTCTCCGGTCGCCGCGCAGCGATCGCGATGCTCGTGCTCGCTCCGTTGGGGCTGGCGCTCCTCACGTGGGAAACCTGCGGCTTCGGCACCTGTCCCGACGTGCGATCGCTTCGCTCGTACCAGCCGGGTGGTGCGCCCGTGCTGCTCGATCGTACGGGCAGAACCGTAGGCGATCTCGCGCCGGCCGATCGCCGGGTCGTTCCGCTCGGCGAGCTTCCGAAGCACCTGGCCGATGCGTTCATCGCGGTCGAAGACCGCAGGTTTCTCGAGCATGACGGCGTCGATTGGCGACGGGCGGCAGGCGCGGCCTTCGCGAACTGGCGCAGCGGCAGCATTGTCCAGGGGTCGAGCACGATCTCCATGCAGCTCGCTCGCACGGTCTTCCCCGATCTGCTGCCGCTCGAGGAACGCACCATGCGGCGCAAGATCCTCGAAGTGCGCGTGGCCCGCGAAATCGAGGACCGCTACTCGAAGAAAGAGATTCTCGAGCTCTACCTGAACCACGTCTACCTCGGGCGCGGCATGAACGGCGTCGAAAATGTGGCGCAGGAGTTCTTCGGGGTCTCCGCGCGCAAGATCAGCCTTGCCCAGTCGGCGACGCTGGCCGCCATGGTCAAGGCTCCGGGCCGGCTGGATCCGCGGCTTCACCCGAAGCCCGCGCGTGAGCGGCGCGATCTCGTGCTGCGCATGATGGCCGATCAGGGCCGAACGACCCCGGAAGTGGCCGCAGCCGCGGTCAGGACTCCGCTCGGCGTCACGACCAGGCCGCCGGACAGACGAATGGCAGCCGGGTTGGCCCCGTACTTCGTCGAGCAGATACGCAAGGAGGTCGCCGCTATCCATGGCCCGAACGGCGCCGGTGCCCCGGCTACCATTCGCACTTCACTCGACGCACGCATTCAGCGCGCGGCGGAAGAGGAAATTCAGGCCCAACTCGTCGCCATCGAGCATGGTTCGGCAGGAAAGTTTACCGGGCCGGTCTACGATGCATCCGAGCGTAACGCGATGGCCGGCACGGGCTATCTGCAGGGTGCGGTTGTCGTCATCGATGCCCGTCATGGCGACATTCTCGCGTGGGTCGGAGGCCGCGATTTCACGCATTCGCGCTTCGATCGCGTCGCCGATGCGCACCGCCAGGCGGGGAGTGTCTTCAAACCTTTCGTCTACAGCGCAGCGATCGCGAACGGTTACCCACTTTCCAAGCCGCTCGACGACTCGCCGGTCCGCATCGCGCTCGATCGCAAGCGCAACTGGATTCCACGCAACGTAAGCAACCGGCACGAGGGCGCCATCACGCTGCGAGACGCCCTCGTCCGTTCGAACAACACGGCTACGGTGCGGCTCGCCCAGGAGCTCGGGCTCGATGCCATCGCGGCGTCGGCACGAAGCGCCGGACTTCGCGTCGACAACGACCATCCGTCCTTGACGCTCGGCGCCATTCACGTGACGCCGATCGAACTCACCTCGGCGTATTCGGCCTTCGCCAACGCCGGCTCACGGGTCGAGCCTCGCATGGTCCTGCAGGTGGAGGACGATGCCGGAAACGTGCTCTCGAAGCCCGGCACGGAAAGGCGCCGCAGCATCGATGCCGCCACGGCCTACCTCGTGACGGACATTCTCTCCGACGTCATCCGGCGCGGGACGGGCAAGGAGGCGAACCCGAAACGCTCCGGCGTGGCGGTGGCCGGGAAAACGGGCACCACCAACGACGTGACCGACGCCTGGTTCATCGGCTACACGCCGGACATCGTCGCCGGCATCTGGATAGGATTCGATACTCCGCGACCCATCGTCGACGAGGCGACCGCCGCCCGGCTCGCCGCTCCGGTGTGGGGGCGAATCATCGATCGCATCTACGACGACAGACCGATTCCCCAACCCTGGAACCCGCCCGACGGAGTGCGGAAGTATGCGATCGACGTGGCCTCCGGGCTTCCCCTCGGCGCCGGTTGCGGGTCCACGGGCGCGAGCGAGGAATGGTTCGTCGCGGGCAGGGTCCGGCCGGCCGACTGCACCTCGCCATCGGTCGCAGTACCGGGAATCGTCGTCGTCGATGGCCGCACGATGCGCGAAGAGGAGAGCGACGAACGCCGGGAAGGCTGGAAGAGGCGCAACGAGGAAAGGGACGAACGCTATTCGTCGAGCGACGTCCCCACTCCTCGTGCCCAGGTCGAGGTCAGGGAGGAGCCCGTCGTCGGGCAGGCCGAAGCGGGCGAACACAATGGCGGAGCGCGGCCGAAGACGCTGCCGCCGTGGGTCTACGACGTTCCGCCGTCCGACCTGAGCGGCTCGTGGGCGCTGACCACGCAAATTCGCTCGACCGCCGTTCAAGGGTTCCAGGGCATGCGTCTCGGTTATCAGCTCGAGCTCGAGCAGCACGGCGGACGCATCGTCGGACGCGGCAGGAAGCTCTTCGAGAACGGGCGTCCCATCGTGGGGCCGGCACGCACGTTGATCGAGGTCGATGGAAAGGTCTACGGTGACGAGGTCACGCTCGCGTTCCGCGAGAGCGGAACGAGGAGAGGAAGCGGAGGAACCTTCCGTTTCGCGGTTTCCCCCGACTGGCGCGGCCTCGGCGGAACGTTCGACAGCGATGTGGCCGACGCGAGCGGCAGCGCCGTGGCGACGAAGGTACGCTGAACGACGTCGCGGACTCAGCCGCCTTCGAACTTCGCTACCTTGTACTTCGAACCTTCGAAGGCCTTGTCGCAGGCGTCTTTCGACAGGGTCTGCCCGGCCTTCATCGTGACCGTTGCGGTCTTCGCTTCGAAGTCCACGTCTACCGACTCGACTCCCTCGATCTTCGACAGAACCGCGCGGACCCGCGCGGCGCAGCCGCCTTTTCAAGTCATGCCGTCGACGTGAAGGATGTACTTGGCCTGCTTCGCTTCGACTGCAGGCGCGACGACGTCGGTGGCCGAGACAGGCACCGATGCGGCGAGCGAGGCTGCGACGAGCAGGGAAAGCACGACGAACTTCGGTGTGTTCATGACGGCCTGTCTATCAGCGGATGGCCGGGTGGCGCAACGCGCGCCCTGTCCTGACCTGCCGTTCAGGCACGCATATGCGCCGGAATCCGCTGGCGCGGACCGAGCCGGGCAGGCAGCATCGTGCGTGTTCGCGGCGCCGACCACGCCGGCGCCGCCTCGGCCTTCCGGAGGGACGGACCATGTTGCAGTCGGGCTCGCCGCGGTCGCTTCGCGCCGCGATCTTCCTCTTCCTATCGCTTGTGTTCGGGTCCTGGCTCGCTCGCGACGCCCAGGCCGTTGTCCTCGAGCACCATCTCGACTGCCAGAAAGCGCTCGCCAAGGCTGGTGGGAAGTATCTGGTGACGTCGGTCAAGCATCGGCTCAAGTGCGATCGAGAACGACTTTTCGAGCCCGGCACCGACCCGTGCGCATCGACGAAGGTCGTCGATGCCCTCGACAAGGCACGCGCCAGGTACCGCGATGCGGTCGCAAAAGGCTGTAGCGCACTGAGCGACGACGACCTCGAGGCCCCTCGCCCGGAAGGCCTCGAAGCGGTGGGGTTTGCGGATCTCGATGAGCTCGTGCTCGGCGAGAGCGACCACATCATCGAACGGCTCGTGCGCGTGAGCCACGGCGGTGGCGGTGGCGGTGGCGGCGGCGGCGCGGCACTGAGCGACGCGGCCATGGATTGCCAGGTCGCCCTGGACAAGGCGGTCGTCCAGCGGACGAGCGTCTCGCTGAAGAACATCAACCACAAGTGCTACGACCGCGAGGACGCGGGCAAGACCGTCACCGGCGAGGTCGCCGACCTCGTGTCGGCCTGTCTCTCGTTCGCGGCTGCCGAGCTCGAAGCGGCGAGCGCGGATCTCGCGGCCAGGACCGTTCCCGAGTGTTCGACTCCCGCGATCTCGGAGCTCGCCTCCTGCCCGGACCTGACGAGCGACCGTACGCCGGACAGTGTCACCTCGTGTGTGATCGACGGCGCGACGGGCGCGGCGGCCGCCGCCGCAGGCGCAGCGCGCCTTCGTCCGCATCCGAACGTGATCGGCCTCGTCAAAGTGAGTGTGCCCGGCCACACCGGAACCTATCCGGCCTCTTACGGTCACGTGATCGCCATCGGCGACGATTCCGTGCAGGTCGCGGATGCGCAGGCCGACGTGAACGGGCGCGTCGTTCTCCGCGTGAGGCCTCGCGACGGACTGACGCTATGCCTCGAGCGCGACGGCGTGGTCTCGTGCTCGCCCGAGCCGATCGAAGTCGGCAACGACAGCGTGTACTTCGAGAGCCGCACGATCGCGATGCCGCTCGCGGCAGGAACATCCGGAACGACCGCACGCGTGCTGCGCGCGGACGGAACCGGTTGTTTCGATCCGTCCAAGTGGGACCTGCTGGTGCAGGGCGGTGTCGTCGTCTCGCCGACCGGGATGCCGCCGAGCGGAACGCGAATCCCCGTCTCGTCGGGTGGGGAAGCGCTGATCGCGGTGCCGGACGGAGTGCCACACACGATCCACGCCGACTGCGGCGGTGAGCAGGTGTCCGTCGCGCTGGGCCCGCCGCCGTACACGGCGCCGCTCGACATCCAGATGACCAACCCGCTGCCGTCCGGCGGAACGGTGACGATGACCGACGACATGGGTACGCCGATCACCGATCCGACCACGGTGCAGCCGGGAGCGGTCGTCTCGGCACACGTCGACGTGACGGACGACGACGTGCTCGAGTACCGTTGGGAGATCACGCGCGGCGACGGACACTTCCTCGGTGTCGCGGGGAACGACAAGTTCGCGTCCGGCCCGAACGTTGCGTGGCAGGTCGGCAGCTCGTCGGGTATCCACCAGGTGACGGTGTGGGCGTCGGACGGAGAGGGCGGCGTCGAGAGCATCGTCGCGCCGCTCGGTCCGATCGACGTCGGGCCCGTTCTTGCCGCGCCGTGCATCGCGCCGCCCAAGCTGCAGAAGCTTCTCTGCGCGACGGGCTACACGGCGAGCGTGCCGACTCCGGGCGGCGGGCTCGGCGATTTCCTC
>CAYYVZ010000270.1:4637-7194 GCA_964475235.1 uncultured Myxococcales bacterium | reverse complement strand
AGCGTTTCGATGTACGAGGCCGCCGGCCGCGCGGTTGCGAAGGCGAAGGGGGCCTGAGTCGTGTCGATCCTCATCACAGGCGAAACCACCTGCATCATCCAGGGCATCACCGGGCGCGAGGCCGTCCAGATGACGCGCGAGTGCCTCGACTACGGCACCAAGATCGTCGGCGGCGTGACTCCCGGCCGCGGCGGCCGCGAGATCCACGGGGTGCCCGTGTTCGACACCGTCGAGCAGATCACCAGGCGCCAGCGCGTCGATGCGACGGTCATCTCGGTTCCCCCCGCGTTCACGCGCGACGCGGCCTTCGAGGCGATCGAGAACGGCATCAAGCTGCTCGTGATCGTCACCGAGAACATCCCGCGCTTCGAGGTCGCCCAGATGGTCGAGCTCGCGAACCTTCGCGGCGCGCGCATCATCGGGCCCAACTGCCTCGGCATTCTGTCGCCGGGCGAAGCGAAGATCGGCGGCCTCGGCGGCCGCGCGGTCGATGCGAAGAAGGCCTTCACCAAGGGCCGCGTCGGCGTGATGTCGCGCTCGGGCGGCATGACGACGGAGATCTGCAACACGCTGTCGGCTGCCGGACTCGGCCAGTCCACGGCCTGCTCGATCGGCGGCGACGCGATCATCGGCTCGAGCTACGCCGAGCTGATGCCGCTCTACGAGGCGGACCCCGAGACCGAAGCCATTGCGATCTACTCGGAGCCGGGCGGCCGCATGGAAGCCGACCTTGCGCGCTGGGTCACCGAGAACAAGTCGCGCCTTCCCGTGGTCGCCTTCATGGCGGGCCGGTTCATGGACGCGATGCCGGGCATGCGCTTCGGCCACGCGGGCACCATCGTCGAGGGCAAGGCCGACACCACGGCCGAGAAGATCGAGCGCATGCGCGCGGCCGGCATCGGCGTCGCCGAGCGCATCGAAGACATTCCTGCTCTCGTCAAGCAGAAGCTGGGGAAAGCGTAATGGCGCTCTTCATTGCAGTCGAAGTCGATCCCGCGCTCGCGCGCGACAAGGAAGCGGCGAAGAAGCTCGACGAGGTTTGCCCCGTCGACATCTACAAGGCGACCGACGCCGGCGTGGAGATCGTCGACAAGAACCTCGACGAGTGCACGCTGTGCGAGCTGTGCCTGCAGGTCGGGGCACCCGGCCAGGTAAAGGTCCGCAAGCTCTACGACGAATCCGCTCCGCCGCTCCAGCGACAGGCCTGACGAGAACGGGCCCAGGTTCCGATGGCGGGACCTGGGAAGGGATCGTCAGCCGCGTACGGCGCTACCTTGACCCCGACTCGAGTGTGATCCCGGGACGCGCTGGTTTCGGCCGGACGCCCGGCGGGATCGGACTGCGCAGCTGTTCTCTCGGCGACTGCACCGTCGGAGTGGAGATCTCCGCAAACACGCCGGCGGGCAGGAGCCCGCCAAGAATCGCCGCAAAGACGGCAATCAGAAGCCCTTCTGCAATGGCCATCGACTCACCTCGCTCGCATCGCGACGTGCAGAGGGGTCGGACCTGCCATCACCGTGCTGCATCTCGCGCGCATGTCGAACCAAGGGACGGCCGGTTCGGCGGCGTCATTCGATGGGCGCGGCGCAGCGGTGTCGCTGATTTCAGTGTTGACCCGGCACGCCCCCGATATCGAGCGACCAGTCGAGCTGAGAGCGACACCAGATGCGCTGCTGCGGCGGAAGATCCTTGCGCTTGTCGAGGCACCCCACGCGCAGGGCGAAGAAAGGCGGATCTTCGACGGCGCAAGAGTAGACCGGTGTGCCGCAATCGGGACAGAACGCGTGCGCGCGCTTCGCGCCGCTGTCTGCCGTCTTCACGTAGACCTTCGGCGTGCCGGATTTGAGCGTGAACGCGTCCTTCATCGCCGGCACCGAGACACGGTAACCGGTGCCCGACAACATCTGGCAGTCGGTGCAGTGACATGTCCCGACCAGGGACGGGTCGATTTCGGCTTCGTAGGCGATCCGTCCGCAATGACATCGACCGTGCACATTCATCCGGGACTCCCTCCTGTTCGTGGACCCGTGCCTGCCGTGCGAGTAACCCGGACTCCCGAACCCCGCAACGCCGTCTCGTTTTCGGCAGTACCAACGCCGCGGAGTCTGGTCAGGAACGGCGAGGAGTTGTAGGAGGGATCCGTCGGCCGGTTCCACGCGAGGCGACGGACCGGGTTCGAAGGGGAGGTGCCCCATGAGAATGGCAATTGCCGGTGCGGTCCTCGTCGCGATCACGGGAGCGCTCGGTGCGATCCCTCCTTCTCTGCGCGCCGAGACCGGTGACTGCGGTCAGCCGCAATCCAGCGGCCCCGTTCCGAAGACATCCGATGCCCTGGCGACACTACGCACGGCGGTCGGCACGGCCTCGGCCTGCGACGAGAAGATCTGCGTCTGCGACGTCGACGGGAACGGCACGGTCAATACGACGGATGCGCTTCGAGTTCTTCGCAGCGCGGTAGGCCAGTCGGTCACGCTTGCCTGCGACTGTCCATGCACGGAACTGAGCGGTCCTCCCGGTCTCACAGTCCAGCGGGGCATCCCGCGGGGCAGCTTCGGCG
>CAYYVZ010000270.1:0-4627 GCA_964475235.1 uncultured Myxococcales bacterium | reverse complement strand
AAGCAGGTCGTGATCGAAGCCAGGTTCGTCGAGGTGAACGACGATGCGCTGAAGGAGCTCTCGTTCGACTGGCTGTTCAGCCCGACGACGCAGACCGCCGTCGCGCCCGGCGGCACGAGCGGCCACGATGCGAATCTCGCGATCAGCTCGAATGCGTCGGGCGGCCCATCGGATATCCAGTATTTCCTCTACAAGGATCATCCGGCGACCGGTGCGCTGCCGATCCTCAACAAGAACTTCGATTCTCCCTTCGACACCGTGAAGACCGTTTTTACGCTGCCGACGACGGGATGCGTGGTCTTCGCACCCGGTGCGACGAGCACGCCGCTGAATCATCCTGGCGGCGATCCGGTCGACAACCTCGACACGTTCGACGGCGGATACCCGGACGTCGCTTCGCTGGGCTATCTGCTGCGCACCTCCCAGCAGGCTCAGGATCTGATCGAGGTGCTCGCGAACATCGCCGGTACCGAGATCTTTTTCCCGCCGATGGTCCGGGTGTACCCGGGCCAGTCGGTCTTTCACATGATCGACGACGTGGAGCCGGATCTCGACGACTTTTCGAGCGGGTTCAAAATGCGGATCCAGGATGTCACCATGGCTCCCTTCGGGAACTTCACGGGTCCGGTCGTCGACATCACTCCGACGATCTCGGCAGACTCCGTCCACATCCAGTTCCGCATCGGCACGGAGCTCGCGACGTTCTTCTTCTCGACCGCGTTCCTCGTGGACGGAGTACCGACGGACGCCGAGATCCCGCTCCATCGGCGCAGCACGACCGCGGCCGGGTTCACCGTGCCGATGGGCCAGACCCTCGTGGTCGGAGGGCTGTTCCGGGTGGGTGCCGAGGAAGCAGAGAACGGCCTGCCGATCCTCGGGGACATCCCGCTGGTCGGCTCGCTGTTCATGCACAAGCACCTCGATCCCGCGGCAAGCCGGCTCCTCGTGTTCCTCACGCCGACGATCGTCGACGCGAACTGAGATCAGGCCGCGTCGCCCGCGGCCGTGCGCGCGAGCCGGCGGTGCTCGGACGGCGTGCGCCCGGTCCAGCGCTTGAACGCACGCGCGAGTGCGCGCGAGCCCGACAGGCCGATCGCGGAACCGATCTCCTCCAGTGTCGCGCTGCTTTCGAGCAGCTCCATGCAGCGGTCGCGCTGGGCCTGCTCGAGCACGGCCGAGAAGCTCGAGCCGTCCGCCTCGAGGCGGCGCTGCAGCGTTCGCGGGCTCACGTGCATGGCGCCGGCGATCGACTCCACGGAGCAGTCGCCGCGACGCGAGCGAAAGCGAGCGAGGATCTTCGCACGGACCTCCGCGACGAGGCTCGGCTGCTGCACGCGGGCCATCGCGGCGTCGACCGCGGCCTGCAGGGCATCGAACGCGGCAGGGCAGTGGTGGTCGAGCGGGGCCGTCATCACCGCCTCGGGAATCAGCAGGCTGTTCTCGCGCTGCGCGAACTCGACCGGGCAGCGAAAGACGCGCTCGTACTCGACGGCCGATGCCGGGACGGCGAACTCGTAGCGCACGCCGGCAAGTCGCCAGCGCCGTGGGACGGCGAACTTGAGCAGCCGCATGAGCGCGGTGGTCATGAACTCGATTTCTTCCCGCAGGATGGGCAGGTCGCCATCCACGCGGTGAAAGCAGAGCGCATACAAGTCGCGCCGTTTCTCGAGGACGGCGACGCGGCCGTGCGCGAGCACGCGCTGGTAGGAGAGCGTGCGCTGGAGCCCGTCGAGCAGGGTCGGGCTGCTGATGAGCATGTGCGAGAGGATATTGTTGGCGGACGCGGGAACCCGCTCACCGGCGTGAAGGCCGATCTGGCGGTCGCCGCTCACGCGCGCGGCCTCGCGCCAAAGGCGGCCAGAGAGATCGCGCGGGATGCGGGCATCCGCATCGCTCAGCTCGGCGTACGACAGGCCCGCGGTCGCGCAGAGCTTGCGAGGGTCGAGCCCGATGGCCTCGAAGCTGCGCAGGACCATCTGGGTCCAGCTTCCGGAGATGAGCAGGTCCGCGCGCATCGGCCGCGGAAGCTACCATGCGCACAGGGCTTTGCCCGAATCCGGATAGCGGTGGCCGGAGCTCGCCGGTGCGCACTGCGTCAGTCCCCGGGCGAGTCCCGTCCCGTGGGGACCTTTGAGCCCCGGCGATGACGCCCCCGGTCCGCCGCTTTGGCGCCCGCGGTCTGTCGCGCCCGCCTATCTTCCCCGGTCATGAGCGCATCCCGAACTTCCCCTGGGCGGCTGGCCTCGCTGGTCGGCCTTGCCGCGGCCGTCTTCCTGGTTCCGGTGACCAGCACGCGGGCTCTGGCGGCACCGATCGCCGGCAGCGGCTCGCCCACTTCGCTGCCGGCCTACAGCGGGGCCCCGTCCGTCCTGAAGCCCCTCAAGGCGAAGAAGCCACCCAGGCACCCGTTCATGGCGAAGAACGGACGCAGCAACGTCCACAACGACCCGTGGATGACCGACACGTACTGGGGCAAGGGACCGGTCGGCAACAACCCGAACGTCTTCTCGATCGCGCTGGGCCAGGACTGCATCTCGATCGCGTTCGACAGGAAGGGACGCATCGTAACCGCGTGCAGCAACCTGACGACGCGAACGCTCTACGTGATCGATCCGCTCACGCTCGCGGTCGTCTCGTCGGTGGCCTTGCCGTACGTCGCGCCGCCGATGGGCCAGGACCCGTTCACGAGCTCGTCGGGCGGCGTCTATTTCTATCTCGACAGGTACGACCGCGCCGTCGTCGGTGCCGCCGACGGCCGGCTGCTCGTCTACCAGATCCATGCGAAGTACCCGTACATCGAGCTCGACGGAGAGTACGACCTCAACACGGCGCTCGCGGGCGACCGCATCACTTCGGCGCTTCCCGACTGGCAGGGCAGGGTATGGTTCGTGGGCCGGTACACCGGAGTCGTCGGCGTCCTCGATCTCACGTCCGGCAGCATCCAGACGACGACGCTCGGCGAGGAGATCGAGAACTCCTTCGCTGTCGCGGAAGAAGGCGTCTACATCGTGTCCGACGCGAGCATGTACCGCTTCGAGGCCGGAACCGACAACGTTCCGACCGTCGTGTGGTCGGAGACGTACCAGAACTCGGGCATCTCGAAGACGGGCCAGTTCAACGCCGGTTCCGGCACCACGCCGACCGTCATGAACGAGGGCTACGTCGCGATCACCGACAACGCCGACCCGATGAACGTCGTCGTCTATCGGCGTGCGGAAACGCTGGAGCTCGGCCAGGACCGCGTGGTCTGCGAGGTTCCGGTGTTCGGCGCGGGTGCCAGTGCGACCGAGAATTCACTCATTGCCACGGGCAATTCGATCATCGTCGAGAACAACTACGGCTACTACATCACGACGACGAACAACGGCGCGGTGTCCTCCCCGGGCGTCACGCGCATCGACGTGCGAGAAGATGGAAGCGGCTGCGACGTGGTGTGGACGAGCACCGAGATCGCGCCGAGCTGCGTGCCGAAGGTCTCGACCAAGACCGGCCTTCTCTACCTCTACACGAAGGACCCCGACCCGGTGAACACGACGAGCGACGCATGGTTCTGGACGGCGGTGGACTTCCGCACCGGTGCGACGGTGTGGAAGCGACTCGCGGGTACCGGCCTGCAGTTCAACAATCACTACGCGGGTATCGCACTCGGGCCGAAGGGTTCCCCCACGGCTTACGTCGGCACGGTGGGCGGCATCGTCGCGGTCCGCGACGCGAACTAGCGGCAGGAAAACCCGGGACGGGTACAGGTTTTCGGACGAAAACCTGTACCCGTCCCCGATTGGCTTCTCCTCGCGCGCCGCTAGACTCCCGCGCCCATGAGCGCAGCAACGCAGCCTTCTCCGATCGAAACCTTCCGCCTCGAGACCAGGGCCTGGCTCGAGGAGAACTGCCCGCCTTCGATGAGGTGGGGCGCCCAGACTTCCAACGCCACCATGGCCGACGACCTGGCCTGGGGCGGCAAGAAAGAGAAGTGGGAGAACCCCGAAGCCAAGCTCTGGCTCGACCGCATGGCGTCGCGCGGCTGGACCGCGCCGACGTGGCCGCGCGAGTACGGCGGCGGCGGGCTCTCGAAGGAAGAGGCGAAGGTCCTGGCCGAAGAGATGCGCCGTATCCGCGCGAAGCCGCCCCTCATCGGCTTCGGTCTCACGATGATCGGCCCTCTTCTTCTGCAGAACGGCACCGAAGCGCAGAAGAAGCGATTCCTCAACGAGATCTGCCGCGGCGAAGTCCGCTGGTGCCAGGGCTACTCGGAGCCGGGCGCCGGCTCCGACCTCGCGGGACTTCAGACCAAGGGCATCCGCGACGGCGACCAGTGGGTCATCAACGGCCAGAAGGTCTGGACGTCGTACGCCGACAAGGCGGACTGGATGTTCGTGCTCGTGCGCACCGAGTTCGACAAGCCGAAGCACGAGGGCATCACGTTCATGCTCATCGACATGGACCAGCCGGGCGTCAGCGTGAAGCCGATCAAGCTCATCAGCGGCTACTCGCCGTTCTGCGAGACCTTCCTCGAGGACGCGCGCGTCGAGAACGCGAACGTCGTCGGTGCGGTCGGCAACGGCTGGACGATGGCGAAGGCCCTGCTCGGACACGAGCGCTGCATGATCAGCGAGGCCTTCAACGAGTC
>CAYYVZ010000269.1:0-7244 GCA_964475235.1 uncultured Myxococcales bacterium | reverse complement strand
TCGCGTGACCTGTCGTGATACGGCGTGACGTGCCCCTGATACATTCCCCGGGGAACGTCGCGTGGCGTGTCGTGATACGGCGTGACGTGCCCCTGATACATTCCCCGGGGAATGTGGCGTGGCGTGACGTGACCAGGCAGGCGGAAGGCAACGGCCGCTTCGCCGCCTCTCAGCACCGGCGTCGGTATCGGGCCCCCAAGTTTCCGCTGCCCCTCAACCACTCCCTCGTGCTTGTGCACAACAGGTTTCCTCCGCCCCTCAACCACGCCCTCGTGCCTCTGCCCAAGCGGTTCCCGCATCGCCGGACCTCAGGAACGACCCGCACGATTCACCGATGCGCCAATTTTTCTTCCCGGATTCGCACGCGTATAGCGCGATCGAGAGGACCCGATGAGCAAGCCCTGGTCATTCTACGCGGCGCCGATGTCGTACTTCTCCGCGAAGGTCCGTCCGGCGCTCCAGTACAAGAAGATCGAATTCGCCGAGGTCTGGCCCGCCCAGGACGTGCTGAGGCGCATTCACGAGAAGACCGGCGTCCGGTACATCCCGGTGATCGAGACCGACACCGGCGAGATCCTCCAGGACAGTCCGCGGATGCTCGAGCGCATCGAGGACCTGCGCCCCTCACCGGCGATCTTCCCCGAGGATCCGGCCGTGCGCATCGTCGCCGAGGTCCTCCAGGATTTCTGCGACGAAGTGCTCGTGGCCCAGGCCCTGCACTGGCGGTGGAGCTTTCCCGAGCAGAGGGCGTGGGTCGAGGCGGACTGGGAGGCCGTCTTCGGCTCGCTCGCGAACAAGCTTGCAGGCCGGATGTCGAGCTACCTTCCTCTCGTCGGGATCACGGACCGCACGCGCGAGGCGGCCGAAGCGTGGTTCTTCGATTTCCTCGATATCCTGCAGGTCCACTTCGCCGAGAGCCGCTACGTCCTCGGCGACGTGATCACCATCGCCGACTACGCGCTGTTCGCACCGATGTTCGCGCACTTCGCGCGCGATCCGGTACCGGCGCGCATCGTGCGCGGCCGCGCTCCGAACGTGATGGCGTGGCTTCACGAGGTGGGGGCCGCCGGGCCGCCCGCGCCGTGGGCGAATCCGCCCGAAGTCCGCGAAACCCTGGTGCCGCTGCTCGGCCGTATCGCCGCGGGTTTCGTGCCGTCCGTGCTCGCCGTCGGAGCCTGCGTGGAAGAAGCGCTCGAGTCGCTGCCGGCCGGCGAGGATGCTCCTCGCGTGATCGGCCTCATCGAGCAGGACCTCTTCGGCGTCGTCGAGCAGCGCATCGCGAGCAGCTATCCGGTCTGGCGCCACCAGCGTACGGCTCGGCGCTACGCCGCGCTCGCGCGTGGCGAGAAGGCCGCGCTGGAGGAAATCCCCGGCATGGACGGGCTGCTGCCGTATCTGCAGACGATCCCGCGTGCGCGCCTCGCGATGGACGGCTTCCGCCTGAAGATCGCGGACCTTCCGCCCGCGTCCGTCCCGCATCCGTCGGTCGTCCCGATCGGCAGGGCGGGGTCCGTCTCCTAGGAAGCTTTCGGAAGCGGCTCGGCGACTTTCGCCGGATGCAGCGTCCATTCGCCGCGGGCGCCGATCTCGAGCACGCGCTCGAAGTACGGCCGGTCGGCGTCCGAGCGCGCGATCGAGACGTACGTGATGCCGGTGCGATCGAAGATGCCGAGCACCTGGTGGATGCGCTCGGATTCGAGGGCGGTCTCGATCCGGTCGAGCATGGCGAAGTCGGGTGCAATCAGCAGCACGCGCGCGATCGAGAAGCGTTGCAGCTCGCCGAGCGACAGGATGTCGTCCCAGTCGCGCTCGACGTCCATGCCGCCGACGCGCTCCAGCGTCGGCAGGAGCCCGAGCTCGTCGAGCACGGCCAGCATCTCGGGCTCGCCGGGAGCTTCGGCGCACCCCGGCGCGCAGAGCCCGACGCGCCGCGTTCCCGGCGGCAGGTCGGGCCGCTCGGGCTGTACGATGCGGCCGCGCGCGCCCGGCCGCTCGTTGCGGCCGCGGCCGTGTTCCCACAGGCCCGCGGTCGCGCGGAACAGGGCGACCTTGGCCTGGTCCTCGCTGCCGACGACGAGAAGGCGCGATCCCCTCTGCACGTCCACCGTCAGGTTCCGCACCAGCGCGGTCCCGCGCTCGGGCTCTTCGAGCGTGACGTTCTCGAATCGCAGCCCGTCGTTGCCGTCGATGACCTGGAGGTCGGGCGGCGGCGCCGTCTCCATCTCGCGGGCCTTGTCGGCAAACGCGTCGAGACGGGCGGTGACGGCCGTGAAGGAAGAGATCGACTGGAACTGCGTGATGACGAGCGAGAAGCCGCCGAGGAGCTGGGCGAACGCGATGGTGGACTGGCTGATGACGCCGAACTCGACTTCCCCCCGGATGTAGAGGGGAGCGACGATGAGCACCGGCACGAGCTGGATGTAGTAGTTGTACCCCATCGTGCAGTAGTTGAGGTTGCGGTTGACGGCGATGTACTTGCGCCAGTTCTCGACGAGCGCGTCGATGCGGCGGTCCAGCCTCGCGCGGAAGTGGCTCTCGTGGTGGGAGAGCGCCACGAACTCGCTGTTCTCGCGCAGCTGCACGAGGTCGGACCTCAGCTCGGCCTCGCGATCGAACTGGCGGTAGTTGATCCAGACGAGCGGTTTCCCGAGCCAGATCGTCGCCGTCGAGCCGGCGGTGGCGTAAACGACGGCGATCCCGAACAGCGTCGGGCTGATCGACCAGAGCACGCCCGCGAACGCCAGCACGCTGACGACGGCGTTGAGCGAAAGGATGAACAGCGAGAGCGTCTGCTGCGTGAACGACTTGACGTCGTCGGCAATGCGCTGGTCGGGATTGGCGACGTGCGGGTCGTCGCCCATGCAGTGGTAGAAGTGATCGCGCAGGTAGCGATCCACGAGGCGGCGCGTGAGATAGCTGCGCCACGTAAGACCGAGGCGCTCCTCGACCCAGCGTGCGGTCGCCAGCACGAACGTGCAGAACGCGAGCACGAACACGTACCGGAACGTCTGGTGCGCGAACTCGGCCCCCTCGCGGTCGGCAAGGGCCGTCATCCAGTCGCGGCTCACGTAGCTGGTGACGACGTTCAGCCCGTTGATGCCGAGGAGCAGGACGAGGAGGGAGCCGAACAGCAGCCGCGCGGTCGGTCCGCAGTCCGAGCGAAGGAACTCCCGGATGCTCGTGACGAACCGCATCCACACGGAGGGGCTGAACATCGAGCGCGCGGGCTCTTCCGGCGGTGCGCTGGCGGTCGTCACGTCTCGTCAGAATGGCGCAGGGCCGGGCCTCGCGTCAATCCGTCCGCCGCGAACCGGCGTGCTCGAGCACGACTTCGCTGACGCGGTCTCGCAGGCACACGCAGTGCGGATCGACGGCGGGCTCGCGGCGGCCGTCCGTGACGACGGATTCGATCGGTGCGCCGAGCGGAGACTCGACGATCACTCCGGCGCCCGGCCAGCGGAAGTCGCCGCCGATCGTGACACGGAGCCGGCCCTCGCCGGCCGGTGCCATGCGAAAACTGACAGGGCCGATGCGCGTCGGCAGCGCGCGCACCGCGACGCCGGGCTCGCGTTCGACCCACGCGGCGGGGACTCCCGCGGCGAGCACGAGGGCGCCGTCGCGGGACCGCTCGTACACGAGCATGCGGCGCACCGAGCGCACGAAGCTCGACGCGATCCAGCCGTGCGGAAGGTCGCCGAGGAAGCGCGGCGTGCGCGGGTCGCGCGTGGTCACCTCGGGCCACTGGCGCCACGCGGTCGGCCTCTGGTCCTGGACGAGCCAGTCGAGCAGCTCGGCCGCGCGCTTTTTCTGTCCGAGGAGCATCAGCGCGACGGCGTTGCGCACCTCGTAGGCCGTGTAGGCCTCCGCCACGCGCGTACCGCTGCGCCGCGCGTCGAACTCCTCCCAGTAGCGCTCGAACGTGCGTGCCAGCGCGTCCTCGGGCAGCCGGAAGCCCTCTCCGCAGGGATCGAGCGCGATCGCGATCGACGTGGGATCGAAGTCGCCGAGCTCGACGGAGCCCGGCACGAAGTCGATTCCGTGCAGCGCGATCGTCGCACGGATCGAGTCGTGCAGGTTCTCGCGCATGGCGTTTCTGACGGCTGCGAAGTGGCGCGCGAGAACGGTCTCGCCGAGCAGCGCGGCGGCGTCGGCTGCGTCGCCGAGGCCGAGCACGGCGAAGAAGTCGTCCCAGTATGCGTGCACGGGTCGCGACGCGTAGCCTTCGTGGCTGATCGACTCGGGCAGCAGGCCGAAAGCGGCCTGCCCCTGGTAAGGCTCGGTGGTGCGTTCCTCGCGCAGCTTTTCGATCGCTTCGGCGGCGCGGCGGATGCGCGGCCACATGCGAACGAGCAGCTCGCGGTCGCCCGTCAGGCGGAACAGCTCGACGATTCCCCAGATGAACTGGCCGTGGCTGTCGTGCTCGACGACGGGATCGACGCCGTGGTGGTCCACGGCGCACGGAACGCGGCCGTCGTCGTACTGGTAGCCCGCGTACCAGCGCAGGAAGGCGTTGGCCTCGTCGGCGAAATTCATCTCGGCGAGCGCGATTCCCGTGAGCGTGCCGTCGCGGATCCACGAGCGCCGGTAGCAGCGCGGGCCGGGCTGGATGCGGGGGCCCTCGCGGTTGACGAGGATCCACGCGATCGAGGCCCGCAAGGTGTCGTTCCACGCCGATGCGCAGGGCGGCAACTCGATGGGGACGCGCTCGAGGCGCGAGCGCCAGTGCGCCCGGGCTTCCGCGTGCCTCTCGCCCGCCCACGTCGCGGCTTCGGCGGCGTCGAGGCCGTGCGGCAGACTTCCGCCGTCGTCGTAGAGCGGAATCGCGATCGCGACGGTGCGGACGGTCTCGTCCACGTGGAGGTCCCAGGCCAGGACGCCGTGCGCGAAGCCGAGCGAATCCTCCACGTGACCGCGCGTCCGCAGCCGTCCTTCGGCGAGGCTCGCGATCCCTTCCTCGGTGAAGTAGGCGCCGAACGCATCGGCCCGCGACACGCACACCAGCGGCGCATGGCCCTCCACGCGGACGACGTCTCCGCGCCGTTCGATGAAAGAGATCGGCGCGACGCCGCCGCGCATGTGCACGCTCTGCCAGACCGGATTCACCTGCAGCGGGCGCACCGCCAGGTAGAGACGGACGTCGCGCGCGGGCCCGTCGATGCGCTCGATCTCGTACCGCGCGACGATCACGCTTTTTCCGCACTCGCCGGACGAAAACGCCGTGATGCGCAGCCGGAGGCCTGCCGCCTCGCGTTCGACGCACGGGATCGGCAGGTGTCCGTCCGCGAGCGAAGCGCGCGTCGTCCCGTCGGCCCAGGTGACGAGGCGGCCTTCCGTCCACAGGAAGGGCTCGATCGAATACGACTCGATTCCGACCTCGAGCGCACCGTCTTCGCCGAGAAGACCTTTTTTCGCCTCGCCGTCGCCGCCGACGATGGCCCACGGAGCCTGCTCGGCGAGAAGGTGCCGCGGATACATCCCGCGCGGCGCATTCCTGGCAACGGCCGTGATGTACTTCGCGGGCGACACGGCGTGCACGAGCGGGACGACGTGACAGTGCCTCACTTCAGGTGCGGCGCCGCGCGGGAACTCGAGGCGCGCATAGCGGCCTTCGCCGTCGGTCGTGCGAATCCACACCCGTCCCCCCGAATCCGGCGTCTCCTCGGCGACGAGCTTCCAGTGCGTGCGATCCTCGGAGGAGAGCAGGCGGTGGATGCCGTCGGCGGGCCGCTCGGCGAGGCCGAGCACGAGACCTCCCCACTCGCAGGAGCGGCCGAGGTCCACTTCGAGCCACGGCGACTCGTCCGCGGGAGTCGGACGCCAGCCGGTCTCGTGGTCGCCGTCGACGGCAAGATCCACTCCGAATCCCGGCGCCTCGCTCGATGCGGAGATGCGTTCGATGTGCGGCCGCGTGGACGCCGGGTCGCGCGGCTCGATGCGAAGGTCTTCGATCCACAGGCTGCCCGCGCCCTCGGTGCCCACCTGCAGCGCGATCTCGATCGCGTCGATGCGCACCGGGTCGCCGCCGCTCGCCGGGCCCCACGCAAACTCGAGCGCTTCCTTGCGGAAGACGACGACCTCGCTCTCGCGCGGAAACACGAATTCGGACCTGCGCCACCACCACACGTTGGCGTGGCTCGGATCGACGATCTTGATCTGCAGCTGGTTCGGGTCAGCGACTCCGCGGATGCGCAGCACGAGGACGTAGTGCTCGGGAAGGTCGATCTGGACGCTGCGCCGCGCGATCGCCCAGCTGGTCGGGCCGGTGAGCTCGTAGTCGAGCCGGAGGGCGGAACCGCCGGGGCACGGTTCGGCGGACAGCACCGCGCGGGAACCGTCCGCAGCCATCGACGTCCAGCGCGCAAGCTCTGATGCGTCGCCGTTCCAGAGCACCAGGTCGTCGGTGGAAACGTTTTCGGGGGGAGCAGTAGACACGCGGCCTCGAGTGATGCCGTTCTCCTGTCCGGGTCGGACGGCAGTACCGTCCTCCTACCGGGCTGCGAAGCGCATTGCCATCCTGCCGTCGCTTGCGTACGAAGGTGGGCCGTCCCCGACCTCCAGCCACGGAGCATCCGATGAACAGCGTTCTCAGTCCCGAAGAGCTCGATCTCACACACCGCTACTGGCAGGCGTGCAACTACCTCGCGGTCGGAATGATCTACCTGCGGGACAACCCGCTGCTGCGCCAGCCGCTCGCCGTAGAGCACATCAAGCCCCGCCTGCTCGGCCATTGGGGATCGAGCCCGGGCCTCTCGTTCGTGTGGGTGCACCTCAACCGCGTCATCCGGAAACACGGTCTCGACGTCGTCTACGTCGCCGGCCCGGGCCATGGCGCGCCCGGCGTGCTCGGACCCGCGTACCTCGAGGGAACCTACTCGGAGATCTATCCGGACAAGAGCCGCGACGAGGAAGGCATGCGGCGCTTCTTCAAGCAGTTCTCGTTCCCGGGGCACATCGGCAGCCACGTCACGCCCGAGACGCCGGGATCGATTCACGAAGGCGGCGAGCTCGGCTACAGCCTTTCGCACGCCTACGGCATGGTTTTCGACAACCCGGATCTCATCGCGGCGTGTGTGATCGGAGACGGCGAGGCCGAAACGGGCGCGCTCGCGACGGCGTGGCACTCGAACAAGTTCCTCAACCCTGCGCGTGACGGCGCGGTGCTGCCGATCCTGCACCTCAACGGCTACAAGATCGCCAATCCGACCGTGCTCGCGCGTATTCCCCACGACGAGCTCGCGGCACTC
>CAYYVZ010000268.1:557-7277 GCA_964475235.1 uncultured Myxococcales bacterium | reverse complement strand
GGCGCTTCGGTCGAGACGCGGCTCAGGGTCTTCTTCAGCAGGTCGTAGATATCCGACTCGGTTAGCAGCGGGCCGCCGCGCTGCGAAAGGTCGCCAGCGCGCCGGGCCGCTTCGATGTCGACGTCCGTGGACACGCGTGCCCTTTAGGAGGGGGACAGTTGCGAAGCAACGAAATCGAAGCGGAATGTCTCTTCCGTTCTGGCGGCAGGAGTGAGTCCGGTCACTGCGGCCCCGCCTTGGAATGTGGCGACGTCAATGTGGATGAGAACGTAGGTGCGAGCGATGCGTTGCGGGTGATGCGAAAAGCAGAGGGTCCGTGCGACACGCTCGCCTGACCGTGCGATGCGTGCACATCGACCACTTTCGTTGCGGATGAGTGCTTCACGCACGAGGACTGTCAACTCGGGAGTTCGGGTCCTTCGTCGGGGTCGATGACCACAGCGCTTGCGCGCACCTCGAGTCGAGGCGGACAACCCGCGAGCCAGACCCTGATGTCCGATGTTCAGTCGGCATCCCCGCGATCTTCTATTCCAGTTGAGAATAGCGCTTGCCCGCCGGCTATGGGGTCGTGGTGCACGCGCGCCTAGGATGGAGCGCACCGCGAGTCGCCTCATCCGGCCCTCGAATCGATGGCCCGGATGGGCTCACTGCGGCGTGTACCTCGCATGGCCGCCCTGCCAGTCCTCTTCCGCTACATCAGCCGCCCCGAGCTGCAGGCGCGCCCGATCCGCTCCGTGCTGATGGCCGGGACGGTCGCCGTCGGCGTTGCGCTGCTCACGGCCATGCACGTTGCGACCGAGAGCATCGTCACCGGGTTCGCGGCGGATCTGGAGCGGCTCGCGGGGAAGGCGCAGCTGCAGGTTACGTTCGGAACTGGCGAGACCGGCTTCGAGGAAGACCTCCTCGTCAAAGTGGCCGCGCTTCCCGCTGTGTCGCAGGCCGCGGGCCTCGTGCGCGGCCAGGTCACGTTCGAGGACGAGCCGCGTGAGACGGTGGAGCTCTTCGGGATCGACGTCCTGCAGAAGGACGTGCTCGATCTTTACGACGTCGAGGTGCTGAAACGGGAGCAGGACGACTTCACGATTCTCAACGATCCGCGCGGGGTCTTCGTGACGGATGTGATGGCGGGGGAACGACGGCTCGAGCTTGGGTCGCGCGTGCGGTTGTCGGGGGTGGACGGCGCGCACGACTATACGGTGAGAGGAATCGTCGCGACCCGCGGGCTGGCGCAGTTTCTCGGTGGACGGCTCGTTTCGATGTACCTGCCTGCTGCGCAGCCGGTGGCGGGCCGCAAGGGCGATCTCACCGCCTCGATGATCGATCAGATCGACGTTCGTCTGGCGAATGGTGCGGACGTCGATCGTGCCCGGAAGGAAATCAGTGCGATTCTCGGCCCGGGCTTTCGCGTCGATACGCCGCTTCAACGCCGGCTGACCGGCGAGCATACGGTCGAGGGGCTGCGCGCGACTCTCGTCGGGATGAGCTCGCTCGCCCTGCTCGCGGCGCTTTTCATCGTCTACGCCTCGACCACGACCATGGTCGCCCAGCGCCTTCCCTCGATGTCCACTCTGGTGTCGATCGGTGCCAGGCCTCGTGCGCTGGTCCACGCGATCGTCGCGGAGGCTGCGGTCCTCGGCGTGCTCGGGGCTGTCTTCGGAACGGTCCTGGGGTTGCTGCTGGCCGGCTTCATCGGAGAGGACGCGGCGGCAGGCATGGGACTCAACTACTCGTTGCCATTCGAAGCCGCGCGCGCGGCGTGGGATCCGCTGGTCGTCCTTGCATGGAACCCTCTGGGTGGAGTGCTGGCGGCGGCTGGATCTGCGTACGTACCGGCGCGTCGTCTGCTCGCAGTAACGCCTTTGTCCATCGAACGCGGTCTGGATTCCGAGTTTCGAACGGCCGGAGAGTCGGCGCGCGCCGCGCGCGCCGTGGGCGCGTCGCTGGCGTTGGCAGGCGGCGGACTTCTTTGGTGGGGCGTCTCGACCGGCTCACCGGATATCGTATCCGCCGGCGGAATCCTGTTCATCGCAGCGTCCGTGCTCTGCATGCTGCCGCTGTTACAAATCCTCTGGACGATTGCTGCGTCGGTGCTGCCAAGACTTCGGGGAGTTGCGGGGCGCATCGCTGCGGAGAATCTGCTTCGCTCGATGGATCGAAGCCTCGTGACGGCTTCTGCGATCACGTTGAGCGTGGCGATCGCCGTCGGGGCGGGCAGTCTCGTTCGCAGCTTTCGCGAGTCTGTCTCCGACTGGTACGGGTTCTCGGGAGACGCCCTGGTCTCTGCGCGCTCGGTGAGCGGCGGCTGGCTCGCGTCTCCGATCGACCGCGATCTTCAGGCCATGCTCGAGAAATTGCCGAGCGTGGGCAAGGTCGAGACTCTGCGCGTGCTGCAGGGACAGTCGTACGAGGGCGAGCGGATTGCTGTCGTCGGGCTGAGTGACGGGCTGCTCGATGTGGCCGTTTCCCGGGGGAAGAGCACCGCGCCGCTCGGTCTCCAGGAAGCCCGGGACGCACTGAGAGCCGGAGTCGGCGCTGCCGTGTCGCGAAACTTCGCCGCTCACTTCGGAGTCGGAGCTTCCGTTGCGGTTCCCACACTCGACGGACAGCTCGATGTTCCGATCGTTGCGATCGTACCGGACTACGTGTCGGACCAGGGATCGGTGATTCTCAGCCGCCAGCTCGTGGCCGAACGATGGTCGGACTCCCTCGTGAACTACTATGCGATCTCCCTCAAGGAAGGACGTAGCGTCATCGATCTGACTCGAGAGGTGAACGAGGGTATCGAAAGCGCGCAATCACTTGCGGTCACGCATACGAAAGGAATGATCGACAAGGTCGACGGGCTCATTGGGCAGGCTTTTGCCGACATCGATACGATCAAGCTTCTCGTCCTGTTTCTGACGGCGGTAGGAATCGCGGACCTCGTCGTCTCCAATGCGCTCTGGCGCCGGCGTGAGCTCGCGGTGCTGCGGCTGATCGGCCTCACCGAACGTCAGGTCGTCCAGACGGCCTTCTTCGAAGCCGTTGCAGTAGCTCTCGGAGCGGCGCTGTGCGGCGCGGCGATCGGGATCCTGTGCGCCTTCCTGTGGGTCACTTACAACTACCCCGTGCTCGTCGGCTACGTGCTCGATCTCAAGGTGTCGTGGGAGAGTATCGCGATCTCCCTGCTGCTGGCCGGGCTCAGCGCATCTATTGCGGCGATTTCGGCAGCCCGTTACAGCCTGCGTCAGCCCGCGCTTCAGGTGATTCGATTCGAGTCATAGGCGGCGCGTGCAACCGCGACCCGCCTGGACAACACTTCGCGCCGATCGTCATGACCGGGCTCGGAATTCTTGGAATCGGATCGGCGCTGCCCGACCGTGTGGTGACGAACGGCGAACTGGAGTCCTTGTCCGGATTTCCAGCGGCTCGCATGAAGGAACTGTTCGAGATCGACGAACGCCGCTGGTCTCGCGGGGTGGATCAACCAGATCCGCCCGAAGGACAGACTTGTAGCGATCTCGCGACCGCCGCTTCGCGCCAGGCGCTCTCCCGAGCCGGGGTTTCGCCGGGAGACATCGGCGCATTGTTCGCCGTCACGACGACGCCGGATTCGCTCAATCCTCCGCCCGACGCGATCATCGCCCGCAAATTGGGAATCACCGGAATTCCGACGTTCTCCCTTCATGCGCCCTGCACGGGTCTGTTTCGCGCCGCCGAGCTCGCATCGGCAATTGCGTCGCGAGTTTCAGGAAGGCCGATCCTGGTCGTCACTGCGGAGACGCCTTCGCCGTTCTTCCGATTCGGGACAGGGATCGCGACGGAGCAAGTGCTGAATTCGGTGCTCTACGCCGATGGTGCGGGCGCCGTGTTGTTCGGAACGGACGAGTCGAACGCGGGTTGCCCGTCGGTCGAGCTGATCGATCTGGCCATCAACGACGACTCGCGTGAACCCGGCATCACGTTCCCCGGAATGCTCTCGTCCAGGCCGCCTACCTCCGAACGATACGAGAGCGCCGACTACCTCGGCCATCACGATTTCCGAAAGGTCCTGCGACGAGGAAGCAAGCTTGCCGCAGATGCCGCGAACCGCGTGATGGATCGACTGGGAGCCAGCGCTGCCGAGGTGAAGTTTTTCGTCACGCATCAGGCGACGGGCAACCTGCGGCGGATCGCGGCTTCGTTCGCGCTCCCACCTGAGAAGGTTCCCGTCAACATCGATCGTGTGGGCAACACGATCTCCGCGTCGATACTCATCCTGCTGGCCGAGCTTGCCGAGAGCGGACAGCTTTCGCGCGGCGATTTGCTGATCCTCCACACTGCGGAGAGCTCGACGTGGAGCAGCGCCGGGATGGCAATCCGCTGGTAGTCAGTCCCTTTCGGTCGCAAGCGCGATGTCTTCGGAAATCGTTCCGTCGCTCAGGCGGACGATGCGATCGCAGAAAGAGCCCCACACAGGATCGTGCGTGACCACGAGCATCGTCACGTTCGTGCTGTCGTTGAGCTCGCGCAGGAGCTCGATGATCTGGCGCCCCGAAACCGAGTCGAGATTGCCTGTCGGCTCGTCTGCGAGCACCACGGCGGGGGAAATGGCCAGCGCACGAGCGATGGCTACGCGCTGCATTTCACCTCCCGAGAGCGTGCTGGCCTTGTGACCGGCGCGATGCGCCATGTCGACCATGTCGAGGGCCTGCGCAACCCGCTCCTGTACCTCTGTCTCGTCGTGATCGTCGAGCCGGAGCGGGAGTGCCACGTTGTCTGCCGCCGACAGGTAGGGGAGGAGATTGAAGAACTGAAAGATGATGCCGATCTTGCGCCGCCGGAGCTCGGAGAGCGCATCCGCATCCAGGGAGGATACTTCCGCGCCGTCGACGACCACCTTGCCGCGGTCGGGACTGACGAGACCCGCAGCGAGATGCAGGAGGGTGCTTTTGCCCGATCCGCTCGGACCCATTACCGCGCACATCTGACCGCGCGGAACCTCGAGATCGACAGCTCGGAGTGCTTCCACTCGTGTGTCCGCTTCGCCGAAGTGCTTGTGGACTCCAGAGAATATGATCACCGGCGCGCGGCAACTGGTGAACGCCGGATGAGCCGGCGTTCGATACTCTCGAGCCAGGAGAGATCGGCGCGGACTCGCATCTCCGCTCCGTCAAGAATCATCTCGGTCGCACGCATGCTGACGCCGGCCTTCTCGAGGCGGCGGCGTCGGCGCGTGAGACGCGCGAGCCGTGTGAGGTACACACTGCGCTGCTGCTTGATAATTTCGTAGATGCGATCGACATCGTCGTCGGCCACGAAGAGAAGCTTGAGAACCAGTTCGTCGCGAAGCGGTTGGCCGTTGGGCTCCACCGGAGCCAGCAGCCAGTCATCGAGATTCTTCTGTCCCTTTTCCGTGATTCGGTAGACCTTCTTGTTCGGACGGCCTTTCTGAATCTCGTCGGCGACGGTCAGCGCGCCCATGCTCTCGAGTTCGTCGAGGATACGGTAGAGTCGCCCGTAGTTGAGCGCCCAGAATTCATCGGCGATCGCTTCGCATTCACCCTTCAACTGGTAGCCGTGAACACCGTCGGTCTTGCTCGCAACGAGCCCGAGCACCGCATATCTCAGGTTTCCGCTTGCCATGATCGCCTCTCGGTCCAGGAGTGGCGTGCATCCGACCACAAGACCCTCACGCGGGTCAATCAAACGGGCCTTGGCCGGCGCTGAAATACTTCCGCAGCGGGATAGGTAGCAGAACTATCCGCTGGAGACTGACTCGGTGTTCCGGACGCCGAATCGGTGCCTTTTCCGCTGAAAAGCCGGCTCGTCCATTTCGCTTCGGAGAGAGTACTCGTGTCTTCCTGATGCGCGCCCGCATCCAGGCAGACCGCAGGAAGATTGCGAACCTCCCAGGCCAGCCGCGAGCGGAAAGAACCGCGCAGCCGCACGCAAAGCGACGCATCGGCCGTTCGGCTCAGAGAGGAGTACAGGCGTTTCTGCGGGACAGAAATTCGTGGTCAAGCCCCAAGGGGGGACGAAGAGCTTGGCCACGTCTCGTGAGGCCAGAACGGCCGATGCGCAGTGCAGATACTTGTTCCTCGTGCGCTGGGCGTCAACGGGTTTGGCCGCGGGAATGAAACTTCCACTAGGATGAGGGATGCGAACGCGCGGGAAAGGGATCACGCCTGCGCTTCGTACGGAGCGCGCCTGGTGATCCATCCTCAAGAAATTTCGAGTAGTTAGCGCCGCGCGCGGCCGCGATCCCGCATCGAAACGCGCGAACGGAATCGCCGTCGGCAACGCGCGCCGCTGCGATGCTCGTGCGGGGGACGCGGCAAAAACTTTCTTCGCGATGAGTTGGCGTGAATTGCGGTTGAGACCTCGGTGGGAGGGTGCGGCAAGAGTCCCGCGTCGTTGGACGCTGTCGGACCCTTGTCGCCCCTCCTCTAAGGCTCGTCGTGGCGGGTGGCCGCCGCGCATGCATGCACACACAGAAGTTGTTGGCAGACGGCACGTTTTCGCATCCCCCGACGCGAACCGTTTCCGTTCTCCTCCCGCCACCAACTCGAACCTGCGTGTAGTGGGAACCAGCTGAAGCCGCATTGCGCGGAGCGACGCCGATCCCCTGCACACACAACCGGCCCACGACGAACCTCCTCCTCCCGAGGTTCCCCCGTCGCGGGCGCGGCGGGGGGCAGCGGGGGGGCCAGAACCCGAAACCCGGCGGCGCCGGGGGGGGGGGGGGGGCCCGAGAAAGGG
>CAYYVZ010000268.1:0-547 GCA_964475235.1 uncultured Myxococcales bacterium | reverse complement strand
CCCCCCCGGCCCCCTACGAACCTCCTCCGCCCGCGGTCCCCCCGGCGCACACGCTGCCGGGACCAGCGAGGGAAACTTCCCAGTACCCCGTTCGCCTCAGGCAGCGTGAGCGACGCACTCTATAGGAAGCAAGGGCCGTGCCCGGGGTCGGACGGTGAGGGCCTGCGGCGCCAAGCCGGCGGATTCCCGAACGTTTCATCAAAAGGGGCGTGCCCGGCGCGGGGCCGGCCGGCTGTGCGGATACGGGCATTTCCCCGCCGCCGCGGGTTTCAGCGGGGATATGCCGACGCGATTCGCTCTGTGCGAAGCCGATGCTTCTGCTACAAGCGAGCCCATGAGGACCACGCGGAACCCCGTTGTTTACAGCATGTCATTAGTGCAACATCACGGAATGCTTCACGGAAAAGCCCCCCTCGCTACCGTCGGTGGCCGCGCGAGAGCGTTGCTGCCGGTCGGCGCATTCGCGCTCTTGCCTCTATTTGCATCCATGGTGCTCGTTTCCGCGCTCGCAACTCACGCGCCGGCGCAGGAAGAGAGCCTCGACGGT
>CAYYVZ010000267.1:0-7304 GCA_964475235.1 uncultured Myxococcales bacterium | reverse complement strand
TCGGCACACGCACCTCCCCGGGAGGCGCACGCAGCGCCGGGCGCGGCGACGGGGAGGAGGCGTCGGCGGGGTGGAGTGCGGGTCGGAGCGCCACGGCAGAAGTTCCCGGCGCGGGGTATCGGGGCCCCTGCCGCTAGTCAACCACGCCGGCCCGCGGTCGGTTTACCAGAACTGCCTCCTCTCTTGCGGTGCCATGACGCGCGAGGCCGCTGCCACGACGGACGAGGGCCGCGCTCCCGGCCGGCGAGCGATTCGGCTGGCTTCTTCCGGGGCCGCGCTTCGAAGTGCACGAAGTCGTCGCGAGCGGGCCGCTGCGCAACCAGTGGCTCGCGTCTCACGTGATTGGTCCGCAGCTCGATCGACGGCGAGCCCTGCACGAACGAGTTCGCGCGCTTTCTGCATCTACGCTGGCGCAGGGTGGTCGATGGCCTCGTGCTCGAGGACACGCGATGCCGGGAGCGCGCGCCGGCGTCCAGTCGAAACGAGCGTCGCGGAAGCCGCAGCCGAGCCGACACTCGACCGTAGCGATGCGCGACGAGCGATCGCTCGGCCGCTCGAGCCACCGGTTCTAAATTTGGATTCAGGCGGCCGCCGGCGACAGTCGCCGGCGGATTTGAGGTTGGCACGGGGGGAGGCGGCGCGTTAGTGTCGCGCCCTATGCTTTCCAGCCGAATCGCCGCCTTTTCCGTTGTCGCCGTCCTCGTCTCCGCGTCGCTTCCCGGAGCTGCGCTGGCCGACGAGGCGAGCTGCAACGTCGACAAGATCAAGTCGCTCTCGATGACGCTCGGACGTTTCCTGCGCTGCAGCAGCATGAACGTCGGGCACGCCGATCCGCCCGATCCGGACTGCGCAGCGAACGCCGATACGCGGCTCGCCGAAGGTTTCGCCGACGCGCAAACCGATCCGGAGTGCGCGTCGAGCGGCGAGGTTGCCGACATCCAGACGGCGATGCGCGAGTTCGAAGTGGACCTGCGCGGCCTCCTCGTGGTGACCGAAGCCGGCCGCAAATGCGCATCCGGAAAGATGCGCGTCACCTCGAAGCGCGCCAGGCACGAGCTTTCCTGCCGGCGCGGCGGCGCCGCCTCGGCCGATCCTCCCGATCCCGACTGCCTGCTCGACGCGCAGAGCGACCTCACCGAAGGTTTCACGTATCGCGAGATGCATGGTTCGTGCGAGACGACCGGCGACGCGGCTGCGGTCGAAGACCTCGTCTCCGATTTCCTCGCCTTTGCGGTCGCGAGGATCGACGGCACGTACGTCTCACCTCCGCCGACCGGCCTCGCGGCCGCGATCGACGTGGGCGACATCGACCTCACCTGGAACGAGCCGATCGCAGGCTGGACGCACGCGCGCGTGCTTCGTCGCCTCAATACAGCCGTCGCGGGTCCGACCGATTCGTCGGCAACCGTAATCTTCAACGGTACGGGTGAAGCGGCGGCCGACGATCTCACCGACCTGCTGCCGAACACGATGGCTACGCCTCGCGTTTATCACTACGCCGTCTACGGGTGCGATTCGATGGGAAACTGCGAGCCCGCCGGCAGCCACACGACGCTCACGCCGACGGTTCGCCAGGCCCTCGTCGCCGGCGGCTACGTCATCCACTGGCGTCACTCGGACGCCGACGTCTGTTCCGACAACCAGAGCCTCGGCACCGCGAACGTGACGATGTTCCCCGACTGGTGGAAGAGCTGCGATTCGAATTGCGGGACCGCGACCGCGCGCCAGCTCAACAACCAGGGACGCATCGACGCGGCGGCGACCGGTGCCGCGTTCGACACCCTCGGCATCACCGTCGGCCGCGTTCTTTCGAGCGAGTACTGCCGCAACGTGGAGACGGCCCAGCTCTACGATTTCGGGCCGGTGATCGAAGAAAGCCAGGAGCTGACTTACTGGGTCTACGACGAGGCCAACCGCTGCACCGACACGTTCGTGATGCTTGCGGACCCGCCGGCGCCCGGCACCAACACGGGGCTCATCGGTCACGCGGGCAATACGTGCCCGCCGCTCAGCAATCTCGCGTGGGGAGAGGCGGCCATCTACAAGCCCGACGGCATGGGTGGTTCGACCTACATCGACCGCGTGCTGGAGAACGGCTGGCTTTCACTTCCATAGGAATTGGGGTGAGCCGCGAGCTGGCGAGCGGCGAACATCCAGACGCCACTTCCGGCGTCGGCCAAGACGGGGACGGGTCCGAATTTCCTCGGCGCGGCCGTGCTTGCAACGGGCGGTTCTGGTATCCGGCTCCTCGATTCCATGGCTACTCGGGAAATTCAGACCCGTCCCCAAAAGACACGCTGTCCGTGGGTGGACCTTTCCAAGCCTGACTACGTTGCCTATCACGACGACGAGTGGGGCGTGCCCGTTCGCAGCGACCGCAAGCTCTTCGAGTTCCTCACGCTCGAAGCCGCGCAGGCCGGCCTCAGCTGGTACACGATCCTGCGCAAGCGCGAGGCCTATCGTGCGGCCTTCGCCGACTTCGATGCGGCGAAGGTGGCGCGCTTCACGCCGGCGCGCATCGAAAAGCTGCTCGCGGATCCCGGGATCGTCAGGAACCGCCTGAAGGTGGTGTCGGCCGTCGGCAACGCGAGACGCTTCCTCGAAGTGCAGCGCGAGTTCGGTACCTTCTCGAAGTACATCTGGGCCTTCACGGACGGCAAACCGGTCGTGAACCGTTTCGAGAAGCTCGGCGACTACCCGGCGCGCACGCCGCTCTCGGACGCGATCAGCAAGGATCTGAAGAAGCGCGGCTTCAAGTTCGTGGGATCGACCATCGTCTACGCGCACATGCAGGCAACCGGCATGGTCAACGATCATGCGCTCGGGTGCTATCGTCGCCGGCAGCTCCTCTCGAAGTAGCTGCCGCATGTCTCATCGCCGGAAACGAAACACGGGCGCGCCGCGAGCGCCGGGACCGGGCCGGGCGCCCGCCTCTGCCGGAGAGGCATCGGAGACTTCCGGCGTGAATCCCGCGCAGAGCGCAGCCGGCGGCCCACGCGGCGGATCACGCTCCCACGTCGACGGCTTCGCCGCGCACCTCCAGTCGCTCGCGCGCCGCACGGTCGTTCAGGCTGCCGTCGTCGCCGCTGCGCTCGCCTTCTTCGCACTGAACGCGATCGTCGTCGCGCGCGGTGACACGCCGACTCCCGACGAATTCGTCTACGTGCCCGAGGGCCTCTACCACCTGCAGACCGGCGACCTCACGTTCGACTCGACCAACCCGCCGCTGCTCAAGATCGCGATGGCGCTTCCGCTCACGCAGATGGACGTGAAGCTCGACCTCGATCCGCGTCATCGCGACAACCGCACGGGCTGGGGCCCGTGGATCTTCGGCACGAGCTTCATGAACCTCAACCGCGAGCGCTACACCGATGCGTTCTTCGCGGCGCGACTCGTCGTCGTCGCGCTCGGCGTCGTACTCGGCCTTCTCGTGTTCCTGCGCGCGCGGGAGCTGCTGTCGCCGGTTGCCGCGCTCGCCGCGCTCATCCTCTACGCGACGATGCCGCCGATCCTCGCGCACAGCGGCCTCGCGACGCTCGACATCGGCGTCACGCTGCTGCTGTTTGCCGCGCTCTATACGACGTCGCGCGTGCGAAACCTCCAGAAGGACTGGAGCTGGGCGGCGGCGACGGGCGCGCTCTTCGGTTTCGCGTTTGCGGTCAAGGGAACGGCGGCGCTCTACGGCCCGGTCGTGCCCGCGATCGTCGCGCTGAACTGGCCGCGCTGGCGCCGCGACGACGTCGTCGGTTTTGTCGGTGTGGGCGCCGTGATGGCCGCGGCCGCGTGGATCGCGATTCTCGCGTCGTACGGTTTCCAGGGCTTTCCGCTACCGGCGCCGCTCGTCGAAGGGCTTCGCTTCCAGCTCGCGGCTGCCGGCGGCGGCGAGTTCCCGGCTTTTCTCGGCGGAAGCTGGTCGCAGACGGGCTGGTGGTACTACTACCTCTACACGATGGCGCTCAAGACGCCGCTCGCTTCGCTCGCGCTCGTCGGTGCCGGCGCGGCGGCCGTGGCGATGCGCCGCTCGCGCGACGATCTGTGGATCGTGTTGCCGCCGCTGTTTCTGATCTACCTGCTGTCGTTCCACTACGCGAAGGACTACGGGATCCGCTACATGCTGCCGGCCTTCCCGTTCCTGCTGCTGCTCGCGGGGCGCGGCGTCGATCTGGCGCTCGAGCGGGGACGAAACGGCGCGATCGCGGTTGCGGCTCTCCTGGTCTGGCAGCTCGGCGCGTGCACCGTCGCTGCGCCGTATCACCTCGCGTATTTCAACGAGCTCGCGGGCGGCAACGATCGCGCGCGGCGCCTGCTGCTCGATTCGAATCTCGACTGGGGCCAGGACCTCGGCCGGCTCAAGGAGTACATGGACGCGCGCGGTCTCTCGAAGATCTGCCTCGGCTACTTCGGCCACGTCGATCCGAAGGTCTACGGCATCGACTACACGATCGCGCCGGTCGTACCCACGCCCGGGCTCTGCGCGGTCAGCGCGAACTTCCTTGGCGGGTACCCGTACGCGATCACCTATGCCGGTGAGAGGATCCGCGGCGTGAAGCAGGGGCAGTGGACGTGGTTCGACAAACTCGAACCGGTCGCGCGCGTCGGCAGCTCGATCTACGTGTTCGACGTGAGTGCAGAAGACGTCGCGCGGCTCGGCGGCGCGAGCAGCCCGGCACAATAGCGGGAACGGATGCATGTACCCGTCCCCGAACAGACTCGCGTTCTGGTGCGCCCGCAGCTAGGAGAGCGCGTGCTTTCCGGACCGGCGATCGTCATTCCGACGTACAACGAGAGCGAGAACATCGTTCGCCTTGCGACCGAGATCCTCGCGCTACCCGTCGGCGCGCACGTCGTCGTGGTCGACGACAACTCGCCGGACGGCACCGGCGCCCTCGTCGACCAGCTCGCCGCGCGCGAGCCGCGAGTCCACGCGGTGCACCGGCCCGCCAAACTCGGACTCGGCACTGCGCACATCGCGGGCATCCGTCACGCCGCCGCGCTCGGCCTCGATCCCATCGGCACCATGGACGCCGACTTCTCCCATCACCCGCGCTACATCCCGGCGCTGCTCGACGGTCTCGTCGACCACGACCTCATGATCGGCTCGCGCTACGTGCCGGGCGGCGGCACGCGCGACTTCAAGCTGCACCGCCGCATGCTGAGCCGCGGCGCCAACGGCTTCGCGCGCACGATGCTCGGCCTCACGGCCAACGACTGCACGGCGGGCTTCCGGGTCTACCGGCGCTCGGTGCTCGACTCGATCGACCTCGACGCGATCTTCTCGAACGGCTACTCGTTCCTGATCGAGATCCTCTTTCTCGTGCAGGCGCGCGGCTGGAAGGTCGGCGAGTCGCCGATTCTCTTCGAGGACAGGCGCGAAGGGATCTCGAAGATCTCGCGCAAGGAGATCGCGAAGGCCGTCTACACCGTCGTTCGGCTGTTCGCGCAGCGCGGCCGCGTGAAGGCGGGGATTCCGCGGCCGTCGTAGGACGGATACCGGCACTCTCTACTTTCGGCGACGTGATCCAGCTGCGCTCGCTTGCGCGGCCGCCGGTCACTCGGCCGACAATGCGCTTCGCACTTCTGGGAAGTTGCCAGTCGCTCGCCGATGGTGCGCATCGCGCGCTCGCCAATCCTGTAGTCGTTTGCCTACCGCTGCTCGTCGCGCGTCCGTAGTCGTTCGCGTACTGGCGCGTGTTGCGTGCGCCGAGTGACAAACTGAACTCCAGTCACCGGGTTTCGCGCACAAAAGTCGATGTGAGCGCGTGAAGCACCGTTCAAATTCATTGACGGAATAAAACCTGGCCGGTACATTCCGCCGAGTCGCTGGACGACCAGGGCGCCAAGGAAAGGCCTGCCGACCACAGGCCGGCGCCTGCAAGACCATCCAGCGACTGGGGAGAGCCGCCCAGGCGGCGCCCGATTTCTCCGGAGGGAAAATGAAAGGATCGACCAAGCTCGGCGCCGCCCTGGCGCTGTCGTGTGCCCTTACCGCAGGCCTTGTGGGCAGCTCGGAAGCGCGCACCGCCAACAAGACTCTCTACCCCATCGTCTTCGCCCACGGCGCGGGCGGTTTCGACAACATCCTCGGCTACGACTACTGGGGCGACGACTGGGGAGTCTTCGTGCTCGATCCGTGCGACGGATTCCTCGAGACGACCTGCAACGGCGACATCAACACCGGCCAGAAGTCGTTCATCGCGTCGGTCACTCCTCTCCAGTCCTCGGAAGCGCGCGGCTACGAGCTCTACCAGGACATTCTCGGCTACATGGCGTCTTCGGGCGCCCAGTACGTGAACATCGTCGGCCACTCGCAGGGCGGAATCGACCTGCGCAAGGCGGCCAAGCTCCTCTACACCAACAAGGCTCGCAACGTCGTGAAGTACGGCATCAGCCTGGCGTCGCCGCACCGCGGCTCGCCGGTTGCCAAGTACATCCTCGACCTCAATCCCGGCGTCAGCTCGGTGATCAACGCGCTCGCGATCTTCTACGGAAACGTGGTCTACGGCGCGGGCAACGACGGGTACGCGGCGGCCAAGTCGCTCATGTACAAGGACTACAGCTCGACGGACGGCGTGACGACGGGTCTTCAGGCCTACAACACGACGTACCCGAACAGCACGTCGTACATTGCGCGCAGCCGCAGCATGCTCACGGCCCAGCAGGGCCTCGACGTGAACCCGGCCCTCTACCTGCTCCAGCAGGGCTTCTACAACATCGACGGCGACGGCTACGCGGTCGGCGACACCGACAACGACGGCGCCGCCGGTATCGGCAACGGCAACAAGAACGACACCGACGACGACGGCCTGGTCGGCATCAACTCCGCCCAGATGGGCCTGCGTCTCGAGCACGTCGGCTGCTGGCCCTGCCTCGACTACGTGTACGAGCGCACGGCGACCGGCGACTGCACGAACCTGAACGCGCCGACCTCGACGATGATGACGTCGAAGTCGTACGTCATCCCGCAGGACCACATCGACATCATCGGCGTCGGCCCCGACACCTTCGACGAGATGGAGTTCTACGCCGCGCTGACCGACTACATCGCCGACTCCGGCTTCTGAGCCCGGCCCAAGCGTGAGTCCGACGAGGGGCCTTTATCCCGCCCGGGATAAAGGCCCCTTTCATTTGGAAACCCGGGACGGGTACAGGTTTCGGAAATCGGGGACGGATCCCGATTTCGCAGCCATCTGCGCGGCGATCCAGCAGTCGGTAAAAGGTACAAATGGACGGTACAGGTAAACGTCCCCGCTCACCGATGACTGACCAATCCCCGAAAAAGACTCCGCTGTTCGCCATTCTCGCGG
>CAYYVZ010000266.1:0-7330 GCA_964475235.1 uncultured Myxococcales bacterium | reverse complement strand
CACCAGCACGGCGACTACGGCACGTTCCAGATCTGGCGCGGCGGACGCTTCGTCTCGCGCGAGACGGCGTCGTATTCGGGCGCAGGCTCGACGGAAGTTGCCGGCTATGCGGGCGTCGGGTCGGTGGACGGCGCGCTGCCGATCGCGCACAACACGGTGCTCGTCAACGGCGCGAACCCGGGGCCGCAGTACTCCGGGCCGTCGGCCGTCGTCGAGCGCCTCGAGTCGCAGCCCGGCTATGCTTACGCCGCCGTCGATCTGGTTCCGCCGGCAACGCAGATGCAGGAGTGGCGGCGCGAGTTCGTCTTCGTCCGCTCGCTCGAGACCCTCGTCGTGCTGGACCGCCTGCAGACGTCGAGCGCGTCCGCGACCAGGACGTTCCTCAATCACTGCGAGACCAGCCCCGTCGTGTCGGGAAGCACCAGTGCGACCTGCACGATCGGCACACAGGCGCTCACGATGACGACGCTGCTGCCGGCTTCGCGGAGCTACCGCGTCGTGGACGAAGGGTCGCACGGCAACAGCCAGTACCGCATCGAGGTGGACACGACGCCCGGGACCTCGCAGAGCTACATGCTGCACGTGCTGCAGGCGCGCGACGCCGCCGGCGCCGCGCTGAGTCCGTCGGTGCTGGACAACGGCGCGTCGTACACGGTGACCCTGGACGGGACGACGTCGATCACTTTCGAGAAGGGCATGACGTCGAGCGGCGGCTCGATCGATCTCGGCGGCACCGTGACGCCGCTGCGCGAAGACGTTCAAAGCATGACGGTGAGCGGCGACGGGCCGGCGTGGCAGCCGTAGCGCTCGCGCCGCGACGTCGACGAGGGCCGGTCCACTGGCGGGCATGGTGGCAGGATCATGGCGCCGGGGTTGGTCCGGTCTGCGGTCGGAAGCAGTGCCTCGGACAGGATTCCGGGCGTAGAGGGGAACGCCGGAGCCGGGCAGGCGTCACGCCGCCGACCGAAGTGAACTGCTGCACGATGCCGCGCTGGCATCGGCGCGGGCAACGGATGATTGTGTACGACGCGGGGGCGGGGGAAGGGTGCCCGGCTTGGTTCAGTGTCCGACCTGTAGTCACGACAACGCGGTAGAAAACCGTTTCTGCATCGCCTGCGGTCGCGGCCTCGCCATCGTCTGCGCCGCCTGCGCCACGCCCGCCGCTGCGGGCGCCGTCTTCTGTGCCCAATGCGGTGTGCGCCTCGAGGACGGCGCGGCTTCGGCGTCGTCCGAGGCGCCGTCTGCAGAGAGCGCCGCGGGCGGCGGGCGGCGCCAGCTGACCGTCCTGTTCGCCGACCTCGTCGATTCCACGAGGCTGTCCTCCGCCGTCGACGCGGAGGACTGGCGCGACGCCGTGCAACTCTACCAGACGGAGTGCACCCGGATCGTCGAGCGCTACGAAGGCCACGTTTCCCAGCTGCTCGGCGACGGTCTGCTCGTGTTCTTCGGCTATCCGCGGGCACACGAGCGCGACGCCGAGCACGCCGTTCGCGCGGCCGTCGAGATCACCCGCGCGATGGGCGAGATCAGCAAGCTGCTCGCGGCATCGATCGGCGAGCCGCTGCGGGCGCGCATCGGCATTCACACCGGCCACGTCGTCGTCGGCCCGATGGAGGTCGGCGAGACCAGGTGGTCGATGGCGTTCGGCTCGACGCCGAACGTGGCGGCGCGACTGCAGGGACTCGCCGACCCGGACACCATCGTCATCAGCGAGAGCACGCGGCGGCTCGTGGTCGGGGCATTCGTCACCGAAGCGATGGGTGAGCAGGAGCTCAAAGGAGTGGACGGCGCCGTGCGCTGCTACCGCGTGGTCCGTCCCGCCGGCGTTCACAGCCGGCTTCAGGCGGCGCCGGCGATGCCGCTCGTCGGGCGCAAGCTCGAAGTCGGGCTGCTGCTCGATCGCTGGGCCAAGGCCCAGGGGGGCAGCGGGCAGATCGTGCTGATCCAGGGCGAAGCCGGGGTCGGAAAGTCACGGCTCGTCGTGGCGATGCAGGAGGAGCTCGAGGCCGAGCCGCACACGTGGCTCGAGGCGCACTGTTCTCCGTACGCGGTGGGAACGCCGTTCGCTCCCATCGTCGAGCTGATCGAGCGGGCCATCGGGATCCTCGACAGCGACGACGACGAGTCCAAACTGCGCAAGCTCGTCGATCGAGCGGGGCTCGACGACATACGCAGCGACGAGATGATCTCGGTGTTCGCGCGCTTTCTCGGAATCGAGAACGCGGACGTGCCGGAGACGCAGCTGTCGGCCGACGCGATCCGCGACCTCACGATCAGCGGGCTGATCGCGTGGGGATTCAAGCTCACCGAGCAGCAGCCCGTCGTCATGTTCGTCGAGGACCTGCACTGGTGCGACCCGTCCTCGCTCGACTTCCTGAGTGCGCTCGTGGAACAGATTCCGACCGTCCCGATGTGCCTCGTGATGACGGCCCGGCCGGAGTTCCAGTCGCCGTGGCCGACGTCGCTTCATCATTCGCCGCTCGCTGTCGGCCCGCTCACCGAGGCCCAGGTCTCGCGGATGATCGACCACGTGTGCGGAGACAAGGCCCTTCGCGCGGCGCTGCGGGCCCGCGTGATCGAGCGCGCGGACGGCGTTCCGCTTCACGTGGAAGAGCTGTCGCGAATGCTGCTCGACGAGACTGCCGGTCCCGCCGGGAACGGCGGAGACGAAAATGCGATTCCCGCCACGCTCGAAGGCTCGCTGCTCGCGCGACTCGACCGGCTGCAGACGGGCAAGCGCGTCGCGCAGATCGGCGCCGTACTCGGCCGCGTGTTCACGCATGAGCAGCTTCGCGCGGTTGCCGGCGACGACGTCGCTGACCTGGAAGAGGCGCTTCGCGAGCTCGGCAGGGCAGGGCTTCTCTTCGCGCGCGGCCTCGCGCCGAGGGCGAGTTACACGTTCAAGCACGCGCTCGTGCAGGACGCCGCTTACAAGACGCTGCTGCTGACGGATCGGCGCGAGTATCACCGGCGGGCCGCGCGCGTTCTGCGGGCGCTTTCGCCCGCGACGTTCGAGCGTTATCCCGAGTTGCCGGCGCGGCACTACGCGGAAGGCGGGGACTGGACGAGCGCTGCACCGCTCTGGCTCGAAGCGGGCCGCAAGGCCGCGCTCGCATCCGCCAACCAGGAAGCGATCCAGCACCTGAAGAGAGGCCTCGCCGCCGTGGCGAAGCTCGACGAGTCGCCGCAGCGCACCCAGCTCGAGCTCGAATGCCTGCTCGCGCTCGGGCCGCCGCTGATGGCGACCCGCGGGTACGCCGATCCGGAGGTCGAGCAGGACTACGCGCGCGCACACGAGCTTTGCCGCTCGCTCGGCGAGCCGCCCGAGCTCATGCCCGCGATGTTCGGGCTGTGGACCTACCACTGCCTGCGCGCGAAACACTCGTCGGGGCGGCGTCTCGCCGAGGACATGGTTCGGCTCGCCGCGCGCACGGGCGACCCGGGCCTCGTCGTCGAATCGAGCCTCGCGATGGGCGCCAACCTCTTCTACCTGTCGGAGATCGAAGACTCGCGCGCTCATCTCGAGCGCAGCATCGACACCTACGATCGAGGGCGCGATGCCATGCATCGCTTCGTATACGGGCAGGATCCGGGCGTCGCCGCGCTTGCCTACCTCGCGCTGGATCTATGGCTCCTCGGGCGTCCGGACGAAGCCGAGTCCGCGAGCCGCCGCAGTCTCGAGCTGGGACGTTCGAGCGATCATCCGTTCACGCTCAGCTACGCCCTGACGTTCGCGGCATGGTTCGAGCGGCTGCGCGGCAACGCGGACGCCTGCCTCGCGCTCACCGAGCAACTGCTGCCGCTATCGAGCGAGCGCGAGGTCGCCGTTTATCTCACCGTCGGCACGATCCTGCGCGGCTCCGCGATGATCAGCCTCGGCGACACGGCCGAGGGCCTCGGCGTGCTCGTGCGCGGGATCGAGGAGTACGGTCAGACGGGGAGCTCGGTGATCGTACCGTACTGGCTCGGCCTGCTCGCCGACGGCTATCGTGCCAACGGCGACACGGGCGCCGCGTCGGCGTCGCTCGACCGGGCCTTCCTCACGATGGAAGCAACCGGAGAGCGCTGGTGTGCAGCCGAGCTTCAGCGCTTTCGAACGAATCTTTTGCACGGAGCAGCCGGCGCAGGGGTGTAGCCTGCCGCGCGATAGGAAGCGTAGTCTCCCGCCCGAAAAGCGAGCGTAGCCATCCGGCCGAAAGGAACCGCAGCCATGGACACAGGTAGCGACCACCACAAGATCCAGTTCTTCCCGCGTGAACGCACCGCCTTCCTGTACGACCGCGCAGGGCCGTGGCCGCAGCCCGCGCCGGACCATCCGATGGCGATGGCCGCCGAAGTGCTGCATCCGTCTCAGGAAGAGCAGGACGACTGGTCGCAACACGCCGGCCGCAGCTACCTGAAGACGATGCTGACGAGCATCCCGCGCGCCGCTTACACGGCGTTCACGCGCGGACGCGTCGAGGACATTTCCGACGAGGTGTTCACGGAGCTGCTGACGACGACCATCTACAGCAAGTACCTTCGGCGAACCGATGCGGAGGAGGTCCGGTCGCTCTTCGAGGGCGTGAGCTTCGACGCCGGGTCCGAGCTCTACACCATGGATTTCACTCCCGTGCAGGACATCGTTCCGTACGACGGAATGTGGATCTCGCCGACAATCACTCTCTTCGTACGGAGTGGAGGCGAGTGGGGCGCTGCAGCCATCCGCATCGGACGCCTGGTCGGCGAGGGGGCCGGCCGCCGCTGGGACTACCTCGTCGTCGATCCGAAGCACGTCGAAGCGTGGACGCTCTCCAAGTACTTCGTGCTCCAGGGTGCCGCCCACGTGACGACGCTTTCCGGACATCCCGCGACGCACTTCCCGTGGGACACCGTCAACGCGATCACCACTTCGGCACTTCCGACCGACCACACCCTGTTTCAGCTTCTGTTTCCCCACCTTCGGCTCGCGCTTGCGGTCAACCACGCCGTGCTGGAGGGCAGTCACTCGGTGGTCAGCGAGACGCGCGGCGAGATCTACGCGCCGTACTGCGCCCCGGGTGCGCGGGTGCGCGTGCTCGTGGCGGCCGGGTACGTCGGCTATCCGCACTATCTGTGCACCTACACGCCGTCGGACACTCCTGGCGCGGCATATCCGAAGTGGGTGTATCCCCTCGTCCCGAGGGCGCTCGACATCCCCTCCGATTTCGGAACGGTGCTGCGCGCGTATCACGAAACGATCACGGCCTTCGTGCGTGTCGTCGTGGACGACCTCCTCGCGCGCCGCGACACGCCGAAGGCAGAGGAAGAGATCCACTACCTGAAGCGATGGGCCCACTACATCGCCGAATGGCTGCCGGGCTTTCCGGATTCCGGCGAGATCCTCGGGCCCGGCGAGAGCGGGGACAATCTGGTTGCCGCCGTCGCGGCTTACATATGGGACGTGTCGGTGGCCCACAGTCTCGATCACCGCAGCTTCTACCGGTTGCACCCGCGGCGCACGCCCTTCCGTATTCGCGTTCCTCCCCCCGCTTCCACGTCGATGGAGGCGGTGAACCACCGCCGCATTCTCAACGGCTGGGACCTGTTCAAGGCAACGCTCGCATTCGACATGTTCTTCCAGCCGCACAACGTCGCACTGTTGAAAGACGTCGAGTACGCGTTCGAGAGCGAGAAGCTACAGAACGCCGCGCGTGACTTCCGGCAGGCGCTCGTCGAGACCGAGAAGCGGCTCTCCACCCAGGTCGACGTCGAGAACTACATCCCACTGGCAGAGATCGCGACGAGCATCCAGTACTGAAATCGGGGACGGATCCCGATTGCGCAGTGTCGAGAAGAGGCGGGATGTCGATTCTCGCATTGAGGTCGGTCTCGCCGCTCGCCGGCTCGCGGCTCCCGTCCCCGATTGTGCCGGGCACGAAAAGGGATCGGTCCCCTTTTTCCCTGTCGCTGCCCCCGCTAGATTGCCGGCGTGGCCATCGCGACCATCAACCGGTTCATCCGGCTGTTCGACGACGCGTTCCGCGCGCTGTCGGCCGACGTTCCGAGCCACGACGTCGAAGTGCTGGCCATGCTCATCCACGATTCGATGGACCAGGGCCGCCGCGTCTACCACACTTCGAGCCACATCTTCGCGATGAGCGAAGGGATGAACCCGCGCCAGGTGCTCGCGACGCTGTTCCATGACGTCGTCTACGTACAACTCGACGACGGGTTCCCGCGGCGTGCGCACGGGGTGCTGAAGCGTGTGGCACGGACGAGCGGCAATTCGGTCCTGCTGAAGCCGATCGACGCGAGCGATGCGGGCCTCGTCGCATGTGCGACCGTCTTCGGATTCGAAGCAGGGCAGAAGCTGCCGCACTACGGCGGTCTCAACGAGCTGCTGAGCGCGGGGGTGGCCGCGCGGTCGCTGCAGCCCTGGCTGCCGATGGCCGACATCCTGGCGGTCGTTGCCTGCATCGAGGCGACGGTGCCGTTTCGCGGCGCCGGAGCCGACGGCCGCGAGCCTGCCGACGCGCTCGCCGATCGCGTGCGAAAAGCCGCCGCGCTGCTGGGCGTTCCGCTCGAGGACGGGCAGATCGACACGATCGTCCGGGATGCCGTCGTGCTCGGCAATCGCGACGTCGTGAGCTTTGCGGTCTCCGACGCGGGCACCTTCCTCTCGACCACGTGGCAGCTGATCGAGGAATCCAATGCGCCGCTCGCCGCCGTGGGCGTCTACTCGATCTGCGAGTACCGCAGCGCGCTCACGCGCATGGAAGCGTTCCTCGCCACGCTGGACCCCGATCACATCTTCCACCGGTACCGAGGCACGCCGGGCGACGCGGAATTTGCGGAGCTGCGCGCGGCGGCGCGGCGCAACATCGAGTTCGCGGGGAGCTATCTCGGGGCCAAGGTCACCGCGATCGCCGTCATCGAGGCCCTCGCTGTGGTGAGCGGCGGCGACTGCCCGGTCTCGATGCTGCTCGGAGACATCCGCAGCGCGGACGACCTGCCGCCCGCCAGGATCGAGCGCTACCTGCCGCCGCCGCCGACATCCGCTCCGGTCGATGCGCGTCTTCTCGCCGTGCTCGAGGCCGGCCGCACGAAGGAATCGGAGAGCGATCTCACGGTGTCGCCGCTTACGGCGTACGTTTACCGCAGCCTCGGTGAAGCGGGTACGGCCGCCGCCCGCGCGCAGGCGACGCGCATGTTCAACCGGAAGCTGTCGGCACGGGACTTCCTCGGCAGCCTCGACCGCACGATGGTGCGCGACGTCATGAAGGCCTGCGCCGAGATCGCGCTTTCGCGCCGCGAGACTCTGCTCGCCGCGCACGCGAGGCTGTAGAGCAAATCGGGGACGGATCCCGAT
>CAYYVZ010000265.1:0-7336 GCA_964475235.1 uncultured Myxococcales bacterium | reverse complement strand
CATGTGGAACACACGCACCGGGGCTCGGGTTCTCGCCCTTTCGATTGCTGGTCTCTGCTTGTTCACGGGCCCGGTACCGTCGCAGTCGGCGGAGCTCCCCGAGATCGTCTGCCGGAAGGGCATCGAGAAGGGCCTCCACACGTTCGTGCTCAAGACGCTGAAGGCTCGGCTTCAGTGCCAGGCGGACATCCTCGACGGCTACGAGCATCCGATCGCCAACTGCCTGTCGGGTGCCGGGTCGGTCTCCCTGCCCGGAAAGCTGTTCCGCGCGCGCGCGAAGCTGCTTTCGCGCATCGTCGCGTCCTGCAAGGGTGCGAAGTTCAACCTGCTGAGCTACCCCGGTCCCTGTCCGGACTCGGATGCCTTCGACGAGCAGAAGCTCACGCAGTGCATCGACTCGATCGGCAAGGACGCGGCCGGCCGGCTCTTCGACGTGTGGTATCCGTCCGAGCTCGAGCCCGGACGCGGTCCCGTCACCGAATGCATCAAGGGCATCGCCAAGCGCGCGTCGTCGATGGTGCTCAAGGAAATGCGCGTGCGACTCGACTGCCTCGAGGAGAACGAGAGGCCCGACGTCGTGTCGAACGTGGACTGCCGCGGCCAGCTTCCACCCTACGGTGCCGGCACGCTCGACGAGCACGTGAACGAAGCGATCATCCGCGCTCAGGATGCGTGGCTGGGCGGCATCCCGCCGTCGTGCATCGAGGAGTTTCCGTCCATCGGCTTCGGACAGAACTGTCCGACGAGCGGCAGCCAGCCGGTCTCCATCCTGCAGTTCCATTCGTGCGTCTACCGCGCGAACCGCGTCGAGATCCCGATTCTCGTCGACCTGGCGTTCCCCAGCGACCCGGTCTGCGGCAACGGAATCCCGCAGGAAGGCGAGGCCTGCGACAACGGCAGCAACAACTCGAACTCGACGCCGGATGCATGCCGACTCGACTGCACGCTGCCCGTCTGCGGTGACGGGACGGCCGATCCCGGCAACGAAGAAGAATGCGACGACGGCGACGATCAGGTTTTCGACGGCTGCCGGCCCGACTGCACGCTCGAGTTCTGCGGCGACGGCGAGGTCAACGACCTGCCGAACGAGGACTGCGACGACGAGAACACGAACGACAACGACCCCTGCACGAACGACTGCACGGACGCCGCCTGCGGGGACGGCGTCGTCTGCAGTGACGCGACCTGCACGAGCGGCCCCGGAGGCGGGCCCGAGCTTTGCGACAACGGCGGGGACAACGCGCCGGGTGCCATGTGCGACACGGACTGCTCGGGCTTCACGCGCAGCTGCACGCTGAAGATCCGCATGACCAACACGGCGACGCTCGGCTCCATCACGTACGACTTCATCTATGCGAATGCGGACGGCGAGGTGGCCGGCGTCGGTGCCGGCGTCGAGTGTACCTCCCTGCTGCCGGGCGGCGCGCTGGCATCGTTCTTCGACAACGAGACGACCCGCCGGGTGCGCGAGTCGGTGATCATCGACGACGGTGCGGCCGCACCGGCCGACATCGCCCAATGCCGTTTCCTGACGAACGACGCGGGGCTCGTCGCCGGCGACTTCTCGTTCAACGTCGTCTCGGCGACCGACACGAGCTTCGACCCGATCACCGCGACGCTCGGGGTGACGTCGCTGGTGTGCGTTGCACCGTAGGCCGACGGCGAAGGAGCCGGATTCGTTTGCCTCCGCCGGTTGTGCGGCGCACCAGTGGGGCCGACGAAATGACGAGAACGCTTTCGCATGAGCAGGCACGCCGCGTCTACGATCGGATCGGGTCGTTTCAGGACAGCCAGGCGTTCTACGAAGACCGGACGACCGGCGAGCTGGTGGAGCATGGCGCATTCGGCGCCGCGCGCAGCGTGTTCGAGCTCGGGTGCGGGACGGGTCGCTTCGCCGAGTCGCTGCTCGAGCGCCACTTGCCGGCCGCGGCGACGTACCGGGGAATCGACCTCAGCCCGACCATGTTCGAGCTGGCGCGGACCCGTCTCGCTCGTTTCGGCCCGCGGGCCACGCTGGCCCTCTCGGACGGCGCGGCCCCGACGATGGAGCCGGACGCAGCCTACGACCGCTGGGTTTCCAACTTCGTGCTCGATCTTCTGTCCGACACCGACATCGACGCGATCCTGACGGAGGCCCATCGGATGCTCGTTCCCGGCGGCCTGCTCTGCCTCGCCGGTCTATCGACGGGAGACGCGTGGTTGACGAAGTCGGTGGCGAGTCTCTGGTCGGCGATTCACAAGCTCTCGCCCGAGATCGTCGGCGGCTGCCGGCCACTCGACTTGCTGCCGCGACTCTCGCCGAGCCGCTGGAGGATCCTGCACCGCAGGGTCCTGGCTCCCTTCTTCGTCCCGTCGGAAGCGATCGTCGCGGCGAAGATCTGATCTCGAGCAGCGAAGCCGGCGGGGCGTCCGCTCACAGGCGGCCGGCACTCTCCGCGAGCGCCGCATTCGAAACCGGAGTGCCCGACTCCTCGCCGGCCACCGCATCCGGATCCGCAATCGCACGCAGCGCGCGCTTTTGCTCGAGGTGCTTCAGGTAGCTCTCTGCGGCGGGCCTGGTCTTCGCGTCGGCCTGCGCAATCCGGAAGGACCGCTCGGCGGCGTCGTATCGGTCGGAGCCGAGCTCGGCGATGCCGAGCAGCAACTCGACCTGGCCACGCTCTTCGGTTTTCGCCTTCGTGCGGGCTTTCGAGAGCGCGTCGCGGGCGGCGTCGAAGCGCTCCTTCTGCAGCTGGATCTGGCCGAGCAGGAGGTAGCCGTTGGCGTTCGAAGCGAGGTCGCCCGCTTTGGCCAGAGGTTCGAGGGCCTTGTCGGTCTCGCGCGACGCGATGTAGCAGTTCGCGAGGAGCTGCCACGCTTCGGCATCGGGCTTCACGATACCTGCGGCCATGCCGTCTTCGAGCGTCTCGGTGCAGCACTTCGGAAGCTCGTTCACGAAGCACATGCGCGCGCGCTGGCGGTACTCCTTGTCCTCGCTGAGCAGGTCGCCGATGTGCGCGACGCCGAGCGTGGCGAGCGCGTCGTCTTCCTTGCCGAGCGAATTCTCGACGGTCGCGAGCTGTACCCAATAGCGCTTGGTGCCCGGAGCCACTGCGACCAGGCGGCGCAGCGTTCCCGCGACCGCCTCCATGTCCTGGAGCTGGAACTGCACCGCGGCGAGAAGCTGCAGCCAGCTCTCGCGCGGAGCAGGCGCGAGCTCGTTGGCTTTCGTCGCGGGCTCGAGCGCACCGCGGAAATCCTCCTGCTGGACGAGGACCATCGCCTTCAGGAAGTACGCCTCGGGCTTCGGATCCCTGGCGGAAGCGAACCATTCGTCGATGAGCGTACGGGCGCGGTCGTACTTGCCGGCCTGCGTGTAGATCTGCGCAAGCGAGTAGATCATTCCCTGCTTCGAGCCTTCGTCGAGCGCATTCTGGGCGAGCGCAGTCTCGAATTCCCTGCCGCCGCCGTCCATGTCGTTCTTCGCGAGCAGGATGTAGCCGCGGAAGCGATGAATCTGGGCGAGGTCGGTGGGCTTGAGCTTGCGGATCTGCATCAGCTCGTCGACCACCGAGAGGGCGTCGTCGAGCTCGTTCTTCTCGAGGTAGGAGTTGGCGATGAGGAGGCGCTCGGCGACCGTCGGGTTGAGTGCGGTCGCAGCCTTCTTCGGCGCGTCGTCTGTCTCCACAGCCTGGGCGCCCGATGCCGCAGCCGCGGAAGCATCTTCTGCCGCAGCCTGCGTGCTGGCGGTGGCGGCGCTCACGATCACGAGCACGAACAGAAAAGGCAGCACCGGCGCGAGCACGCGCGCGATCGGCCGAGTGACCCACCAGCTCGTCGAAATCCTACCCGATACGGAAGCGTTCATCGTTTTCAGCTCTCCATGTTGAAACGCAGCACGACATCGACACCGGCGGTGGCGACCGCCGTTCCCGACTGCATCTGCGGCTCGTACTTCCACTTGCGCACCGCCTCGACGGCGGCCCGTTCGAACACGGGGTTGCTCGACTTCACGACGGCGACCTCGGCGACGGTTCCGGCGCTCGTGATCGTGAAGCGAAGCTGCACCCAGCCTTCGAGGCCGCGCTTGGCAGCCTGGGGCGGGTACTGAGGCTCGACGCGAACAAGGGGCAGCGCGCCGCGATCGGACATTCCGCCGCCGATCCCGAGGCCGCCCGGAACGCCGCTGCCGTCGCCGCCGCCGCCGCCGGCCGAGCCGAACTCGGCACCGAGGCCGGCTGCGATCGCCTGCACGTCGAGCTCGAGGTTCACGCCTTCTTCCTTTGCGACGGAGATCGTCGGCACGACGGGAGCCTGCTCGGGCTTCACGCGCTCGATCTTCTCGCGCTTCTTCTCCTCGACCTCGACTTCCTGGCGCAGCCGCACGAACTCGATCTTCGCAACCGCCACGGCTTCGCCCGCCTCGGTTCGCACGGACGTGAGCGCGTGCATGAGGCCGAACATCGAGAAGCTGAGGACGGTCGCCGCGAGTGCAGCCAGGGGGAAGCGGAGGAAGCGCACGTCAGTCGCCGCCCCTGCCGGACGCGCCTAGGGCAACGTCCTTGATGCCGCCGAGCTTGATCTCGTCCATGACCTGCGCGAGGAGGCCCGTTTTCGCGTTCCTGTCCGCGATCACGATCACGGTGTCCTCCGGTCGCTCGAGATGGAGCCGCTCGATGGTGGGGCGGACCTCGCGCAGGTCCACCTGGCGCCGGTCCATCCAGACCTCGCCGCCGGAGGTCAGCGCGACGAGAATGTTCCCGTTTTCCTCCGGCCTGGCGGTGTCTGCTTCCGGCCGCACGACCGTGACGCCGGCCTCGCGCACGAACGACGTCGTGATGAGGAAGAAGATCAGCAGGTTGAAGACGAAGTCGAGCATCGGCGCGAGATCGATTCCGTGCTCTTCCCCTTCGTGGGATGCGTGTCGCCTCGATCGCACGGCTTACCTCGACGACGTTCCGACGGAGACGTTCTCGACGCCTCCGAGGCGGATCTGGTCGACGACCTGCACGAGCAGGCCCGCCGCGGTTTCCTGCGAAGCCGTCACCATGACGCCCCAGTCGGGCTTCTGCGCGTGAAGCCGTTCGACGTTGGCGCGCACGGCGCGAACGTCGACGACGCGGCCATCCACGAGGACTTCGCCGTCGGCCTTGACGACGACCGAAATGCTCCCGGTGGACTTGCCGGCCACCGCTCCCGACGCGCCGCCGCCGTGGCGCTCGACGCGCATGCCGACCTCCTTCACGAAGACGGCCGTGATGATGAAGAAGATGAGCAGGTTCAGCACGAAATCGAGCATCGGCGCGAGGTCGATGCCGGTCGTGTCTTCCGAGTGGGTGTGACGGCGCATGCGCATCAGTACACCAGGTGGTCCGCGAGCAGCTCGGTTTCGCGGCGCGTGCGCGAGCGAAAGTAGAAGACCGGGTACAGGCCCGAGATGCTGACCGTGAGGCCCGTCATCGTGCAGATCATCGCGTGGGACACGCCGCTGGCCATCGCACGGGCGTCGGCGGAGCCCTTGAGCGCCATCGAGTCGAAGACCTCGAGCATGCCGCCGACCGTGCCGATGAGGCCGAGCAGGGGTGCGAGCGGAACGAGCACGGCCAGAAGCGGTGCGCCGGCGTTCATCGAGGCGTTGAGGCGCGAGATCATCGCCGCGCGGATCTGACGCGCGCACCACGAGCGGTGGTCCGTGCGCGACTTCCATTCGGCAATCGTCTGTTCCGTCTCGCGCGGCAGGATCCGCGAGAAGTACCACGTGCGCTCGATCACGAGCGTCCACATGACGAGGCAGCAAAGGAAGATCGCGAGCACGAAAGGCCCGCCCGCGTCGATCATGTTGCCGACGGTCGCCGTCGCGTCCGTCGCGATCTGGAAGAGCTCAGGCACGTCGCAGTCCCTTCGCGCGCTCGAGGCTCTCGGCAAGCAGACCGGTGCTCTGCTCGTCGAGGATCTGCACGATGGCGCGCGACATCGACGTGAGCCCCGCGTTGAGGAAAAGCAGCGGGATCGCAATGCCGAGGCCGAGCACCGTCGCGATCATCGCCTGGCCGATGCCGTTGGCCATGAGGCGCGGGTCGCTCGAGCCCGACTCGGTGATGCTCTGGAACGTGATGATCATGCCGATGACGGTGCCGATGAGGCCGAGGAGAGGGCCTGCCGCCACGGCCAGTCGGAGGAACGCCTGGAAACGCTCGAGGCGCGGCACTTCGCGGAGTACTGCCTCCGAGATGCGCAGCTCGACGACTTCCGCGTCTTCCTCGATGCTCGACGGCGACGTGCGAACCGACGCGAGCACGCGGCCGAGCGGGTTGTCGGCGACCGGCCTGTCGATGTCCCCGAGCTGGCGGCGCACGGCGAAGCGGACGCCGAACAGGTACAGGGCCTGATAGATCGCGAGTACGGTCCCGAGCACGCCGACGACGATGATGAGGTAACCGACGGCCTCGCCGTGCTCGATGCGCTCCATGACGGTCGGTCTCTGCACCAGCATGGTGAGCAGCACGCCGCGCGACGGGTCGATCGCCGCAGTCGCGACTCCGCTCTTGCTCTCCTCCACTCCGGCGGCCATCTCCACGAGATCGGCCGACGGCTGGCGCGCGAGCACCGAAAGAGTGCCCAGCGTGGGCATGTAGTTCAGATAGCGACCGCCCGAGCTTGCGACGAAAGCGCCGATCCTCACGACGTCCGCCTCTGCGGGCGTCCCGTCGCTCTCGACGATCCTCGTGCGGAAGCGCACGACGCGGCCGCTCTCGGTCATCTCACGCTGCAGCTCGAACCAGAGGCGCTCCAGCTGCTCGGTCGAGGGGAGCGACCTGGCCTTGCCGAGCTCGGCGAAGAACTCGTCGCGCTTCGGAAACTGGGCGCTGATGAGGGAGTTGTACATGACGGTCGAGGTGTCGCTCGAGACCTGGCGCACCACGCCGAACAGCTCGCCGAGGCTGCCGAGACGCTGGTTCATGAGGTCTTCGCGCTCGGTGAGCTTCTTCTCGTTGGCGTCGAAGAGCTCGGATGCGGCCTTGCTCTGCGCCTCTGCGGCGTCGCGCGCGCGAACCGCTTCCGCGAGCATCGCGGCCTGGCGGTCGCGGCTGGCGAGGAACTCCTTCTCGCGCGCGGTGTCGGCCCGTTGCTGCTCGGCGCGGGCGTTGCGCGTCTGCTCCAGAAGCTCTTCCAGCGACTTGGCGGCTGGCGACTCACCCGGCACGGCGACACAGGCTGCGACAGCGGCGACAGCAAGAATGCGAACGAAGCGAATCACGACTTTGCCTCCGTGGCGGCCGGTGCGGCGGACGACGTGGAAGCCGGCTCGGAGGCCGGCACGGGCGCCGGCACCGGCGCGATGAGCATTTCGGGTGCG
>CAYYVZ010000264.1:0-7433 GCA_964475235.1 uncultured Myxococcales bacterium | reverse complement strand
GAAGAACAGGTACCGCTTGCCGTCGCGCACCAGGATGTGGCCGAGGTCGCCCGAATGGTAGACGCCGTCGCGGTACTTCGACGTGTTGGCCGAGGCGTTGTCGAAATAGCCCTGGAAGAGCGCCGTATCCTCGGCCACGCGGCAGATCTCTCCTACCGCTTCTTCGTAGTTGAGAATCCTTCCGTCGGCCGCGACGTCTGCGCCCGGACACTCTCGTCCTGCCGTGTCGAGGATCCTGACCGCGTCGTCCGTCACCTCGCCTACGCTGCCGCGCGGGTCGCCCTTGCGGCGGTACGTGGCAATGGCGGCCTCGGTCGAGCCGTAGAGCTCGAACATGTCCTCGAGCCCGAGCCAGTCGATGAACTTGTCGATGTCGGGCGGCGAAGCGCCGTTGCCGATCGCGTAGTGGAATCGGTTGTCCGGGTGGTTCGTGACTTCGGCGCGCAGGCGCTCGACGTCGCCGCCATACTTCTTCTCGAGGTGCTGGAGAACGTAGTGGACGGGCTCGCCCACGTAGTTCCAGTAGGTCACTCCGCAAGTCAGCACGTCCGGCACGAAGTTGGATGCCGAGAAGCGCTCGCGCATCGCGAGGCGGGCGCCCACCCAGAAGGTCGGCATGAAGCCGATGAACATCGAGTTGGAATGGAACAGCGGCATGCACGTATAGCCGCAGTCCTCGCGCCCGAGCTCGAGGCGGCTGGAGACGCCGATCCCCGTCGCGCAGAGCTTGAAGTGGTTGTTCATGATCCCCTTCGGCAGCCCGGTGGTGCCCGAGGTGTAGATGATCATGAGGTTGGTGCCGGGGTTCACGTCGGCTTCCGGGTACGGAAGGCTCGTGCCGGGCCTGGCGACTTCGCTCGCCATGCACGCGAGCCAGTCTTCCTTCGCCGGGATGTCGGCGCTTCCGGTGCGCAGGTAGAGGACGTTCTCGGGCGCGACGTGCTGGAGATCTTCGCGCACCTTCTCGACCTCGTCGCGGAACTTTTCGTCCACGATGAGGACACGGGCGCGCGACTGGTTGAGGACGCCGGCCAGCGTGGCGCCGCGAAGGCCGTTGTTGACGCCGAAAAGCGTGAGGCCGGCGATCCCGCAGCCGCCGAAGAGCTGGGTCAGCTCGAGGTGGTTCTCGAGCAGCATGGCGACGTGGCCCGGATGGGCTTCGTCCACGGCGCCGAGGCGCCCGAGCAGGAAATGGGCGGCCCGCGTCGCTTCGTCGCGAAACTGCCCGAACGTCCAGGTGCGGTCGTGCTGGCGCAGGAAGGACTTTCCGGAGGCCTCCGGATGGTCGGCCCGTGCCTGGATCTGAGAACGCAGGGTCAGGTCGGCCTCGAAGGTCATTGGAACGCTGGGCTGGCTCGGCACGGATGGGCTCCTCGAAAGCTGTGGCGGACGGCGGGGGACACGGCTCGTCCGCCCGTCCGGCGGCAAACGATACACGGCCATCCGCCGGGGAGCCAGCACCCGGACCTCCGCGGGAATCGGCTCAGGCGATTCTGCGCAGCCGTCCGAATGTGACGTGCCTCGCCGGCTTATGGACCGGCGCTCGGAGCCCGATCAGGCCATCCCGCTGATCGACAGATCTTCCTGCTCGCCGAACGAGAGCTCGTCTTCCGAGGAGGCACGCGAGCGCCTCGGTACGGGCAGGCGGAAGCGGAACGTGGCGCCCTCGCCCTTGACGCTGTCGGCCGAGACGACGCCGTTGTGGCGGCGCACGATCCGTTCGACCGTGGCGAGCCCGATTCCCGAACCTTCGAACTCCTCGGTGGTGTGCAGGCGCGAAAACGGACGGAAGAGCTTGTCGGCCAGGCTCGGGTCGAAGCCCGTGCCGTTGTCGCGCACGAAGTAGGTGACGCTCTCGCCGCTGCGCTCGTCCACGCCGAGCTCGATGCGGGCCTGCGGGTTGTGCTCGGTGTACTTGAACGCGTTGCCGAGGAGGTTCTGCACCACGAGGCGCAGCAGGCCGGGGTCGCCCCAGGCCAGAAGGCCGTTTCCGATGTCCCACTCGACGTTGCGTTCGGGAGCGCCCGCCCTCAGGTCTTCGACCACCGAGCGCGCGACCTCGCCGAGATTCACGACTTCCTTCTCGATTCGGTGGTTGCCGGCGCGCGACAGCATCAGCAGGTCCTCGATGATGCGGTCCATGCGGCCGGCCGACCTCTGGATGCGCCCGAGCATGTCCTTCTCGCTCTCGTTCAGGCGGTCGCCGGCGTCTTCGAGGACGCTCTCGGCAAAGCCGTGCAGCCCGCGCAGCGGCGCGCGAAGGTCGTGGGACACCGAGTAGCTGAACGCCTCGAGCTCGCCGACGGCCGACTCCAGGTCTTCCGTGCGCTGGCGGACCTTCTCCTCCAGCTCGGCGTTGAGGCTCTGGATGGCTTCCTCGGCGCGCATGCGGCGCGTGATGTCGCGTTCGATCATCGAGACACCGATGATCGCGCCGCGGTCGTCCAGAATCGGGGAGAAGCTCGCCGACACGTCGAAGCGCGTACCGTCGTTGCGCAGGCGCTCCGACTCGACCTCGTCCACGCGCTCGCCCTTGGCTACACGCCGGAGGAGCCTCGTGACCTCGGCCTGCTGCTCATGCGGGAACAGGCTCGCCGCAGGCTGGCCGATCACCTCGGCGCGGTCGCGGCCGTACATGCGGGAGGCCCCGGCGTTCCACGAGACGATGGTACCGTCGAGGGACTGACCGATGATGGCATCGGCCGAGGACTCGACGATCGACGCCAGGTAGCCGGAGCGAAGCTCGGCGCGGCGGCGCTCGGCGATCTCGCGGTGGAGCTGGGCGTTCATGAGGCGCAGCTCGTCGCTGCGCTGGTTGGTCGAGGTCGAGGTGGCTGCGACGGCGTCGGCCTGGGAGCGAATCGTCTCGCGCGCAGCGTCCCGCTGGCGAAGGAAGAGCACCATCATGCCAATCGACGCGGCGACCGTGCTGCGGCCGAACAGGACGAGCCAGGCCGAGTCCATGCCCGACGCCGAGGTTCCGATGATCGGTGCGAGAAGCACGAGGACGGCGGCGACCGAAGCCGTGATGGTCGCCGCAACGCCGCCGATGGTGATCTCGGCCAGCGCGACGGCCAGCAGGTAGGGAAGGCCGAAAATCATCCGGTCGGAAGCCCGGAAGTCGAAGAAGAAAATGGTCGCGAGAAGGAGGGCGGGCGGCGCCAGCCAGAGAACCTGCGCGGGCGCCGAGCGGGTCGTCCAGTCCAGTCCTACGCTTGCGTTCACAGGTTCCCCCTTATGGTCGTCCATCGGCGTCCCTGCCGACTCGTCTGGGGGATATCCCAGACGGAATTCGCTGTGCCCGGCGACCTGAGGTCATGAAAGACGGCAGGCTGAGGTACGTCGGCGAATCCAACAACCAGAAAGTAAACGTGCCCCCGTTTGGCTAGCAACGGGGCTGTGAAGAAAAGCCTTCTGACGAAAGCCTAAGCGCTTTTGCGAGCCTCGAATTTCCCTTCGAGGTAGGCCGCGATCCTGCCGTCCACGGGCAGCTGGAACGACTTGGTCGTCAGGTATTCCTGAAGGCCGTGCACGCCGAGCTCGCAGCCGATGCCCGACTGCTTGATGCCGCGAAACGGCGCGATCGTGTTGAACGTGCCGCCGTTGATGTCGATGCCGCCCGTGTCGATGAGGCGCCCCACTCGCATTGCACGCTCGACGTCCTTCGACCAGATCGCGCCGCCCAACCCGAAGATCGTGCTGTTCGCGATGCGGACGGCGTCGGCCTCGTCCTCGTACGGCAGAATGGTGAGCACTGGCCCGAAGATCTCCTCCTGGGCGATCGACATGTCGGGCGTCACGTCGCCGAAGACCGTGGGCTTCACGAAGTACCCCTTGGCGAGTCCCGCCGGACGGTCGAGTCCACCGGCGACCAGCGTGGCGCCCTCCTCGATGCCGCGGCGGATGTGCCCGCGCACGCTCTCGTACTGGTGCTCGCTGACCTGAGGGCCCATGCGCGTGGTCCCCGCATCGGGGGGCTGCCGGGGATCGCCGGCGACGATGACGGTCTCGGCGACCTCTTTGGCGATGCGGCAGGCCTCCTCGTGCATCGAGCGCGGCACCAGCATGCGCGTCCAGGCAGCACAGGTCTGGCCGGCGTTCGTGTAGGCGTGGAAGACGCCGGCTCGGATCACCGACGGATCGGCGTCGTCGAGGATCACGTTGGCGGCCTTGCCGCCGAGCTCGAGCGAGACTTCCTTAATCGACTGGGCCGCGAGCGCCATGATGCGGCGGCCGACGTCGGTGCTGCCGGTGAGCGAGACCATGTCCACCTCGGGATGGGTCGCCATCGCCTCGCCGATCTCGCTGCCCTTGCCCGACAGGAAGTTGAACACGCCGGGCGGCAGGTGCTTCCCGGCGATCTCTGCGAACAGGAAGCACGAGAGCGCCACTTCGCAGCTCGGCTTCACGACGACCGTGCAGCCGGCCGCCAGGGCCGGCCCGACCTTGGCCGTGATCTGGTGGATCGGGTAGTTCCAGGGCGTGATCGCGGCGACGACGCCCTTGGGCTCGCGCACGACGACCGAGTTGCCGATCCTCTCCTCGAACTCGAAGGTCCCGTTCATGAGCAGGTCCGCGTAGAAGCGGATCGTCGAGGCCGGAAACCCCACCATGTACTGGGCCGTCATGGCAGCCGGGGAGCCGAGCTCTTCCACGATCACGTCGCCGAGCTCGGCTGCGCGGGCATCCATTTCGTCGGCGACGGCCTTGAGGCACCTGCCGCGCTCGGCCGCCGGCATCAGCTTCCAGCCCGTCAGGGCAGCCCGAGCCGCGCGCACGGCGAGGTCCACGTCTTCGGCATTGGCGCGCGGGATGCGTCCGCAGACCTCCTCCGTCGTCGGGTTCACGATGTCGAAATGACCCGAGCCGTGTGGGGCGACCCACTTTCCGCCGATGAGGATCTTGTCGAAGGTTTTCATGGGGATTGCTCCGCCGGCCCTGATGCCAGAGGCGCGGCCGAGACGCCACAGCGCCGGCCGGCGGGCGAACCATGGCGGCGCGGGGCGAATTCTGCTGATTCCCTCGGCGGCTCCTGCTATGCGTCGGAGGTCGCCGCGGCGCGCGGGGACACGGGGGATCGATGGACTGTCTCAGGTTCCGGCTCTTCGCCGCAGCGGCCGCCGCCTCGCTCGCGACCGGCCTCGGCCTGCCGGGCGCCGCAAGCGCCCTGCCCGACCTCGTCCCCGAAATCACCGACCTCACGGTTCTCGTTCGCGACGTGATCCAGGGCGACGTGGACGAAGGCTGCGCCGGCGGCCGTTTCGACCGCCACCTCGTCAGCTTCTCGTTGCGCACGCGCAACAACGGCGCCGACGACCTGGTCCTCGGCTCGCCCGGCTGCCCCAACTGCGCGAACAACCCGGGCGCTACGTGCTCGAATCCCCTCTTCGTCTGCGGCACCTCGCACGGACACGCGCACTTCGAGGACTTCGCGAAGAACGAGATCCTCGACTCCGAAGGCAACGTCGTGGCCGAGGGCCAGAAGTACGGCTTCTGCCTGCTCGACCAGTCGTGCCCGACCCCGCAGTACAGCTGCTCGTACCAGGGCATCACGGCCGGCTGCAGCGACGTCTACAGCGCGGGGCTTCCGTGCCAGTACGTGGACATCACCGAAGAAGGACTGCCCGACGGCCTCTACCGCATCCGCGTGCACATCGATCCGGAGAACGTCTTTCCCGAGGAGAACGAGGCCAACAACATCGTCGAGGTGCCGTTCGTGATCGGCGAGACCGACGAGGTCTGCCCGGTCTACGAATCGACGGATGTGCCCGAAGCGATCCCCCACATCGGGACGGCGACCTCGACGCTCACGATGCCGGACATCGGGGAGATCCGGTCGATGCGCCTTCGCATGAAGGGCACGCACACTTACCTCGGCGACCTCGTCGCGACGATCGAGAGCCCGGCTTCCACGACGCGCACGCTGTTCTCGAACGTCTGCGCCGGCAACGACAACTTCGGGCTCTACCTCGGTGACGACGCGGTCGGGCCGCTCGTCTGCCCCGCCACCGACGACTCCATCCTTCGGCTTCCCGAAGAGAGCTTCTCCGTCTTCGAGGGCGAGGACGCGGCCGGCACCTGGACGCTTTCCATCGAGGACGTCGAAGCCAACGACAGCGGGTCGTTGGGCGAGTGGAGCCTCGAGATCTGCACCGAGTGCGGCAACGGCGTGGTGGATCCCGGCGAAGTCTGCGACGACGGCAATGCGGTGGGCGGCGACTGCTGCACGTCCGACTGCCAGGGTTTCGCGAGCGACGGCACGCCGTGCGTGGACGACAACTTCTGCACGCTCTCGGAGACGTGCCAGGGCGGCGACTGTGTTCCGGGCGGCGAGGTCACCTGCGATCCGTGCCTGATCTGCGATCCGGGCGACGGCTGCATCGTGCCGGACGTGATCTATCCGTGCCAGGACGCTCCGGCCGGCAAGTCCACGATCCGCATCCGGCGCGACAGCAGCGACCCGGCCCGCGACTCGGTGATGTGGCGCTGGCGCAGCCAGACTCCGGTGGAGCTCAACGAGTTCGGCGCTCCGCAGACACTCACGTCGCTGTCGCTGTGCATCTACGGCGGCGAGCAGCTCATCCTCAGCTCGACGATCGACGCGGCGGCCGATTGCGACGGAGAGTCGTGCTGGGAGATCAAGGAGCACGACGCGGAGTTCTCTGACCGCTCCGGAGCATTCGAGGGACTTACGTCCGCGCGAATCCGCGAAGGCCTGCCCGGCAAGATTCAGATGAAGGGGGCCGGAGGCGGGCTCGAGCTTCCGACGCTCGACGTCGCGCTGCCGGTTACGGTAAGGCTTCGCCGCAACGACGGGACGCCGTGCTGGCAGGCCGAGTACGACGAAGCGCAGTCGAGCAACGAGACGCGGTTCAAGGCCAAGAGCCGCTGAAAATCGGGGACGGATCCCGATTCGGTGGAATTGGCCGAGTCCGAACAGCCGAATTCCGTCCTCGCTCCAATTTTGGATGACGGTCGGTCGATGGCGTCCCGTTTCGTCTCTGCTCCCTGGTCAGATCGAAAGGACCAGCATGGCCGCACGAACACTGAGCGCGGCCAGCACCGTGCTGTAGACGGCGAAGATCGCCGCGCGCACCCGGACCACGTTCACCGTCGCCTGCCAGATGCTGTGCACGATGCGCAGCGCCACGTAGAGCCACGCGAGCAGGTAGCTCACGCGGTCGGCGGGAGCGACGACGGCGACGATGAGCGCAACCGCGTAGAACAGCGTCGGTTGTTCCATCAGGTGGTTGTAGTTGTGCGCTTTCCACTGGGTCGACGGCGGCAGAACGCCGTCGAGGTCGGCGCCGCGGCCTCCCGCCGCATTCAGATCCACCTTGGCGGCGCTGAGCGCAGGGACGCGCGTCACGACCATCCACCGGAGGATGAGAAGCGACCAGAGGACGAGGACGATGGCGGGCAGGAGAATCGAG
>CAYYVZ010000263.1:0-7446 GCA_964475235.1 uncultured Myxococcales bacterium | reverse complement strand
GGATCCGTCCCCGATTTCTGCGCGACGCGCGGTTTCTCGAGCGCGTTGCGGCGAACGCCGCCGATTCTCGTCGGCAGATCACTTCGCTTCGCTTGCGAGGAAGAAATCGGGATCCGTCCCCGATTTCGCGATTTCGGGAGAGGAGGCGGCGCCGCTCGCGGCGGGGGGAGGTCCCGCCCGCTGAGGTCACGGGGGAGAAACCTCGTCCGGACTGCCGCAGAGAGGCGGCGTTCCGGACCATGAGCATTCGAGCGACGCCGCCCGCTTTGCTCGCCGATCGTCCGCAGACCGGCGAGTAGAACGCGACAGCTTCAATAACAGACGGGATGTCGCTCCCCGCCTGCGACGCGCGGAGCATAGCGCCGCGCGCCCTCGCAGGGAACCGTTGATTCAGCATCGGCGGCGATTTTTTCGCCGTTGGAGTGACGCCCGGTCACGGTGTGAAGCGAGGCCCGGCTGCCGCGCGGAGCAACGCCCGGCGCGGTGTGCAGTAACGCTGCACGCGGAGCGGACGCCCTCTCGACGCAGCACCCGAAGCTCCCCGAACCTGCGTGTTGCCCGGTTCACAGTCGCAGCGGCAGCTCCGCCCGGCAGCACGGCCAGCAACGGGCCGCTCCGCGCCTCCGGTGAGACACTTTGGCGAGACACATCTCCCACACGCGCGACGACGCTGGCCTGCGACGCGACTCCGCGCTAACTCGTCGGCTCGCCCCGGAGGCAAACGCGGATGCGAGCGGGAGTTTCGGCTCAGCCCGGGTAAACCTGCCCGGCGACCCAGGCCGGTCCTGCGAACGAGCACCGCGCCCGAAGCCGGCCACCGCCGCAGCGAAAGGCGCCCAATCTGTCTCCCGGCCTGAGGCACGTGTATGGAAATCAACGGCATCGCCCACACGTTCGTCACCTCGTCCGACTTCCCCCGCTCCAGGGAATTCTACGCGAAGCTCCTGCCCTTCTTCGGCATGACGCCGGTCCTCGACGTGGACGGCTTTTACTACTGCGTGGGCGGCCGGACCGGCTTCGGCGTCCAGTTCTGCGACCCCAGGTACGCCGGCGAGCGCTTCGTCCAGGGCCGCTCCGGCCTCCACCACATCTGCTTCCGGGCACGCGAACGCGAGGACATCGACACGCTGCACCGCTTCCTCGTCGAGATCGGCGCGAAGATCGTCCACGCACCCGAAGAAGGACCGTGGGCGCCGGGCTACTACTCGGTGCTGTTCGAGGATCCCGACGGCATTCGGCTCGAGATGAACCACGTGCCCGGCAAGGGTCTGCTCGCCGACGCCGAGAAGAGCGAAGCCGCGCTCTCCGCCGCTCGAAAAGCGGCGGGCAGCAAGTTTTGATTCCGGGCTCGCCTTCCTTCAAGGGAGAACGCGTGAAGACCGTCTGTCTCGAAGACTTCGAAGCGATCGCGCGCGAGCACCTGACCGAGGCGGCGTACGACTACTTCGCCGGCGGCGCCTGCGACGAAGTGACCCTGCGCGACAACCGCGAAGCCTTCGGGCGGGTGCGCCTGCTGCCCCGCGTGCTCCGCGACGTCTCGGGCCGCTCTCTCGCGACCTCGGTGCTCGGCACGCCCGTCTCGACGCCCGTGATGATCGCGCCCGTCGCGATGCAGCGCCTTGCGCACGAAGACGGCGAGCTCGCGACGGCACGCGCAGCCGCCAAGGCCGGCGCCATGATGATCGCGAGCACGCTCGCGACCACGTCACTCGAAGAGGTCGCGTCCGCCGGCGGTCCGCGCTGGTTTCAGCTCTACGTCTATCGCGACCGCGGCCTTACCGCCGAGCTCGTGCGCCGCGCCGAGGCGGCCGGCTACGGCGCAATCGTGCTCACCGTGGACGGTCAGGTGTGGGGACGGCGCTACCGCGACATGCGCAGCCTGTTCACGCTGGCTCCCGGCATGTCGCTCGCGAACCTCGTCGCCGCAGGCCACGGCTCCTTCCCCGCGGGCGGCGACGACTCTGGCCTGGCGACCTACGTGACCGGCCTGCTCGATCCGTCGCTCGACTGTAACGACGTCGCCGCGCTCGTCGCGTCCACGCGGCTGCCGGTGGTGCTCAAGGGCATTCTGCATCCCGATGACGCGCGCCTCGCCGTCGCGCACGGCGCGGCTGCGGTCTTCGTCTCGAATCACGGCGGACGTCAGCTCGACGGCTCGCCCGCAACGATGGACGTGCTCGAAGGCGTGGTCGCAGCCGTCGCCGGCCGCGCGGAAGTGTACCTGGACGGCGGCGTGAGGCGCGGCACCGACGTGGTGAAGGCGCTCGCGCTCGGCGCGCGCGCGGTCGCGATCGGGCGGCCCGTGGTCTGGGCTCTCGGCGCCGGCGGCGAGCGCGGCGTCACTCGCATGCTCACGATGCTGCGCGACGAGTGCGACAACGCGATGGCCCTCTGCGGCGCCGCCTCCCCGGAAGCGCTCGACCGATCGCTCATCGTCTGAAAACGGGAATCTTCGATGGCAAGAATGCAGGGAAAGGTCGCGATCGTCACAGGCGCCGCGAGCGGAATCGGCGAGGCGACGGCGCGCCTTTTCGCTTACGAGGGCGCGTCCGTGCTGCTGGCCGACATCGACGACGAGCGCGGCAACCGGCTCGCCGCCGCGATCAACGACACGAGCGGAAAAGCCGCCTACATTCATGCCGACGTCGCCGTCGAGGCCGACGTGAGGGCGATGGTCGACGAAGCGATGGCGCGCTACGGGCGCCTCGACTCGATCTTCAACAACGCGGGCTTCGGCGGCGCCACCGGTCCCATCGGCGATATCCCCGTCGAGGAGTTCGACGCGACGATGGGCGTGCTGCTGCGCGGCGTCTTCCTCGGCATCAAGCACGCGTCGCCGATCCTTGCCGCGCAGGGCTCGGGCACGATCATCAGCACCGCGAGCGTGGCCGGGCTGCGCGCGGGCTACGCGCCGCACATCTACAGCGCCGCCAAGGCGGCCGTCATCCAGCTCACGAAGTCCGTCGCGATGGAGCTCGGCGAGAAGGGAGTGCGCGTCAACTGCATCTGCCCGGGCGGAATCGCGACGCCGCTTCTCGCGGGAGCGTTCCGCGGCGACGAAACCGACGACCAGGCCGCGCTCGAGCTCGTGAAGTCGGCGATCTCGATGTTCCAGCCGATCCAGCGCGCCGGCCTTCCCGAAGACATCGCGGCGGCCGCGCTGTGGCTCGCGAGCGACGAGTCGTCGTTCGTCAACGGCCACGCCCTCGTCGTCGACGGCGGCCTGACGGGCGGAGTGCTCTGGTCCATGCAGCCGCCCCTCATGAAGGAATACCAGCCGCTCGCCACGCGCATGCGCCACGGCAGATAGGCCCTCGGGAGAACAGGGACCTGACCCCAACCTCGCGAAAGCTCGGCGCGCTCTGCGTCTTCTGCGGCTCGGCCCACGGCGCGCGCGCCTCGTACACGGCCGCGGCCGAGAGCCTCGCCGACGAGCTCGCACGCCGCGGCACGCGGCTCGTCTACGGCGGCGGCAACATCGGACTGATGGGAGTCATCGCCGACGCAGCGCTCGCCCGCGGCGTCCACGTCACCGGCATCATCCCGCAGGGACTGGCCGACAGGGAGCTAGCCCACCACGGCGTGAGCGAGCTGCGCGTCGTCGATTCGATGCACGCGCGCAAGGCCCTCATGGCCGAGCTCTCCGACGGTTTCGTCGCGATGCCCGGCGGCATCGGGACCTTCGAGGAATGGTTCGAGGTGCTCACGTGGAGCCAGCTCGGCATTCATCGCAAGGCCTGCGGACTGCTCAACGTGGACGGGTACTACTCCGACCTGCTCTCGCTGCTCGACCGTTCGGTCACGGAAGGCTTCCTCAAGGCGAAGCACCGCGCGAAAGTACTCGTCGCCGACGGGGCGGGTGCGCTGCTCGACGCGATGGAAGCGTGGGAACCGCTCGGCGACCCGGCCGTGCTCGGAAAATTCCAGACATGAGGCCGCTCGTCGTCGCAGCGATGGTCGCGACGCTCGCCGCGCCGTCTGTGCCGGCCGGCTTCGCCGCTGCCGACGACGAACTGCCGCCTTCCATGCCGAAGGTGGTGACGTCGCCAGCACCTGCCGCGCCGGCGAGCGACTCGCCGCCGTCGCCGCACCCAAAGAAAGAACCCGGCATCGCCGCGCTCGTTCGTGCCGCCGGCGATCCCGACATCGCGAAGCTGAAAGCGCTGATTCGCCAGGGCGCACCCGTCAACGGCCAGTCGCCGCACGGCGAGACGCCGCTGTCGGCCGCCGCGGCCGAAGGCCTCGCCACCAACGTCTTCACTCTGCTGTCGAGCGGCGCCGACATCGACATGCTCGCCGGACGCGGCATCACGGCGCTCGGCTGGGCTGCGCGCAACGGCCACGCGGGGGCAGTGCGCACGCTGCTCGACGCCGGCGCGAGCGTGGATCTCGCCGGAGGTCCCGACCGTGCGCCGATCGCGCTGGCAACGGCGCGCGAGCACCACGAAGTCGTCGCCCAGCTCATTGAGCGCGGCTCGAAAGTGTTCGAGCAGCCTGCGCTCGCGAGCGCCGTCGTGCTCGCGCTGGCCCAGTCCACGAGCGTCGAGCTCGCGGGCCTCGTGGTGCCTCGCATCGGCGCACTCATCCCCGGCGCACCGGGACTTCGCGACAACACGGCCGCGGCCGTGGCCAGCAGCAGCGTGCCGATGTCGCAGGCCATCCTCACGCGACTCGGCCCCGTCGGTCAGTCGCGCGAGTTCCAGAATGCCGTGCTTCTTGCCGCGATCCGGCGCAATCGCCCCGACGTCGCGACGTCTGCCCTTGCGGCCGGCGCCGACGTGAACGTCCGCCACGGTTCGACGAACGCCATCGGCATCGCCGTTCAACTGGGCAACGTCGGCATGACGACGCTGCTGATGACGTCGGGCGCCGACTGGAAGGCTGCCGGCATCGATCAGAGCAAGCTGGAAGAGCTGGTCGGAAGCGAGCACACCGAGCGCAGGGAAGCCGAACGCCTCGCGGCGACCGGACAGATCGACCGACTCGACGAGAACGGAATGACGCTGCTGTTCCGCGCCTCGCAGCGCGGCAACTTTCTTTCGGTCAAACAGCTGCTCGACAAGGGCGCCAACCCGGCGACGACGGTGGAGCGCTGGCCGGGCGACGCGGGCTGGACGCCGCTCATGACGTCCGCCGCCGGCAACCAGATCGCGATCGTAAAGCTGCTGCTGTCGAGGGGGGCGCCGGTAGACCAGCGCAACGCGGCCGGTCGCACGGCGCTCTTTTTCGCGGCGCTCTACGGACGAGCGGCGGTCGTGGACATGCTTGTCGCGGCGGGCGCCGATCCGCGTGCGTCCGACGAATCCGGCCAGACTCCGATGACGCTTGCCAACGCGAGCGGCGATCCGGCGACGATCATGCGCATGGCGGTGTCGGTGCGGGCGGCGGAGACCGGGGCGGCGGCGGCCGCGGAGACGCGATGAAGCTCGTCGTCGCGCTCGTGCTCGCCGCGATCACCGTCACGATGGCCGTGGGCTACGGCGTCGCGACGCGCCCGATCCTCGCCGACAACCAGCTCTACTTCTTCCAGACCGAGCGCTGCGCGTCGGGCGTACCGCCTCACGTCTCGCACATGGAAGTGAAGACGCAGCTTCCTTCGATGATCGGCGGCGCTTCGATCGCGGCCGGGCGGCTCTTCGGAATCGACGACGTGCATTCCGGACGCTTTGCCAGCGTGACGGCGGCGGCCATCGCCGCGATCCTCGGCTGGCTGCTCGTGCTCGAGCTGGCGGCAGGAGCAGTCGCGGCGTCGCGAGGCGAAATCGGGGACGGATCCCGATTTGCCGGCGACTCACGGGCGGAGCTCGAGGCGGCCGAGGCGCGCCGACCTGAGCTTCCAGCTTCTGCAGCAGGAACTCCGCTCGCCAAACTTCCGTTCGCGACCGTCGCCGCGTCGCTGGTCGGCGCAGCCGCGATCTTCTCCATCTACGGGTTCTTCGCGGAGGCATCCACGGGCTTCCAGCCGAAGGTCTACATGGTGGTGTTCCTGTTCGCGGCGCATCTCGCGTGCGCGCAGCGGCGCTACCTGCTCACCGGTCTCGCCGGCGCATGCGCGTTCCTTTGCTGGCAGCCGGCGGGGCTCATCCTCGCGTCGTGCGGGCTCGCGCTGCTGCTCGACCGGCGCACGAGCTGGCGCTCGCTGTTCGTCACCGTCGGCGGCGCGCTGCTCGCGTTCGCGCTGTACGAAACCTACTTCGCGCTGGCCGGCGGGCTGCGCGAGCAGCTCCAGCAGGAGTGGCTGCTCGCGTTCGGCGCGCCGCACAAAGACAAGGGCGTGGCCGAGGCGGTGTGGTTCTTCGTCACGGAGGCGCAGGCGTTTCGCGACCGGCCGAACGGGCTGCCGTCGGCGTTCCTGGCGGTGACGGCACTCGTGTGGCTCGGCAGCCTCGCGCGGCCGCGACGCACGTTCGAGGCGCTGCGCGAGCGGCCCGGGCTGGTGGCGTTCTGGGTCGCGGCGCACATCGCTTCGGCGTTCACGCTTTACGATCACCAGGCGCATCCCGACATGCTGCTCGTGCAGCCGTACTTCGCGGTGGCGTGCGGGATCGGCGCGAGCTGGCTCTTCGCGGTGCTCGGCCGCGTGGGCGCCGGCGCGGTTCGCGATGGCGCGGCGCTCGCCGGCTCGGAGCAAGTCGCCGTGCCCGGTCGCGGGCGGGCGGGTGCCGTGCTCATCGGCGTGCTGACGATCGGGTTCGTCGGAATCGGACTGAACGATGCGCGCAGCGACGTCGGGCGCGCGATGGGCGGACGCTTCGGGCTCGACGCGCAGCGTGCGATGGGGCGGCTCGTCTCGATGTACTACGACCACCGCGGCAGCGTGTGGGCGCTCGGGTCGGTGCACCTGCTCGCGCTCAACCGGCGCGACAACTGGACGAACGTGGGAAACGTCGGGCACGAGACGTCGCAGCTCGACATGAAGACGTACCGGCCGCTTCGCGGCGACAAGATGCCGGAGATCATCATCTCGGGGCGCGGCCTGAGGCCCGGCGCGAGCGGCTGGCTGTCGGCCGAGTACGTGGACATCACGCCGGTGCCTCTTGCCGCCGCGCGCATCCGCGTGTTCAGCCGCCGCTCCGACGACCAGCCCGGCTTCGCGCGCGGCACCGCGCCGAAGGCAGCGCCCGGCCCCAAGCCGACGAAGCCCCCGCCGCCGAAGAAATAAATCGGGGACGGATCTGAATTATTCGCCGGCATGGCCGGCGAATAATTCAGATCCGTCCCCGATTTCTAGGGCGGGACGCTCCAGAGCATTTCGCGCTGGGTGCTGGTGGCGGTGGGCCTGCCGCCGTCGGTGGCGATCCAGGCGCCGCTCTCGCCGCGCGTCCACGCGAACTTGCGGGACAGCGCGAACGGAAACACCCAGCCTTCGACCGAACCCGTCGCCTGCAGTACCGCGGCGCGCGCGCCCTCTGCGAGGTTCGCGGCCGGGAAGAAGTGCAGGCTGAT
>CAYYVZ010000262.1:0-7465 GCA_964475235.1 uncultured Myxococcales bacterium | reverse complement strand
CGAAGGTCGGTGGCGACGTGTGCGACGGTGTAGCCGACCTCGCGCTGGGCGAGCAGCATGAGCCCCGCTTTGAGGATGCTGCCGAGCACGATGAGGACGAGCAGTACCCCGAGTGTCGGCTCGATGTGGAAGCTCGCGAGCGTGTCGCGCAGCGTCAGCTCGAGCCCCGACGGCTCGCCCTTGGTGCCGGTGACCATGCCGAGCAGGGGCAGCATGCTCGACAGGCCGATTCCTTCCGCCATCGCGGCGAGGATCAGACAGACGAGCATGATGGCGGTGCGCGTGGGATAGCGTCGCGCGAATACGAGGAGGAGCTGCATCGTGGCTGGTTGCGCGAAAGCGCGTGCCTCGTCCTGCGTACCGCTTGAGGCACGGACGGTCAATCCCTACTATGCACCCGTGCCCATCAAGGCCCTTGTTCTGGCGGGACGTCGCGAAGGCGGCGATGCCGCATTCGATTCGCCCGAGCTCTCTCACAAGGCCCTGCTTCCGATCGCGGGCATTCCGATGCTGGAACGGGTCGTACGCACGCTCGAAGAGAGCGGCGTCGCTTCGTCGGTTTCGGTGAGCACGGACGATCCGCGGCTGGTCTGGGCCACGCCCTACCTCGCCGATCTCGCCGAAGAACGGGTCGGCTATCTCCATGCGCACCGCTCCGGAACCTCGCCGGCGGCGAGCGTCGCGGACTTCTGCACGATCGTGTCGCACGGCGAGCCCGTTTTCGTGACGACGGCGGACCATCCGCTGCTCACGCCGGACATCGTGCGTTACTTCTACGAGCGCGCGAGCGGGATGCCGGTCGACTTCGTCGTCGGCATGGTGCCGGCGAGCGTGTATCGGAAGCGCTTTCCCGAGCACGAGCGCACCTTCATCCGTCTTCGCGGAGAGCGTTATTCCGGGGCGAACCTCTTCCTGCTGCGCACGCCGCGCGCCGCCGACGTGGCGCGCTTCTGGACGCGCGCCGAGCAGTACCGCAAGACTCCGTGGAAGCTCGTGAGCCAGTTCGGTTACGCGAACCTCGCCGCGTTCCTGCTCGGACGGCTCGACCTGGCGCAGGCGCTCGACCGCGCGTCGGACGTCATCGGCGTCGAGATCCGCGCCGTCGAGCTGCCCTTCGCCGAAGCCGCGCTCGACGTGGACAAGTTCGAGGACCGTCTCGCCGTCGAAGCCGTGTTCCGCGAGCGCGGGGAATCGGGGACGGATCCCGATTCTCCGCAACCGCCGCGCGAGAACACGCGACCGCTGTCGGAGCTGTGGAAACCGACCATCGAGAAACGTCGCTGAACAATCGGGATCCGTCCCCGATTTCCTAGGCGAACTCCGACCAGCGGGGCGACGCGGCGAACGCCGCGTGGATCATTCCAACGTGCGAGTAGCACTGGGGGAAGTTGCCCCACATCAGGCCCGTCGCCGGATCGACGTCTTCGGAAAGCAGTCCGAGCGGCGCGTGGATCTTGGTGACGCGTTCCATCAGCACGCGCGCTTCCTCCATGCGGCCCACCGTCGCGAGCGCCTCGACGAGCCAGAACGTGCAGATCGTGAACGCGACCTGCGGGTGTCCGAAGCCGTCGTTCGTGCGGTAACGCTTCACCCAGCCGTCGGGGGCCAGGTCGGCCTTGACGGCGTCGATCGTCGCGCCTAGGCGCGCGTCCGATGCATCGAGAAAGTGCAGTACCGCCGCCTGCAGCAGCGCGGCGTCCACCTCGCTACCGCCATAGTCGGCGACGAGGTTGCCGCGCTTCGCGTCGACGGCCTCGCGCAGCACTTCCTCCCGGATGCGGCTTGCGGCTTCGGAGAATTCGGCCGCGTCGTCCGGAGAATGCAGCGCCGAGATCCGGCTCATGCGGTCGGCGGCCGCCCAGCACATCATCGTGCTGAAGGTCTGGGGTCTCCAGTCGCTGCGGAACTCCCAGATGCCGGCGTCGGGCTGGCCCGCTACCTGGACGGCTTTGCGTGCGAGGCGGCGAAGGAGGTCGAGCGCCGCTGCGCTGGTGTGCTCGCGGAAGCGCGCGTCGAGAAACAGCGGCGTGAGTGCGAGCACCATCTCGCCGAACACGTCGAGCTGGCGGTGCGTGGCCGCCTGGTTGCCGACGCGCACGGGCTTCTCGCCCTGGTAGCCCGGCCAGTCGTCGAGCAGCCTTTCGTCGAGGTCGGTTTTCCCGTCGATGCGGTAGAGCGGCGCCAGGTCGAGCTCCGGCGACGCCGACGCGACGTTGAGCAGGAAGCGCAGGAACTCTTCCCGCTCCTCGAAATGCCCGAGCAGGCGGAACGCGCCCAGCACGTAGAACGCGTCGCGAAGCCAGCAGTATCGATAATCCCACGTGCGTCCGCTGCCCGGCGACTCGGGAATCGAAGTGGTCATCGACGCGACGATCGCTCCCGTGTCCTCGAAGCAGTGGAGCTTGAGCGCCAGTGCGGAACGGATCACCTGCTCCTGGTAGAGCGGCGGAACGTCGCAGTGCTTCACCCACTGCTGCCAGTAGCGCACCGTCTCGCGCAGGAAGCGTTCGCACATGGGCTCGAGCGGCTCCTCGACGGGTGACCCCCACGAGAGGATGAAATGACGCTTGTCGGTAAGAGCGAACGGCTCCCCATGCAGGTAGGAAAGCGGTGCGTCGGTCGTGAGCCGCAACTCCTCCGCGTAGCCGCGGAACGCGATGTGGTGCGAGCCATGCTCGCGCGACGGCTTCTGCTTCGACCATCCGAGGACGGGATCGCAATGGACTTCGATGCGCGGTGTGCCCGAGAGCGGCTCGACGATGCGCACCAGCTTGGTCGGCCGGAAACTGCGCTCGTACAGCATGAAACGCGGGGCGAAATCTAGCACGCGGAAGCTTCCGTCCGCCGTCGTGAAGCGCGTCTCGAGCACGTTCGTGTTCGCGAGGTAACGCTGCACTCCGGGCGTCCCGCCTGCCGAAGTGATCGTGAAGGATCCACCATTGCGCTCGTCGAGGAGCGAAGCGAAGACCGGCTCCGAATCGAAGCGCGGCATGCACGACCACACGATCCGCCCCGAATGATCCACCAGCGCGGAGATCTGGCAGTTGCCGATGAGGCCGAGATCGCCGAGTGTCATGCGTCGGCTTGTAGCACGCCGGTCGCCGTGCCTCTACGATCGACGTGAAAGCGACACTCGAATGAGACGTACGACACTCCTCCTCGCGGGGCTGCTCGCGGGCCTGGCGCTGCTCACCGTGGTCGCATATCTCGGCCTCCATCAGGTGACGCGGCAATGGTTCGAGAAGGACCTGCGCCTTCGCGCCGAGCTGGCGGTCTCCGCGGCGCGCCAGAGCCTCACCTCCAACTGGAAAGAGAACTCCACCGTGCTGGCCGCGAACCTGCGCGACATGACTCGCGACGAGCGCATCATGGGTGCCGCAGCCTGTGCGACCGGCGGCCGCACCCTCGCGCGCTCGGAAGGATATCCGGCCGAGCTCGCGTGCGCGCCGATGCTCGCTCGCATGGAGAAAGAGAATGCGCCGCGCGAGGCGACGTGGATCGCGACGGCCGATCACATCGGCGGCCCGGTGCAGGTCAGCGCCATTCCGATCCACGCCGGCGAGAAGCTGCTCGGCTCGGTGCTCGTCGTGCACGACCTGGGCTTCGTCACGCGTCGCGAGGCGACGACGATGTACCTCGTCATCGCGGCTTTCCTCACGCTCGCGATCGGCGCGTCGGTGCTCACGCTGGTGTCGGCGCGCCTGCTCTGGAGCCGCTGGACTCACGAGCTCCGCCGCGCGCTCACCGACGACGAGCCCGCCGACGAGTTCCGGCCGCTCGCGCGCGACGTCCAGGATCTCGTCTCCACCCTGAGCCAGGAGCGCCGTCAGGAAGCCGGATCCGGCCCGTGGAACGCCGCCCGCCTGCGAGCGGCGCTGAAGCAGCACCTGCAGGGGGAGCGCATCGTCGTGCTCGCCAACCGCGAGCCCTACATCCACGAGCACGTCAACGGCAGCGGTGAGATCCGCGTGCTCCACCCCGCCAGCGGCCTCGTCACGGCGCTCGAGCCCGTGATGCGCGCGTGCTCGGGAGTCTGGGTCGCGCACGGCGGCGGCTCGGCCGACCGCGAGACCGCCGACGCGAACGGACGCATTCGAGTGCCTCCGGGGGAAGAATCGTACGTGGTCCGGCGCGTCTGGCTCAGCGAGGAGGAAGAGAACGGCTACTACTACGGTTTCGCGAACGAAGGCCTCTGGCCGCTCTGTCACGTCGCCGACATCCGCCCGACCTTCCGCACGGAGGACTGGGAGCACTACGTGCAGGTGAATCGCCGCTTCGCGGAGGCCGTGTGCGAGGAGGTGGACACGGACGACCCGGTGATCCTCGTGCAGGACTACCACTTCGCGCTCGCGCCGCGCATGATCCGCGACGTCCTTCCGCGCGCCACGATCCTCACGTTCTGGCACATCCCGTGGCCGAGCGCCGAGCGCATCGGCATCTGTCCGTGGGCCGAGGAGATCATCTCGGGCCTGCTCGGCTCGAGCATCGTCGGCTTTCACACGCAGCAGCACTGCAACCATTTCATCGACGCCGTCGACGCGTTCGTCGAGAGCCGCATCGACCGCGAGGCGACCGCGGTGATGCAGGGATCGCGCCGCACGCTCGTGCGCGCCTACCCGATCTCGATCGAATGGCCGGTGCACTGGCTCGAGGGCGTGCCGCCGGCGTCCGAGTGCCGCCGGGACGTCCGGCTCGAGCTCGGCGTTCCGGAAGACTGCCTTCTCGGCGTCGGCGTCGACCGGCTCGACTACACCAAGGGCATCGAGGAGAGGCTTCAGAGCGTGGGCACCCTGCTCGAGCGCTATCCCGAGTACCGCGAGAATTTCGTCTTCGTGCAGATTGCGGCGCCGAGCCGCACGCGCATCACGCGCTACCGCGAGCTCAACGAGCGCATCGAGGCGCTCGCGTCCGAGATCAACGCGCGCTGGGCGACGCCGCGAAAGCCCGCCGTCGTGCTCCGGCGCTTCCACCACGAGCCGGCCGCCGTCTTCCGCTACTTCCGCGCGGCCGACCTCTGCTACGTGAGCAGCCTCCACGACGGCATGAACCTGGCCGCCAAGGAGTTCGTGGCGGCGCGCGAGGACGGTCTCGGCGTGCTCGTGCTGAGCCGCTTCACCGGCGCGGCGCGGGACCTCACCGAAGCGCTCATCGTCAACCCGTACGATCCCCGCGAGACCGCCGATGCGCTTGCAGCAGCGCTGCGCATGCCGCCCGAGGAGCAACGCGAGCGGATGGAATCGATGCGGCGCATGGTCTCCGAGTTCAACGTCTACCGGTGGGCGGGCCGCATGCTCATCGACGCGGCCGAGGTGCGGCGCCACGAGCGCATCACGGGCCGGCTCCAGAAGCCGTCGAGGCAGTCATGGGCGGCGGAGGCATGATGCACGTGCTCGGGGCCGCGGGCCTCGAGATGCTCGCGCGCCTCGCCCTGCGCGAGACGATCCTCGGCTTCGACTTCGACGGCTCGCTTTCGCCCATCGTCGAGGATCGCGACAGCGCGTCGATGCGCCGCCACACGCGCGAGCTTCTCGCCCACGTCTGCGAGCTCTATCCGTGCGCCGTGATCTCGGGCCGCGCGCGCGCCGACGTCGAAAAGCACGTCGCAGGTGCCGGTTTCCGCCATACCGTCGGCAATCACGGCATCGAGCCCTGCCAGGGCATGGATGCGTTCGCGGTTCCGGTCCTGGAGGCCTTCCAGCACCTGACGACGGTGCTCGACGGCCGCGAGGGGCTCGACTTCGAATGGAAGCGCTACTCGTTCGCGGTGCACTACCGGCATGCGCCCAACCACGACGCCGCCGAGAAGGAGATCCTGGCCGCGATCGCGACGATCCCGCAGGCGATGAAGCTGATTCCCGGCAAGCTCGTGCTGAACCTGGTGCCGGCCGGTGCGCCGAACAAGGGCGACGCGATGCGCCAGCTGAAGTCGATCGAGGGATGCGAGTACGCGCTCTACGTCGGCGACGACGTGACCGACGAGGACGTGTTCCGGCTGCAGACGAGCGGTGAAGTGATCGGCATCAAGGTTGGCGAGTTCGCCGATTCGCAGGCCGCGTGGTTCCTCCACGACCAGGAGGAGATCGACCGGCTGCTCGAAACCCTCGTGGAGCTGCGGGAAGGCACGACGAGCTGACCGCGCCACGGCACGGGGACGGCTACCTGACGCACGTGGACGGGGCCTTTCACCGTGAGCCCTGAGCTGGCGAAGGGCGAACATCCAGACGCTACAATCAGGTAGCCGTCCCCTTGCGTAGTGCTCTCCGCTGCTGGGCGGCTGGTCTTTTGCCCGGCGGACGGTTAAGGCATCGCGCTCGTGCGGATCGGAGTCCTCACCAACCTTCGGGCCGGCGGAAGCGGCTCGCGCGCCGCGCAGGTGCTCGAGCACCTCGCAAACTACCCCGACATCGTTCACGTCGAGACCGAGAGCGCCGATACGGCTCCCGAAGTCGTTCGCGAGCTTGCCCGAGCCGGGATCGACATCCTCGTCGTCAACGGCGGCGACGGCACCCTCGCGCGCACGCTGACCGAGCTGCTGCACGAGAATTCGCCGTTCGACGACGACAGTCTGCCGATCGTCGCGCCGCTTCGCACGGGACGCACGAGCATGACGGCCTACGACGTCGGAAGCCGTCGCGACGCGCGCGTGTCGATCGAGCGCCTCCTGCAGCGCGTACGCGAGAACCGCATCGACCAGGCCCTTGTGAAGCGTGCCGTGCTGCGCATGAAGCTCGAGCCCGACGGCGTCGATCACTGGGGCACGTTCTTCGGCGTCGGTGTCATCTACCGGGGCACGCTCCTCACGCACAGGATGTTCCCGAAGGGGCGCTCCCAGGGCGCGTTCGGCAGCACCGTCGTCACGGCTGGCCTCATCGCGAAGGCGCTCACGGGACGCGGCTCCGACGTCATCACGCCCGAAGACGATCCGCTGATGATCGACCGGATCTCGGTCTCGCTCGACGGGGAACCGGCGACGCCCGGCGAGTTCCAGCTCCTGCTGGCGACGACGCTGCATCGACTCTTCGCGGGCATCCGGCCGTTCTGGGGCAAGGGGCCGGGCGGCATCCGCTACACCGCGCTGGGCCCGGGCTGCCTCAAGCAGCCGCGCGACGTCGCGCGAGTGCTCGGCGGAAAGGAGCCGCGCGGGCTCAACCCCGAGGAAGTCGCGTTCGACAGCCGCAACGTCGAGAAAGTCGAGCTCGTGCTCGACTGCGGCATCTCTCTCGACGGCGAGATGTTCTCGCCACTGGCCGGCCGCCGCGCGACCCTCACCGCCGATCACCGCATTCGCTTCCTCTCGACGCGCTGAGATAGGGTCCCGCCGTGAACTCCGACCCGCGCGCCGAGCTGGCTGCATGGATGGAGCGCGAGCATCGCGCCGAGGTGCCGCGCGAGGCGCACGTCCTTGCGGAGGAAATCCGCCGCCGCCACGGGGATGCCGTGCTCGCCGTGCTCTTCTACGGCTCGT
>CAYYVZ010000261.1:0-7508 GCA_964475235.1 uncultured Myxococcales bacterium | reverse complement strand
TTTCCGATCGGGCTCGCGTGGATGGCGACCCGCGGGCGCTCGTTCTGGCTGTCGGTGTTCCCCTACGCGGGCATCGCGCTGGCGGCGGCCGCGCTGTGGAACCAGCCGCGCTGGCTGTGGATCGCACCGGTCGCAGGCCTCGGCATGGCGGTGGTGGCCGACGTCGTGCTCGACTGTGCGAAAAGCCGCGATCCACGCCGGATCGCACTCGGGCTTTGGCTCCTCGTTGCGCTGCCCATCGTCATCTACCTCCACTTTCCGTCCAAGTACCTCGTGGCGTGCGCGCCGGCCGCGGCGATTCTCGCTGCCGCGGCCGTCGCGAAGCTTCCGTCGAAGCTCGCGACGGGAACCGGATTCGGTCTCGTCGCTGCCGGGGCGCTTTTCGGCACACTGATTCTCCAGGCCGATGCGAACTTTGCGGGGCTCGGCCGCCGCGCGGTCGACGAGCTCATCCGCCCGAACACGGCGGCCGGGAAGAACGTGTGGTTCAACGCCAACTGGGGCTTCCAGTGGTACGCCGAGCGCGCGGGCGCGAAGATCCTCACGACGACGCCGCCGAAACCGAAGGCCGGCGACCTCGTCGTCAGCGCGCGCGAGACGATCACGGCGATTCCGATCCAGAGCTTCCGCCAGCGCGAGCTCGTCGCGACCGTCACCGACTCGTCGTCCGGCGGACGCATCATCAGCTCCGAGCTCGGCGCGGGCTTCTACTCGAACGGCTGGGGCTATCTGCCGTGGGCGTGGGGATCGACCGAGATCGACCGCTTCGAGCTCTGGCGCATCCGCTGAAGGAAGAATCGGACGGATCCATTCCGCGCATTGCGCGAAACGGATCCGTCCCTTTTCCTTACGGCGCGAGATTGCGGTCGATGAAGTCGGACAGGCGCTCGGGGATGAGGTTGTCGACGGTGTCCTCCGCCGTCACGACGTCGACGTGGGCGTAGCCCTCGCTGATGTACACCTCGTAGCCGCCGGCGACGTTTCCGTACGTCGGGAACGCGGGATTCGGCAGCACCGCGTCCACCACGCGCACGGTCCCGTTGCAGCTCGGCGCGGTGCACGTGCCGATGCTCTGTGCGAAGCCGAGGAACGACTGCCCGATCGGCGTGAGGCCGTTGCTGCCGCCGAAGCTGATCACCGGGATGTCGATGTTCGGGGCCTGCGTCAGGTTCGCGATGTCGGGACGCGTCATCGACAGCGCCGACGAATCGAGACTGATCGACTGCGAGCAGTCGGTGTTCGTCGAGCACGCGCCGGCCTTGCCGACCGAGCAGGTTCCCATGGAGCAGACACCCGACACGCTGAGCGTCGAGAGGCCGGAGCCGGCGTAGTACCAGTCGCTGGCGTTCTCGTCGCCGGCGATGAACGTGCGGACGTGGCGATCGATGCGCGTGACTTCGACTTCCTGGCCCCAGCGCACGGCCGGGAGCGTCGTCGGCTGAGGTCCGTTGTTCGGCCTTGCCGACAGCGGGATGATTCCGTCGCCGTCGATGTCGCGCCAGCGCGCGAGGCCGCCGGCGACGCCGCCGGTGTCTCCGAGCGAGGTTGCCAGGGCCGGGCTGAGGAACATCGCGTTCGCCTGGTCGTCGTCGAGAAAGATGCCGAAGAGGCCTTCGACCGTGGACGCAGGAATGAGCGGAGGCAGAAGGGGAGAGAGGCCGGGAACCATGGCGATGGCGTTGTTGCCGGGCGAACCCTGATCGACCTGCAGGATCACCTGCCCGCTCTCCGGATCCTTGATGTGCTGGACGGCGCCGACTTCGCCGGCCGCGTAGATCTGCGGCTGCAGGCCGCCGATCGCCGTGTACGAGGTCGTCGGCAGCGTGCACTTGGGCGGAATCTGCCCCACGCAGTCCACGGCTTCGTTCGCGATCGTGCACAGCGTCGTGCCGTCCACGCAGCGGGCCAGGTTGTCGCGCACGGCTCCGAAGAGGCCGCCGTCGGCCTTGGCGATGATGCGGTCGATCGAATCGGTGCTGAGCGGGGCGGAAGCCGCCGTCGTGCCGCCGCCGCCTTCGAAGAGGACGAGGCCGCGCAGCTTCTCATAGCCCGGCTCGGCCGGTCCCATGCCCGACAGGTTGAAGTCGGTCGAAGCGTAGCGTGCCGCGAACCCGGTGCCGGCCGAGTGGCCGCCAAGGAAGACGTTCGGCGTGACCGCGAGCGCCGCTTCGACGACGACGTCCATGTCGATTGCGAAAACCTGCGGCGTGAAGTTCGCAAGGAAGGGAATGTCATCCTGTGAATTGTAGAAAACGGCGCGGCGGTTCGGTCCGGCCACCAGCGAGGGATGGAGAGGCAGGCCGAGCTCGGCCCCGTAGTACCAGTCCTGTGCGATCTCGGCGTCCTTTTCGTCCGTTGCGATGAGGATGCCTTCGCGATCCTCGAGCTTGTCGTCGCGACGCGAGAACCCCCAGACCTCGAGGCGGATGCCCTTCTCGGCGAGGATTTTCGGAATGAGGTCCTCCGCCAGCGTGCGCAGCGGATTCACGCCGGAGCCGAAGCCCGGGACGAGGATGAGGATCGCATCCGGCGCGATTTCGGGACCTCCGAGGCGCCAGCGCACGTAGTCGGCGCGGTTGAGGTCGGGCCCGGACGGCGGGAACTGCGCGAGGAGCTTCGGGTTGGTGACGGTGACGCCGAGGGTGCCGGGAGTCTCGGCCGGATCGACGTCGCTCGCGAGTGAGACGTGCTGCGTCGCGAGGAGAGGGTCGCCGCAGCTCCCGTTCGCGACGAGGTTGTCGTCGAATCCGTCGCACACGGTCTCGAGCCCGTCCATGACGCCGAGCACGGAGCAGGCGCGGCAGCGTGCGCGCGCGACGATGCAGCTATCGAACGGCTTGTAGCCGACGCAGAAGCCCGGGAAGAGGGCCTCGAGGTCGAGTCCGGTGCACGTGACGTCGAGCGCGTCCTCGAGCTTGGTGGTCGAGCTCGCGATCTTGCCCTTGAGGTCGGCATTGACCGTATCGATGCAGTTGTCGAGGCCGGCCTCGGTTTCGATCGACCCTTCCTTGAGGCCGGACTTCTTGCAGGCGTTGAAGTCCTTGACGATCTGGTTGGCGAGCTTCTGCACGCTCGACATGACGGAGTACTGGCACTTGGCCGCCTGCGCGTCCGTCGTCTCGGTAACGACGGCACCGGTGACGTCCGTGCTGAACACGTCGGTGGCGAGGCCGAGCGTCTCGTCCTTGCCGGCGTTTGCGACCGTCGTCGCGTTCGTCGGGCCGAAGTCCGGCAGATCCGTGCACGACTTCGTGAACGTGCCCGTGACCTTATCGACGGCCTTCGAGACTTTCAGATTCGGATCGGCCGTCAGGCAGACCGTGGCATTGAGCTCATCCCCGGCGCCGGCGTCCTTGATGCAGGCGACGTCCGCCTTGCCCTGGGCCGACGCGACCTTGGCGCCCGCCTTGTTGAGGCCGTTGATGCATTTCTGCTGGTCGGCGTTCTGGGTCTGGGCGGCGGCATCGCCGGCCCAGGCGAGAGTGGCGGCGAGCGCGGCGGTGCGAAGCGTGAGCTTCGCGATGTGGTCCCTGGTCATTGGTTTCCTCCTCCGAAAGATCGTTGCGGGGCTGGTTCAGGGTCGCGCTCTCGCGCGCCCGGTACACCGTCGCGCTCTTGCGCTCCTCGCTAGTGTCCCGGCTGGCGGCCGAGTCGGCCGGCCAGCGGCGCGAGCCACGTTCTCGGGACCAGGTTCATGAACATCATCGAGAGACGGTTTTGCAAGCCTGGAACGAGCATGGTGTCGCCTTTGTCGTAAGCGGCCAGCGACTCCTTCACGCATTCGTCGGCCGTCTGCCAGACGAAAGACGGCATCGCGCTCGTGTCGTAGTTCGCGCGGCTCTGGAACTCCGTCCGCGTGAAGCCCGGGCACACGACCAGGCAGTTCACGCCGTGGGGCTTGCACTCTTCGGCGAGCGCCAGCGAGAAATTGACGACGTAGGCCTTGGTCGCGCAGTAGATCGCGATCTGGGGCGTCGGAAGGAAGGCCGCGCCCGAGGCAATGTTGATGACGCCGCCGCGGCGCGACGGCTTCATGGTGGACAGGGCCGCATGCGCAAGGCGCGTGAGCGCGACGACGTTGCAGTCCACCTGGCCCATGCTCTCGGCGATGGGCAGCTCCGCGAAGGATCCCGTCACGCCGTAGCCGGCGTTGTTCACCAGCAGGTCGATGCGCGCGTCCTCGTGCAGGCGCTGCTCGACCAGGGCCAGCTCGTCCGGCTGTTCGAGGTCGGCGGCCAGCACGCTGACGTCGCGGCCGTAGCGGTCGCGCAGGTCGGCGGCGAGCTCGTCGAGGCGTGCGCGGTTGCGTGCGACCAGGACGAGGTCGGTGCCGCGGGCGGCGAGCTGCTCGGCGAACGATTTTCCGATTCCGGAGGATGCTCCGGTGACCATCGCGAGGGCAGGGGTTGTCATCGTAAATCCTCCTTGGTTGCCCGCGGCTTTCGCCCGGCGGCGCCCACGACCGTGGACCAGCGAGCGCTACCACTTGCGCGTCCCTGCCGCTACACGGGCGAGGACCCCTCATGGAAGCCATCCCCGCAAGCGGAATGAGGACGGCGGAACGATCCGAGTTCCCCCACCTGGCCGACGTTCTGGTACGCGCGTTCTGGCTCGACCCGTTTCACCAGTGGCTGTTTCCCGACGAGGCCGCGCGGCCCCGGCGCCAGCGCCTTCTCTTCGAGCGCGTGCTCGACATCTACGGGCAGCATGGGGCCGTCTACACGACGGACGCCGGCGACGGCGCCGCCCTCTGGGATCCTCCACGCGAAGGAGGTCCGAGCCTCGTCGAGCTGATCTCGTTCGTCGTGCGCGTGCTGCCGGTGTTCGGAACGCGCGCGTTCCGCATCGCGCAGGGGATGGCGCCGATGGCGACACTGCACCCCGACGAGCCGCACTGGTACCTGTCGATCCTCGGTGCGGATCCGGCGTGCCAGCGAAGCGGCGTCGGCACGGCGCTGCTCAGGCCGATCCTGCAGCGCTGCGATCGCGACGGCACCTCTGCTTACCTCGAGGCTTCGCGCATCGAGAACGTTCCCTACTACGAACGCTTCGGGTTCGAAGTCGTGGCTCCGCTCGTGATGCCCGCCGACGGTCCCACCGTCTATCGAATGAAGCGCGTTCCGCGACTTCGCGGCTGAGCGACGCTCACGCATGAACGCCGACTTCCCCTACGCATCGAGGCGAATGCCGGTTCTCGCCGCCAACGTCGTTGCGACGTCGCAGCCGCTCGCCTCGCAGGCAGGAGCCGCGATGCTCGCTCGGGGCGGGAACGCCGTCGATGCGGCGCTGGCGGCGGCGATCGCGCTCACCGTCGTCGAGCCCGTGAACAACGGCCTTGGCAGCGACGCGTTCGCGATCGTGGCGCGCGAAGGCGTTCTCACCGGCCTCAACTCGTCGGGCAGGAGCCCCGCGGCGATGACCTCCGCGCGCTTCGCGGGCCGGTCGCGCATGCCGATGCTCGGATGGGACGCCGTCACCGTTCCGGGAGCGGTGGCGGCATGGGTCGCGCTGTCGGCGCGCTTCGGCGCGCTGCCGTTCGAGACGCTGTTCGAGCCGGCCATTCGCTACGCCGAAGGCGGGTACCTCGTGACGCCGGTCATCGCGGGGCAATGGGCGGCGGTTGCCGGACTGTACGCAGGCTTCGAGGAATTCGCGCGCGTGTTCCTTCCCGAAGGACGCGCACCGCGCATGGGCGAGAAGGTCGTGCTTCGGGAGCTGGGCGCAAGCCTGCGCCGCGTCGCGGCGACGCGCGGCGAAGCGCTCTACCGCGGCGAGCTCGGCGACGCGTTCGTGGCCGCTTCCGACGCGGGCGGTGGCCTGTTCACGAAGGCCGATCTCGCCGCGCATTCGGCCGACTGGGTCGAGCCGATCTCGATCGAGTTCGCGGGCGTGCGCGTGCACGAGATCCCTCCGAACGGGCAGGGGATTGCGGCCCTCATGGCGCTCGGAATCCTGCGACACACGGACGTGCTCGATCTCGACGTCGATTCGGTCGAAAGCCTGCACCTTCAGATCGAGGCGATGAAGCTCGCGTTCGCCGACGTGCACCGCGCCGTCTCCGATCCGCGGACGATGAGAGCGCGCATCGAGGACCTTCTCGACGACGACTACCTGGCGTCTCGCGCAGCGGAGATCGACCCCGTGCACGCGAAAGACGTGCTGCCCGGCAAGGTGGCGACGAGCGACACGGTGTACCTCTGTGCGGCGGACGCCGCCGGGACGATGGTCTCGTACATCCAGTCGAACTTTTTCGCGTTCGGCTCGGGCGTGGTCGTTCCCGGCACCGGCATGAGCCTGCAGAATCGCGGCAGCGGATTCTCGCTCGAGCCGGGGCACCCGAACGAAGTCGGGCCGTCGAAGCGTCCGTTCCACACCATCATCCCCGGCTTCGTGACGAAGGACGGCGCGCCGCTCATGGCCTTCGGCGTGATGGGCGGGGCCATGCAGCCCCAGGGCCACTTGCAGATGGTGCTGCGCGTATTCGGGCACGGACAGAATCCGCAGGCTGCGGCCGACGCGCCGCGCTGGCAGGTCGCCGAGGGTAGAGCCGTGATGGTGGAAGAAGGCGTTGCGCCTTCGGTTCGCGACAGGCTGTCGGCGATGGGCCACGAGATCGCCGTCGCTCCGCCGATCATGTTCGGCGGAGCCCAGGCCGCCCTGCGAATCGACGGCGGCTATCTCGCCGCGACCGAAACGCGCAAGGACGGAGTGGTGGCCGGGTTTTGAACCGTCCGATCGCGCAAGCAACGGAGAACGGGCTGGGCCTCACGCAGAGTTGCCCGGGGGAAGGTGGCGGCACGCACGTTGCCGTCCTCGCGGGCGCTTGACGTATTGCAAGGTCTTGCCATTTTCTCCGGAACGAAATGGGGAGCCGTCGCTCCCCGGAGGATCCAGCCATGCGTGAAGCAGTCATCGTCGATGCAGTTCGTACCCCTCTCGGCCGCGGCAAGAAGAACGGAGCACTTGCTGGCTGGCACGCCGTCGATCTGGCCTCCGAGCCGCTGAGGGCCCTGATCGACCGCACCGGCGTCGATCCGGCCCTGATCGAGGACGTGGTGATGGGCTGTGTGAGCCAGGTCGGCGAGCAGGCCGTCAACGTCGGCCGCAACGCCGCGCTGGCGGCCGGGTTTCCGGAAACCGTCTGCGGCACCACGGTCGATCGCCAGTGCGGCTCGAGCCAGCAGGCTCTCCACTTCGCGGCCCAGGGCGTGATGGCGGGCGCCTACGACGTGGTCGTTGCGGCCGGCGTCGAATCGATGAGCCGCATCCCCATGGGCACCACGGCGATGGTCGGCGGCGGCCCCTTCGGCGGGCGCATGATCGATCGCTACGTGGCGGCCAACCTCTACGGTCGCGGCGGCCTCGTGAACCAGGGCCTTTCGGCGGAAGAGATCGCGAAGAAGTGGGGCCTGAAGCGCGAGGAGCTCGACGAGTTCTCCGCCCAGTCTCACCAGCGCGCCGCGCGCGCTACCGAGATGGGCTGGTTTGCGAAGGAGATCGTGCCGATC
>CAYYVZ010000260.1:0-7529 GCA_964475235.1 uncultured Myxococcales bacterium | reverse complement strand
TCCCGCCGCCCGCGATACGGCGCTGCCCGACGCATTCGGCACCACGGCCGTGCTCGCGCGCCAGATGTTCGGGCGCTACCTGGTCGCCTTCGAGCTCACGTCCATCCTGCTTCTCGTTGCCGTCGTCGGCGCCGTCGTGCTCGCCAAGCGCACTGCCGCCGAGAACGCCGAGGAGGTGACGGGCGCATGAACGAGATCGGGCTCACGCACTGGCTCGTGCTCAGCGCCATCCTGCTTTCGATCGGCGCCATCGGCGTGGTCGTGCGCCGCAACGTCCTCATCATCTTCATGTCGGTCGAGCTCATGCTGAACGCGGCCAATCTCGCCTTCGTCGCCGGGGCGCACAGCCTCGGACTGATGCACGGGCAGTCGATCGTGTTCTTCGTGATGACGGTGGCCGCGGCCGAAGCCGCGGTCGGCCTCGCGGTGATCCTTGCCCTGTTCCGCAACCGCCAGACGGTCGCGGCCGACGAGATCGCCCTGCTCAGGTGGTAGGCCCTCAGGAAACTCCGGATGCACGCTGAAGCAGTCGAACACGCCACGCAGGCGGCCAGCTACCTGCGGTACATCCCGCTGATGCCGCTGCTCGGCGTGATCTTCCACATCACCGCCGGCTACCGCCTCGGCCGCAGCGCCGTCGGCCTGGTCGCATGCGCCTCGGTCGCGGTGAGCTTCGCGCTGGCCTCGATGGCCTTCCTGTCCGTCCTGACCGGTGCGCCAGGCCTCGCCCTCGTCGATCCCGTCTACACTTGGCTCGCCTCGGGCGACTTCAGCGCGACCGTCTCGTTCCGCGTGGACGCGCTCTCGTCGGTGATGGTCATGATCGTCACCGGCGTCGGCTTCCTGATCCACCTCTATTCGACCGGCTACATGTCGCACGACGAGGACTACGCGCGCTTTTTCGCGTACCTCAACCTCTTCATGGCGGCGATGCTCGTGCTGGTGCTCGCCGACAACCTGCCGCTGATGTTCGTCGGCTGGGAAGGCGTGGGCCTCTGCAGCTACCTGCTGATCGGCTTCTGGTACACGGATCCGGCGAAAGCCGACGCCGGCAAGAAGGCCTTCCTCGTCAACCGCATCGGCGACGCCGGCTTCATCCTCGGGGCGTTCACGCTGTTCTGGGCGCTGGCCGAGATGGGCGCGCCGAGCCTCGCGTTCGACACGATCAACGCGAATGCGTCGTCGCTGGCGCCGGGCATCGCGCTCGCGGCGGCTCTACTGCTCTTCGTCGGTGCGACGGGCAAGTCCGCGCAGATCCCGCTCTACGTCTGGCTGCCCGACGCCATGGCCGGGCCGACCCCCGTCTCCGCGCTCATCCACGCGGCCACGATGGTGACGGCCGGCGTCTACATGGTGGCGCGCCTGCACGGCCTCTTCGAAGCGGCTCCGATCGCGATGCAGGTGATCGGCACCATCGGCGCCGCCACGGCCCTCATGGCCGCGACGATCGGCATCGCGCAGAACGACATCAAGAAGGTCCTCGCGTACTCGACCGTCTCGCAGCTCGGCTACATGTTCCTGGCGCTCGGCGTCGGGGCCTTCGGCGCGGCCATCTTCCACGTGATGACCCACGCCTTCTTCAAGGCCCTCATGTTCCTCGGCGCGGGCTCGGTCATCCACGGCCTCCACGAGGAGCAGGACATCCGCAAGATGGGCGGCGTCGCGAAGAAGATGCCGATCACGCACGCGACCTTCGCGATCGGCGTGCTCGCCATTGCCGGCGTGCCGGGCCTGTCGGGCTTCTTCTCGAAGGACGAGATCCTCGCGTCGGCGTGGGCGAGCGGCCACATGTGGCTGTGGGCCTGCGGCGTCACCGGCGCGGCGATCACCGCGTTCTACATGACGCGCCTCTACGTGCTCACGTTCCGCGGCGAGTTCCGCGGCGACCAGCACACCTGGAAGCACGCGCACGAAAGTCCGTCGACCATGACGATCCCGCTGATGATCCTCGCCGTGCTGTCGGTGGTCGGCGGCTACGTCGGCATCCCGCACGCGCTCGGCGGCCACAACGCCTTCGCGGGCTACCTCGCGCCGTCGGTCGGCCACCACGAGCTCGGCATCTCCACCGAGACCGAGCTGCTGCTGATGGCCGTGTCGGTCGGAGCCGCCTTCCTCGGCCTGAGCGCCGCGTGGGTGCTCTACTCGCGCAATCCGAAGGCCGACCGCGGCGTCGCGAGCTCGCTGCGCAGCATCTACCCGCGCATGCAGCGCGCCTACGACATCGATGCCCTCTACGACTACACCGTCGTCCAGCCCGTCATGAAGGGCAGCGTCAAGCTCTGGCAGGACGTGGACGTCGCGATCGTGGACGGCGCGGCCAACGGCACGGCGGCGGCGGCGCGCGGATTCGGCGGCGTCCTCCGGCGCTGGTCCACCGGCAACGTGCAGCACTACATGCTGACGGTGCTCGTCGGCGTGGCCTGCGTGATCTTCGGTCTCACTCTGGCAGGGGCGATGTGATGCGCGGCCTGCTTTCGCTCCTCGTCTTTTCGCCGGCCATCGGTGCCCTCGTCGTCGCGGCGATGCCGAAGACGTCGGTCGGGCTCATGCAGCGCGCCGCGGTGCTCGTCTCGCTGGTGCCGCTCGCGCTCGGATGCATGCTGTGGGCCGGCTTCGACGCCGCCAGCGGCGACTTCCAGTTCGTCGAGAAGTTCGGCTGGATGCCCGGCATCGGCGCGTCGTGGTTCGTCGGCATCGACGGCATCTCGCTGTTGCTGATTGCGCTCACGGTTTTCCTGACGCCGCTCGTGTTGATCTCGTCGATGGACACCGTCCATCACAAGATCAAGGGCTACCTCGTCGCGATGCTGATGCTCGAGTCGACGATGCTCGGCGCGCTCGTGGCCCTCGACCTGCTGCTCTTCTACGTGTTCTGGGAGCTCATGCTCGTGCCGATGTTCCTCATCATCGGCGTCTGGGGCGGCGAGCGGCGCGTCTACGCCTCGATCAAGTTCCTGCTGTTTACGATGGTCGGCAGCCTGCCGATGCTCGCGGCCATCCTCTACCTGGTCTACGCGCACACGCAGGCGGCCGGGACGCCGAGCTTCGCGCTCACCGACCTCTACGGCACGGCCATGCCGGCCACGGCCTCGATGCTTTGCTTCCTGGCCTTCTTCCTCGCGTTTGCGGTGAAGGTGCCGATGTTCCCGCTGCACACGTGGCTGCCCGACGCGCACGTCGAGGCGCCCACCGGCGGCTCGGTCATCCTCGCCGGCGTGCTGCTCAAGATGGGAACCTACGGGTTCCTGCGCTTCCTGATCCCTCTGTTCCCGAACGCCATGGCGGAGTCCGCCCACTGGATCGCGGTGCTGGCCGTCATCGGCATCGTCTACGGCGCCCTCGTCGCGATGGTCCAGCCCGACATGAAGAAGCTCGTGGCGTACTCGTCGGTGAGCCACCTCGGCTTCGTGATGCTCGGCATCGCCTCGCTCAACACGCCCGGCATGGAAGGCGCCGTCTACCAGATGCTGAACCACGGCGTCTCGACCGGCGCGCTCTTCCTCCTGGTCGGCGTCGTCTACGAGCGCCGCCACACGCGCCTCATCAGCGAGTACGGCGGCCTCTGGAAGCAGATGCCCGTCTACGCGGTCTGCTTCCTCGTCATCATGCTGTCGTCGATCGGCCTTCCGGGTCTCAACGGCTTCGTCGGCGAGTTCCTGATCCTGCTCGCCGGTTTCCGCTTCGACGTGGTGCTCGGCGCCGTCGCGGCGAGCGGCGTCGTGCTCGGCGCCGCCTACATGCTGTGGATGTACCAGCGCGTGATGTTCGGCGAGATCACGGTCGAGAAGAACAGGACGCTCACCGACATGAGCGCACGCGAGCTCGGCGTGATCGTGCCGCTGATCGCGCTGGCCGTCCTCATGGGCGTCTACCCGCAGCCGTTCTTCGACAAGATGCGTGCTTCGGTCGCCGCGACGCTCGCGCGCGTTCCCGCCGCGACGCTCGAGGCGAACGGCATCAGGAGCGACGTGGGCCCGGTCGCGCGAGCGAAGCCGGCGGGCGGGGCGCATGCTCCGGCCGGTCGCGGCAGCGCGGCCGGTCACGGCAGCGCCGCCGGCCACGGCGGGCATGACGACCACGCCGGCCACAACCACGCTCCGGGTGAGGGCCACTGAGATGAATCAGTCGCTCAACGTCTACTCGCTGCTGCCCATCCTGCCGCTGCTCGCCGGATGCGCCTGGGCGCTGTTCGTCCTCGTCGTCGAGATGTTCTCGACCAACCGCCGCTTCACCGGCGTTGCCTGGCTTTCCGTCGTCGGCCTCGTCGGCATCGCTGCGCTCGCGCTCCAGCCCGGCGCCGCGACCGTCTACGCGGACGCGCTCGCCAACGACAGCTACACGGCATTCTTCACCGTGCTCACGTGCGCGATCGGCGCCGGAGCGGTGCTGCTGTCGGTCGAGTACCTGCCGGCGGCCGGCGTGAACAAGGGCGAGTACTACCCGCTCATGCTGTTCGCGGTGCTCGGCGTCGTCGTCATGGCGGCGGCGACCGACCTCATCGTGATGTTCATCGGCCTCGAGACGATGTCGATGGCCGTCTACGTGCTCGCCGGCATCCTGCGCAACGACCTGCGCTCGAACGAGGCCTCGCTCAAGTACTTCCTGCTCGGCGCGTTTGCGTCGGCGCTGCTGCTCTACGGCATCGCGACGCTCTACGCGATGACGGGCTCGACGACGCTGGCCGACATCTCGGCAGCGCTCGCCGCGCCGGGCATCGCGAGCGGCGACCACCATGTGCTCGTGATCGGCGCCAGCCTCGTGCTCGTCGGCCTCGGCTTCAAGATCGCGGCCGTCCCGTTCCACCTCTGGGCGCCGGACGTCTACGAGGGCGCGCCGACGCCGGTCACCGCCTTCATGGCGACGGCCGTCAAGGCCGGCGGCTTTGCGGCGCTGCTGCGCACGGGCCTCGTCGCCTTTCAGCCTCTCCACCTCGAGCTGCAAACCGTCCTGTGGGCGGCTGCGGCCGTCACGATGACGGTCGGCAACCTGATTGCGCTTCGCCAGGTGAGCCTCAAGCGCATGCTCGCGTACTCGTCGATCGCGCACACGGGCTACCTGCTGATGGGCGTGGCGGCCGGAACGAGCGCGGCAGGCTCGGCGGTGCTCTTCTACCTCGCCGGCTACGGCGCGATGAACCTCGTCGCCTTCGGCGTGATGATCGCCGTCGCCGACGGCCCGCGCGCCGGCGAGAAGATCTCCGACTATGCCGGCCTCTCGCAGACCCACCCGCTGCTGGCCGCGGCGATGACGGTTTCGATGCTGTCGCTGACGGGCATCCCGCCCCTCGTCGGCTTCGTCGGCAAGCTCTACCTGTTCCAGACCGCCATGCAGGCGGGCCTCGTCGGGCTCGTCGTGGTGGCCTGCTTCAACAGCGTCGTTTCGGCGGCCTACTACCTCGGCGTGGTCCGCACCATGTACTTCGAGGCGCCGACCGAAGGCCGCGAGCTGCCGCCGGCCGCGTCCTACGCGGGTGTGGTGGTCGCGGTCTCGACGGTGCTGACGGTGCTGCTGGGGATCCTGCCCGCCTCGGTGCTCGGCGCAGCCGCGCGCGCGTTCAAGGTCGTCCTTCTCGGGTAAATTCCCGTCTCACTTTGATTCGGCACGACGCCCGGCGGTACTTTGCCGCTTGGGAGTCGGTCGATGACGTTCGCACCACGGGGGAGGAATTCGGATAGCGGTCTTCGTCGCCGCATCTGCGTCGTGCGCGCGGCGCTGCTGGCCGTCGGTTGCCTCTGCGTTCCTGCGGCCGCCTTCGCCTCCGACCTCACGATCCGGCTGTGCGGGATGCAGAACCACGAAGGTGCGCTGCGCATCACCGTCTTCGGCCGAGCCGCAGCGGGCGAGTTCACCGACGCCGATTCCAAGGCCTGGTCCGCCGACCTCACCGAGAAGCTCGAGGGCAGGGACTGGAAGCCGGTCACCGTGACGATCCCGCTCGAACCGGGCGACTACGCGGTGCGCGTGATCCACGACGAGAACATGAACGGCATCCTCGACCGCGACGGCTGGCTGACGACGCCCACCGAATCCTACGGTTACTCGCGCAACGTGCGCGCGCGCGTCTCGGCCATCGAGTTCGACGAAGCGGCCGTCACTCTCGGCAAGGATCCGCTCGCGATCGAGATCCGCGTCGCCCCCTGGAGCCTCGCCGGCGGCGACAGCTCGCCGTGCCCGCCGTAGTCCCATCGCGTCGAATCGTTCCGCTGCGTCATTGAGTTCAACGCCCCGCGTGAGGCACGAGAGGTAGCGGGCTACGGCGAGCACTTACGTTGCAGCGGCGGAACGTCGAATGGCCGAGCGGACGGGCGCCTTCGCCACCCCCGACTCTTTGGAAGGCCCATCGCGGGTTCGGGTGAGTCGCCATCGTGGAGTTTTCGATGACCCGGCTTCTCGACTCGGCGACGGAATCTCAACTGGCGACCCGTCCCGTTCCGCGCGTCGCACATTCCCCGCGGAATGTTGCGGGCGCCGGTTCTCGTGTCCCCGGAGAGTTCCGACGCTCGCGATTGGGGTCTGTACGAACGGGAGATCACGCTTCGAATTCTGTGCCGCCGGCACTCGACGCTTCGAGCTCTGTGCCAGCACTCGATGTGCGTTCGGTCAATTCGTATCGATCATGGAATCACAACGTGCACGTCGATTTCCCTTGACAGGATCTGCAGGCCTCCCAGGCCGCGCGTCGTGGGCGATCTCCTGGCGAGGGTTTCGTCGCGCCAAACTCCCGACGTTCGTGTCCGAGCGCCGCTTCCGCGCGCTTGTCGTGCGTGTTTCGCGGCCGTCGCTGACGTGCCGCGAACGTGCGCAAGAAAATGTCGTGTTAGAGTTCCTGCATGAACACGACACCGAACTCTCTCGCACAGCTTTCTGAACACCAGCTGCTCGATCACTTCGGAGCGCTCGTCGCACGCGATCGCAGCACCACAGCGCAGCTACTCGTCGCGATCGCCGAGATCGACGAGCGCAAGCTCTGGGCGCGGCACGCCTGCCCATCGATGTTCGCCTTCTGCGTAGAACGCTTCCACATGTCCGAGCAGGTAACCGCCAAGCGGATCTGGGCCGCCCGTACGGCGCGTCGTTTCCCGGCCGTCCTCGAGATGGCCGAACGCGGCGAGTTGCACCTGAGCGCGATCCACCTGCTCGCCAGGCATCTGACGGCGGAGAACTGCAGCGAGGTCCTGCGGCGTGCCGCACACAAGAGCTCGCGCGAGATCGAGCGGCTCATTGCGGCGCTCGCGCCCCGGCCCGATGTGGCCTCGTGCGTTCGCGCGCTGCCGAGGGCAGTGGTCGGTTCAGCACAGGCGGGTCGCGCCGCTGCGGGTTCGATTGGTGACGCGACGTGTTCGGATTCAGCTGCGGCGTCCGGTGGTGCCATGACGCGTTCGGAGTCAGACCCTGCGTCGGCACCAGCGACGACGGCCGCGATTCACTCCTGCCCGGTGCAGTCGCTGCACGGCTCACCGCTACCGGGTCGAGCGGCCAGGCCGATCACCGCGCTGTCGCCGCGTCGCTACAAGATCGAGATCACGGTG
>CAYYVZ010000259.1:0-7534 GCA_964475235.1 uncultured Myxococcales bacterium | reverse complement strand
GCCCGCGCCCTCACCGCGGCGCGCTTCCCCCCCCCCGACGACGATGACCACCCCCGACCCCTCCCCCGTCAGCACCCCGGCGCCGACGAGTACGGCCACGAGCGCGCCGTGCCCGACGAGAGCCGACGGCTCGAGCAGGGCGCCGATGCTCGTGAAAAAGATGGCGACGAATGCGTCACGCAGCGGCAGCAACTCGGCGAAGACCTGGTGCGCGTACGGCGTTCCCGAAAGCGCGAGCCCGGCGAGGAAGGCGCCAAGAGGAAGCGAAAGGCCGAGCCCCGTCGCCGTCAGCGCCGTGCCGAAGGCTGCAAGCAGCGCTACCGACGGAAACAGCTCGGGCAGCTTCGCGCGCGCGGTCAGCTCCAGGCCCCGCGGCAGCACGAAGCGGGCGAGCATCACGATGCCGGCGAGCGCGACGCCGGCGCGAACCAGGGCGGACGCGGCGGCCGTCATCACCGATTCGACGGGTCCCGCGAGGGCGGGCAGCAGCAGCATCATCGGAACGAGGGCGAGGTCCTGGAAGAGCAGTACCCCGGCCGACGCCTGCCCGAACGGTGCGTCGAGCTCGCCGCGATCCTCCAGCATCTTGAAGACCAGGGCCGTGGACGACAGCGCCACGAGAAACCCGGCAACGACCGCCTCCGGCCCCGGCCGCCCGATCGCCGTCATGATCGCCGCTGTGACCGCCACGCTTGCGACCACCTGCACCGCGCCACCGACGACCAGAAACCCTACCATCCGGCGCAGCTTCTCGAGCGAGAACTCGATGCCGACGCCGAAGAGCAGAAGCGCAACGCCGATCTCGGCCAGCGCATCGACGCTCTCGGAGTGGCCGACGAGCCCCAGCATGCCCGGTCCGGCGACCAGGCCGGCGAACAGGTAGACGACGATCGGCGGAACCCCGATGCGGCGGCCGAACACGCGTTCGGCGAGCGGGTTGCCGAGGAAACCGGCAGCGAGCAGGCCCGCCACTGCCACTCCGAGCAGTGTCACCACATCGAGCAGAATCATCGCGGCGCGATGGTGGACGGGACGACGCAGGGGGTCAATGTGGGCTGCATCGCACCCGTTTCGGGCGGCGCAACGCGGCATGCGCGAAATTTCCTTCGAAATGCGATTGCTGGAATTCCGGCGCGGGCGTAGCTGTCGTTGTGCGACGGAGCTCACGCATGAGGACGCAACAGGCGAGAACCACGAGAACGGCACGCGCACTGCGTCGGGTCGCTGTTTCCGTGGCCTGCTCGCGCGAAGGCGCACTTGCTCTCGCGCTTGCCGCGACGCTCCCGCTGCTGCTGCTTCTTCTTGCCGGCCGCGCCGCCGCGCAAAGCATCACGCTGCCGCAGCCGATCGACGAAACTTTGGCTGCCCCAAAACTTCTGCCCGGCGCGTTCGCCGGCGCACCCGCCGTCTACGGAACGTCGCGGCTTCTGGCTCCCGGCTGGAAAGCCACGTACGGAATCGGCGACGCGGAAGACACGGCGCTCTACTCCACGTTCCTGCGCCTCGAAGAGTTCCGTCATCGCGACGAGATCGAAGACAGGTTCTCGCGCGACAACTGGCGTCACTTCCTCGGCCTCGAGTACGAACCGGTTCGCAGCTTCTCGATCCTCGGCGGCATCGCGAAGTCGTCGGGCGTCAACGGCAGCAAGGGAATCGCGCTCGCGCCGACCGGCTACGAGCGCCTGCGCCTCAATTCCGGCCTGCGATGGCGCGGCGACGAGTGGGGCCTCGAAGGCTGGGGCGTCGATTCTTCGTTCTCGTTCATTCCGACGGGAGCGACACGCATTCCGGGCGATGCAGGCTACGTGCCCGGCATGGGCGACTCCGGCCCGACGTGGCTGATGTCGCTCACGGTCTCGCGCCGCTTCTAGTCAGGCGCGAGACCTCGGGTCTCCTTTCTCCGTTCGAAAATCGTTTCCGCTACGGCGGACGGTACCGGTCACGTACCGTTTACCTGAAATCTCAGCGCCTCAGGACAAACAGCGTGCGCGCGCCGCGCAGGCCCTTGAGCTCGTACTGGCCCTTGAGGTCGAAGTCGAGGCCCGAACCGTCGAGCAGGTCGTGCGTCATCGACGAAACGAGAATGTCGCCGGCGCCGCCGATCGCCGCGACGCGCGCGGCCAGGTGAACCGCGACGCCGCGCGCCTGGCCGCCGGAGATCTCGACCTCGCCGGTATGGATGCCGATGCGGATCTTCAAACCGAGGCCGGCGACGTCTTCGGACATCCGCATCGCCGCGCGGACGGCCCTCGCCGGCCCGTCGAAGAGCGCGAGGAAGCCGTCTCCCAGCGTCGCCATCTCCTTGCCGAGGTACTCGTCGAGGGCGCGGCGAACGCGCACGTTGTGCTCGTGCACGAGATCGGCCCACGCGTGATCGCCGAGCTCGGCAAGCTTCACCGTCGAATCGACGATGTCGCTGAAAAGCACGGTCGCGAGCGTGCGCCGGCCGAGCTCGTCGGGCGGCGCAGCGAAGTTCTTCGCGCTCGCGAACTCGATCGAGTCCCACGGGACGTCGCCGACCACCCACGCATCGTGCCCAGGCGGAATCTCGTACGCATCGCCGGGGCCGATCGTCAGCTCGAGGCCGTCGTCCATGCGAACGTGAAGGGAGCCGGAAATCGTGAAGCCGAGATGCCGGTGCTGGCAGCTGGTCGTGCCGGTGATCGGCGCGACGTCCTGGGACCACTTCCAGCCGGGCTCGAAGACGAAGCGCGCGAAGGCCTGCTCACCGAGCTGCAGCACGTGGACCTTGCCGTGCGGGAACTCGCGCACCTCGTCGGGTTTCACGAACGCCTTGCGCTGCAGGTGAGGCATCGAGGCCTTCTACGACGCTCGTTCGCGTAACGCCAGAATCCGCGGACGGGTGAGGCCCTCGTCCGGCGCACCCACCATCCGGGCTCGCGGACGGGTGACGTCCGCGTCCGGCGACTCCGCGGGCGGAGGACGCCCGATGGCGGGAGCAGCGGCTGGGATCGGCGTTCTGCCCCGTGCTATAGGGTCGTACGCCGCATGAACGAGACCGCCACCAGTTTCGATGCTTCGAAGAAGACCATCGTCTTCTGCGAGCCGCCCTACGTGTTCTGGGACCGCACGCTCGACAAGCTGCGCAAGGGCGAAGAGACGATTCCCGGCATGGGCGTCCTCACGCTCGCGGCCGTTGCGAAGCAGAAGGGCTACAAGGTCCACCTCATCGACGCGAAGGAGCAGGGCCGCGCGCTCGAAGAGGTCGCGCTCGACATCGCCAGGCTGAAGCCCGACTACGTCGGTCTTTCTGCCACGACGATCTCCGTGACCAACGCCGCGCGCATCGCCTCGCGCGTCAAGGACCTCGTCCCGGGCGTGGTGACGCTCGTCGGCGGCGCTCACGTGAGCGCGATTCCCGAACGCACGCTCGAAGCCTTTCCCGACCTCGACTACGGCATCGTCGGCGAGGGCGAGCACTCGATGTTCGACCTTCTCGAGAAGCTCGAGACCGGTGCGCCGATCGAGAATGTCGCGGGGCTCGCGTATCGCCGCGACGGGAAGGTCGTGGCCAACCCGCGCGCACCCTACATCGACGACCTCGACCAGCTCCCGCCGCCCGCGTGGGAGCTTCTCAGCGACTTCCCGCACCGCTTCCAGCCCACGATTTTCAGCTATCCGAAGTCGCCGGTCGCGTCGCTGATCACATCGCGAGGTTGTCCGTTCTCGTGCAGCTTCTGCGACCGCTCGACGTCCGGGCGGAAGGGGCGCATGCACAGCATCGAGTACATCGTCGAGCTGTGTCGCAAGCTCGAGGGGCTCGGCGTCCGCCACATCCTCTTCGTGGACGACCTCTTCACGGTGAAGCGCGAGCGCGTCGTCGCCCTGTGCAACTCGTTCCTCGAAAACGGCTTCCGTTTCACGTGGAGCTGCACGAGCCACCCGAACCTGCTCGATCTCGAGACGATGCTGCTGATGAAGAAGGCCGGGTGCTGGCAGATCAACTACGGCATCGAGTCGGGCTCGCCGCGCATCCTCAACGTGGTCAAGCACGAGGTGAAGATTCCGCGCATGCGCGAGACTCTGCGGCTCACGCGCCAGGCCGGCATCCGGGCGAAGGGCTACGTGATGCTCGGGCATCCGACCGAGGGCCTCGACAGCCTCGCCGAAACGCTCGAGTTCCTGCGCGTGGTCGAGCTCGACATGTGCCAGATCACCAAGTTCACGCCCTACCCCGGCACGCCGGCGTATCCCACGATCCACAAGCACGGCGAGTTCGTCGAGAACTGGGAAGAGATGAACGCGATGAATTTCGTCTTCATCCCGAACGGGCTCACGGGCGAGATCCTCGAGACCTACTTCGACCAGTGCTACCGCACGTTCTACTCGCGCCACGACGTGCTGCGCGGCCTCGCGAAGGTCATGCTGATGGAGCCGCGCTTCCTCGGCCGCCTCGCGTCGAACGCCGTCGTCTACCTGCGCAACAAGTCCGGCGCCGCACGTAATTTCTTCCGCCGCGACGTCCCCGCCGAGCTGCGGCCCGGCAACTGAAAAATCGGGGACGGATCCCGATTCTCGTTCCATGCGCATCGGCGTTCCGAAAGAGATCAAGGAAGACGAGAACCGCGTTGCGCTGACGCCCGCTGGCGTCGTCGCGCTGCGGGCCCAGGGGCACGAGGTTTTCGTCGAAACAGGCGCGGGACGCGGCAGTCACATCCTCGACGGGAGTTACGTTCGTGCCGGCGCGACGATGCTCGAGACCGCGGGCGAGACCTGGTCGCGCGCCGAGCTCGTGCTGAAGGTGAAGGAGCCGCTTCGCTCCGAGTACGCCTATCTTCGCGAGGACCTCGTCCTCTTCACGTACCTCCATCTTGCCGCCAACGAGGAGCTCACGCGGGAGTTGCTGAGGAGTAGCTGCACCGCGATCGCATACGAGACGGTCCAGCTCGACGACGGGACGCTGCCGCTGCTGGTGCCGATGTCCGAAGTGGCGGGCCGCCTTTCCGTGCAGGCCGGCGCGTTCGCGCTCGAGATGCGACAGGGCGGAAAAGGCATCCTGCTGCCGGGCGTTTCCGGCGTGCGGCGCGGGCGCGTGACGATTCTCGGTGCCGGCGTTGCGGGCTTCAACGCCTGCGTCGTGGCCGTCGGGCTCGGAGCCGACGTGACGATCGTCGATATCAATCCACGCCGGCTCGCGTACGTGAGCGACGTAGTGCGCGGTCACGTCACGAGCCTCATGTCGAATCGCGCCAACATCGAATCCGCCGTGTCGGAAGCCGACCTGGTCATCGGAGCCGTGCTCATCCCCGGCGCGAAGGCGCCGCGCCTCGTGACGCGCGATCTGTTGCGCCGCATGGAGCCGCGCTCGGCGTTCGTCGACATAGCGGTGGACCAGGGCGGTTGCTCGGAGACGACGCGCGCGACGACGCACCGCGATCCGCTCTATATCGAGGAGGACGTAGTGCACTACGCGGTTGCGAACATGCCGGGCGCGGTACCGCAGACGTCCACGTACGCGCTTACGAACGTGACGCTGGGTTACGCGCTGGAAATCGCGGAAAGCGGCTGGCGCGAGGCGGTTGCGGCGAACCGCGCGCTCGCAAAAGGCGTCAACTGCGCGGCGGGCAAGCTCGTGAGCAAGCCGGTCGCGGAGGCATTCGGGATGACGTGGGAAGGGCTGAAGGTCCAGGAGTGAGGCTCAGGCCGCGTCGCTCTGGTGAATGACCAGGTCCCGATCGGGACAGACGGCGCGTAGCAATTCTTCGAGTTTCTCGATCGTGGGAACGGCGCGACCCTGTTCGTAGCGCGCATACGCATTCCGCGAACGGGCGCCCAGCCGATCGGCGACTTCCGACAGTGACAGCCCGTGTTTCTGTCTCTGGCGCCGGAGCAGAAGACTGACCATGGAGCGTGTATCGCTCGACCCGATCTCGAACCGATCGGCATCGATCGCGTGGACCTTCGCCTGGAAGCCTCTTCGGTTCACCAGCGAAGCGAACCAGTCTTCGATCATGGCGTGAGCTTCCTTGCGGGATCTGCCCTGGGTCAGCGCGTCGAACATGGGGACTTCAGCGAGCCACCATTTCCCGTCGCGGATCAGCCGGCCTTGAAATCTCACGACTCGTCCTCTTTCGCAGCGCGTTTGAGAATGGCTCGCGCCAGCTTCTCGGCGACCTCACGATGGCGCGGTACGGATTCCTCCCGTTCCCCTTTCTTCCACACGTCGTGGCGGCCGCCGTGCCGGCCGAAGACCCAGCCCAACTGCCGCAACCGGAACTCGAGCTCGCGCCGTTTCATGAGGCTTGTACACCCATAGGTGTTCAGCGACAAGTCGTCTCCGACCTGGCGCACCATGCACCGGGTCGAGCCGGGGCGTCGATGACGCGGAAGTCATGATTTTCTGTCTCGCGGTGCTTTCGGTGGCGACGGCGAGTATCCCGGCGAAAAGGAATGTGGCCGCACGCCGCGGCGGTATTCCCCCGGGTGAGGAGGATCCTGGCGAGTTGCCGGCTCGGCGGTACCTGCCACGCCGCGAAAGGAGAATGTGAGGACTGCTACTTCGCTCTACGCGGAGTGAACCCTTCCGCTTCGCCGGCCGGACCGCTATAGGGCAGGCAAGTCGGGAGGAAGGCGTGGCAGCACTGCCGAGCATCGAGGAGTGGCAAGCGCGCGGACGGCTCGTACCGTTCAAGTCGCATCGCGTGTTCTGCATCGACTCGTCGCCCTCCGATCGATCGCGGCCGGCGCTCGTCCTGGTTCACGGGTTCCCGACGTCTTCGTGGGATTTTGCGAAAGTCTGGCCGGCGCTCGCCGCGCGTTTCCGCATCATTGCGCCCGACCTGCTCGGCTTCGGCTTCACGAGCAAGCCGCACAACTACAAGTACTCGATCATGGAGCAGGCCGATCTCGTGGAAGCGGTGATCGAGATGCACGGCGTCCAGTCCCACCACATTCTCGCGCACGACTACGGCGACACGGTGACGCAGGAGTTGCTCGCGCGCGACAACGAGCGCGCGCCGCGGCGCGTGCTCAGCGTGTGCTTCCTCAACGGCGGGCTCTTTCCCGAGACGCACCGTGCGCGTCTGATCCAGCGGATACTCGAAGGACCGCTCGGCCCGCTGCTCAGCCGCCTGTCGAACCGCAGCGCGTTCGAGCGCTCGATGACGGCGATCTTCGGTCCGGACACGCCGCCGAGCGAGGAAGAGATCGACGGGTTCTGGACGCTCGCGACGCTCGAAGACGGACATCGCCTGGCACACGAGCTGATCGCCTACATGGAAGACCGGCGCGTGAACCGCGAGCGCTGGGTCGGCGCGATGTGCGACGCCCAGTGTCCGCTCGCCGTGATCGACGGCGCGGTCGATCCGGTGTCCGGCGCACACATGGTTGCGCGCTACCGCGAGGTGGTCGGCACCGGCTACATCGCCGAGCTCCAGGGCATCGGGCACTATCCGCAGGTCGAGGCGCCGGAGCTGGTGCTCGAGCACTACGGACGCTTCCTCGCGAGCGCCGGCTATCCGGAACTGGCGCCCGTCTAACTCGAAATCGGGGACGGATCTGAATTATTCCGGCC
>CAYYVZ010000258.1:0-7546 GCA_964475235.1 uncultured Myxococcales bacterium | reverse complement strand
CAGACCTGCACCGCCAAGGGCGCGACGGGCACGCTGCCGCAGCCGAACTTCTGCTCGGACGACATCTGCACCGACGAAGGCGGCGGCGAAGGGTCGTGCGCGGCAGGTCCGAGCTTCAAGTACTGCGACGCGCTCGTGAAGGCGGACGGCCAGGGCGCGAGCTCGTGTTTCAGCAACGCCGACTGTACGGGCGGCTACGGCACGTGCACGGTCCTCGACCAGGCCGACTGCTTCCTGGACCCGATCGTCGCGTCGGGCGATCCCGACCCGGTCTATCCGGTGGCCGGTGCGGTGTTCTGCATCGCGCCGACCTCGAACACGGGCGTGAACTCGTCGGCCGGACTTCCGGGTCCGGGACGCGTCACGAGCCAGGGCTTCGCGAGGACGTTCTGCGCGAGCGACAACAACGTGCAGTACACTCCGGGCGGCACTCCGGCCTGTCCGTAAGTTAGCGTTGCCCGGCCTTCGGGTCGGGTGAGAAAACGCCCCGGTGTGCGAGAGCGCACCGGGGCGTTTTCGTTTGGGCGGTTGCGCGCGCTTCCTCCCCCGTTACATTGCCGCGCACTTTCCCGAGAGAGGACGCGCGATGACCAACGGCAGGCTGCGCTGCGGCGTATTCATGGCTCCCTTCCATCCGGTCGACGAGGATCCGACGATGGCGATCCGTCGCGACATCGAGCTCGTCGAGTGGCTGGACGAGATCGGGTTCGACGAAGCGTGGATCGGCGAGCACCACTCGGCCGGCTACGAGATCATCTCCTCGCCCGAGCTCTTCATCGCGGCGGCCGCCGAGCGCACGCGCCGCATCCGGCTCGGCACCGGCGTCGTCTCGCTGCCGTACCACAACCCGATGATGGTCGCGGACCGCATCATCCAGCTCGACCACATGACGCGCGGCCGCGTGATGTTCGGCGCCGGGCCGGGCCTGTTGCCGTCGGACGCGTTCATGCTCGGCATCCATCCGTCGCAGCAACGCGACCGCATGGCCGAATCCCTCGACGTGATCCTGCGCCTGATGGCCGGCGAAACCGTCACCGAGAAGACCGAGTGGTACACGCTGGTGAACGCGAGGTGCCAGCTGCTGCCGTACACGAAGCCGCGGCCCGAAGTCTGCGTCGCGAGCACGGTGACGCCGTCGGGCGGGCGGCTCGCCGGCAAGTACGGGCTCGGCATGCTCTGCGTCGCGGCGACCAACAGCTCGGGCTTCGACGCGCTCGGCACCAACTGGCAGGTCGCGTGCGACGTCGCGGCCGAGCGCGGCGCCGAGATGGACCGCTCGGGCCTGCGCGTCGTCGGACCGATGCACATCGCCGAGACGCGCGAGCAGGCGTGGAAGGACGTCGAGTACGGCTTCAGGAAGTGGCACTCGTACTTCGTCGGCATCAATCCGACGGCCAACTCGCCGGAGTTCTACGCGGAGAATCCGCTCCAGGCGATGTGCGACGGCGGCTACGCGGTGGTCGGCACGCCGGACGATGCGATCGCGCAGCTCGAGCGGCTTCGCGCGCAGACGGGCGGCTTCGGCGCGTTCCTGTTCCTCGCGCACAACTGGGCGAATTTCGCGGCGACCAGGCGCTCGTACGAGCTGTTCATGCGCCACGTGATGCCGCACTTCGAGAGCGCCAACCTGCGCCGCGCCGAGTCGCTCGCGCACGCCGTCGACAACTCCGGCGAGCTGATGGGCGCCGCCATGCAGGCCGCGATGGAAATGATCCAGCGCCACGCCGACGAGACCGAAGCCAAAAAAGCCGCCGCCCGAAAGCCCGCCGCCTGAGATATCGGGATCCGTCCCCGATTTCCGAAATCGGGGACGGATCCCGATTTCCGGCGCGCGCTCAGCCATTGCATGCGGCGCGCGTCGCGCGCCTGCTGTCATCGGAACTGGACTCGCCGCGCGCCCGCTCGCGGCTCCCGTCCCCGATTTTTTCCGAGCTCGCTAATTCGTGGATTTGCGTCCGCTAATGCGGGAATCGCGGTACAAGCCGGGCTTTCGGCCGCAAAGTCGCGGGGCCGTCGCGCGTTTCGTAACAAGTTCGCGTGTCCGGCCGCCGCAGCGCCGATCGATCACGCCAATAATGACGCGCCGCGACGTTGCACATCGGCGCGGTTCGCGGAACCATGCCCACTTCGTGCATAGTCCAAGGATGCCGGATGCGGTGGATGAGGAGACGGGGTCGCAAGAACCCCGGGGAGGCGAGTAAAGGTGGACGTATTCCAGAAATGCCGTGAGTACGGCAGGGCCCAGTCCCTGCGCGACGAAGGGGTCTACCACTACTTCCGCCGCATCGCTTCCCAGCAGGACCCGGTCGTCACCATCGACGGCAAGGAGCTCATCATGCTGGGCTCCAACAACTACCTGGGCCTGGCGAGCCACCCCGAAGTCAAAGCCGCCGCCATCGCCGCGATCGAGAAGTTCGGCACGGGCTGCGCAGGCTCTCCCCTCCTCAACGGATCCCTGACCGTCCACGGCGAGCTCGAAGAAAAGCTCGCCGTTTTCATGAAGTGCGAAGCCGCGCTGATCTTCACCACCGGCTTCCAGGTCAACCTCGGCGTCCTCTCCTGCCTGCTCGGCCGCCACGACATCGTCTACCTCGACAACCTCGACCACGCCTGCATCATCGACGGTGCGCGCCTCGGCATGGCCAAGCAGGTCAAGTTCCGCCACAACGACGCGGCCGACCTCGACGAGAAGCTCCGCCTTTCGCCCGCCGACCGCGGCAAGCTCATCGTCATCGACGGCGTCTACTCGATGGAAGGCGACCTCGCGCCGATGCCCGCCATCGTCGAAGTGAAGAAGAAGTACAACGCGCGCCTGATGGTTGACGACGCGCACGGCGTCGGCGTCATGGGCGAGCACGGCCGCGGCACGGCCGAGCACTTCGGCTGCGAGGACGAAGTCGACCTCGTGATGGGAACGTTCTCGAAGTCGCTCGCGTGCGTCGGCGGCTTCGTCGCAGGCGACCGCGAGATCATCGACTACATCCGCCACAATGCGCGCTCGCAGATCTTCGCCGCGTCGATGCCGCCCGCGAGCGCGGCCGCCGTCATCAAGGCGCTCGAGATCGTCGTTCGCGAGCCCGAGCGGCGCGCGCGACTCTGGGAAAACACGCACTACATGAACGCGGCGCTGAACGACCTCGGCTTCGACACGGGCGAGGCCGCCTCGCCCGTCATCCCGATGGTGGTCGGCGACGACTTCACCGCCTACCGCATGGTGGCGGACCTCCACGAGGAGGGCGTCTTCGCCAACCCCGTCGTCTCCCCGGCGGTGGCCGAAGGACGCGCGATGATCCGCACGTCGTACATGGCCACGCACACGCGCGAACACCTCGACCGTGCCCTCGTCGCTCTCGAAAAGGTCGGCCGCCGCCACGGCGTGCTGCCCTCCTCTGCCCGGGCCAAGCGCACGGCGTAACGAACGAACGCACGGCGCGAGAGCGCGACGCTGGCCGCAGCCGGACGCACGGCGTAAATCCGGACGCGCGCCCGAGGCGCGAACCCGAGTCGAATGAAGGACGAGCTCGAGCACCCCGTCGCCCTCTGCAGCGCTTCCGGTGACCTGAGCCCCGACGCCGTCGGCTGGAGCAGGTGGCCGCTGCACCGCTGCAACCTTTCGGGGCACCGCCTGCGCAAGAAGCGCTGGAACTACTGGTGCATCCAGACCGAGAAGTATTTTCTCGCCACCGGAATCGCCGATCTCGAGTACGCGGCGACGGCGTTCGTCTACCTCGTCGACATCCGCCGGAAGACCGTCATCGAGCGCACGGCCGTCTCGCCGTTCGGCCGCGGCATCACGCTCGGCGAGCACGTTCGCTCGTTCGCGCAGTACCGCGGCAAGCGCATCACGTTTTCCGAGTCGCACGACGAGAACGTCGTGTCACTGCTGGTTACCTGCGACGACTTCGACGGCGAGGCGCGTCTTTCGGCCGCGATGCGCATCATCTACCCGGAGCCGTTCGACACGCTCGGCGTCGTGGTGCCGATGGACCACCGTCACTTCCAGTACACGTCCAAGCACGTCGCGGTGCCGGTCGCGGGGCGCGTGCGCATCGGGCGCACCGAGATTCCGTTCGAGGGCGTCGATGCGTTCGCGACCCTCGATTTCGGGCGCGGAGTGTGGCCGCGCAAGACCGCATGGAACTGGGGTGCGGCGTCGGGCTACGTGGACGACACGAACCTGGGCATCAACATCGGCGGCAAGTGGACGGACGGGACGGGCGCGACGGAGAACGCGGTGTTCGTGGACGGGCGGCTGATCAAGATTGCCGAGGACCTCGAGTGGACGTACGACGCCGGCGATTTCATGAAGCCGTGGCGCGTGCGCGCGCCGCTGTCGGGCGATCTCAACCTGCTCTTCGAGCCGATCGTCCAGCGCGTCGCGGCGACCGACGCGATCTTCGTGAAGTCGCGCGTGCACCAGGTGTTCGGCATCTGGTCCGGAACCGTCCGCGGCGAGCAGGGCGAGACGATCGAGATCCCCTACCTGTTCGGCTGGGCCGAAGAACACCACGCCCTGTGGTGAAAAACCCGGGACGGGTACAGGTTTTTGCCCCGTTCGTCGGAAATGTCGCAATTCCGGCTCTCCGTCACCGGCGCTGACCCCAATCTCCTGAAAGACATTCCTTGCCGGTGATTGCCGGGAGGCTTCCTGTTGAGGCAGCTTCGCGCATGCCAAGACGAGCAAGGGTCGCTCCCGGCGGCGTCATCTACCATGTGTTCAACCGAGCGAACGGCGACGGGAGGCTGTTCTCTTCACCCGTCTCTTATCGCGACTTTCTTCGTCTCGTATCGGAGTGCGCCGCCACGGACAGGATGCGTGTTCTCGCGTACTGCCTCATGCCGAACCACTGGCATTTTCTGCTCTGGCCCTACGAGGACAGAGATCTGTTCCGCTTCGTCCATCGATTGACGCTCCGCCACACCAAACGCTGGCACTCTGCCAACGGGACCGACGGGAGAGGTCATCTCTACCAGGCGCGGTACAAGAGCGTTGCGGTTCAGGACGACGCGCATCTCGTGACGGCGTGTCGATACGTCGAGCGAAACCCGCTGAAGGCCGGGCTGGTGGACAACGCGGCGTCATGGCCGTGGTCCAGCGCCGCTTCGCGTGTCCGAGCCCAGTCACCATGCGTTCGTTCGGAAACTTCGATTCGAGACACAGTTCGCGACACGGTGGTGCCGTTGGCGACGATGCCCATCGATCTTCCCGATGACTGGGCCGCATATTTGAATCAGGCCCCGAACGACCGGGATACGGACCGGCTCAGGGAACGGATACGAGCCGGCCTTCCGTTCGGAACCGACGAGTGGACGAGAACCACTGCCGAGCGACTGGGGATCCCCCTCGTTCGCAATCGCGGTGGGCGGCCACGCAAGTCCGACGGAGCCGGTCTCTAGTTGGAAAACCTGTACCCGTCCCCGATTTACGCCGGTTTGGGGAACTTCGTGTAGCTGTCGATGAGCAGCTCGATCAGCGCGCCGCCTTCGGGCGCGGCGCCGGTGAGCAGGCCGCGGTCGCGCAGGTCGGCGAGCATGCGGTCGACGACGAACTCGACCGAAAGGTCGTCGGTGTGCTCGGCCCACGCGCGACGCGCCTCTTCGCTCTCGAAGCAGTACGCCTTCCACGACACCGAGAAGCGCAGGTCTTCCCACTTGTACGAAGTCACCTCGCGGTCGCCGTCGCAGACCGCCCAGCGACGCGCGCCCATGTGCCTGAGGCGCATGCCCGGCTTCAGCTCGTCCACCGCCGCCGCCGTCTCGCGCACGCGATCGACGCCGTGGAAGACCGAGTCCGTGTCCATCAGCAGCGCCGTGTTGAATCGCACCGGATGCGCGACCGGCGCCGCCTCGGCCCCGTCCGGATAGAACGCAAACTCGCCGCCCGCGCAGTCGTGGTACCACGCAACCGCCGTGGCGATCGGCATGCGGTACTCCTCGAACAGCCTGCTGTGGTGCATCGCCACGATGAGCCACTGCGGGTGCTTCTTGCGATTGACGCCGCGGAACTCCGGCACGTCGGTGTGCACCGCCAGCTCCTGCCCCGGCACGAGCAGATTCGCGTACACGATCGCCGGTTCGACGACGGGGCGACCGAAGAGGATGCGCGCCGCTTCCAGGAAGCCTTCGTGGTGGAGGTACGGCTCGATCCCCGCCGCGACGATCTCTTCGCCGTACGCGTACGTCTCGCGGAAGTAGTTGGTGCGCGACGCGAGCACGTGGATCGGCTCGCTGCGTCCGAAGCGCCCGCCCGTGAGCACGAAGTTGCGCGCGGCGTCGTAGCGGGCCGGATAGCCCTTGCCGAGGCCCTCGAACGTCGGCTCCTCCGAGTACATCTTGTAGCTGCCGTGACGGTGGCAGATCTCGACCATCGCGGCGGCCTCGGCAGGCGTGAGCAGAGGATCGAAGGCGGCGTACCAGTTGCGGTACTGCCGGCTCGGCTCGAAGGACTGCGCGGCTGCTCCCATGGTCGTCTCCGTGCGCGGGCGTCGTGCGGGACGGAACGCCCCGCCTCGCTTCCCGATTCGAAATTCGGACCCTCCCTCTTTCCCGATTCGCGCGGACGGGGCCAGTCGATTTCACGAGAAACCTGTACCCGTCCCCGTTTTTCTGGAATGAGGGGGCCCGCGAGGAGCACGACATGGCATTCGAACCGTCCAGGGCCGTTCTGATCACGGGTTGCTCGACCGGAATCGGCCGCGCCACCGCCAAACGCCTCGCCGCCGCGGGCCACACCGTCTACGCGACGGCGCGGCGCCTCGAGTCGATCAAGGACCTGGAAGCCGCTGGCTGCCGCATCCTGGCCCTCGACGTCTGCAGCGAGGAGTCGATGCGGGCCGCGGTGGACTCGGTCGAGGACCGCGAGGGCGCGATCGGGGTGCTCGTCAACAACGCGGGCTACGGCAGCGACGGAGCGGTCGAGGAAGTCCCGATGGAAGAGGTGCGGCGCCAGTTCGAGACCAACGTCTTCGGTCTCGCGCGCATGTGCCAGCTCGTGCTGCCGGGCATGCGGGCCCAGAAGTACGGACGCATCCTCAACCTGAGCTCGATGGGCGGGCGAATGACGCTGCCGGGCGGCGGGTTCTACCACGCGACCAAGTACGCGGTGGAGGCGCTCAGCGATGCGCTGCGTTTCGAGGTGGCCGGCTTCGGCGTCGACGTCGTGCTCATCGAGCCGGGCATCATCAAGACCGAGTTCGCGACGACGGCGATGAACAAGATCGCGGCGGCGGCCAGGCCCGACTCGCCCTACGAAGCGTTCAACAAGAAGCTGTCGGCGAGCCTCGACGACATCAACACCGGCAAGCTCAACGCGATCGCCGCCGAGCCCGACAAGATCGCGAAGGTGATCGAGAAGGCGATCAACGCGAGGAAACCGAAGACGCGCTACCTCATCACCGCCGGCGCCCACATGTTCGTCGGCATGCGCCGCTGGCTCGGCGACCGAGGCTTCGACGCATTCCTGCGCACCCAGGTCCCCCGCCCCGGCGTGTGAAATCGGGGACGGATCCCGATTGCGCTGCGCGCAATCGGGATCCGTCCCCGATTT
>CAYYVZ010000257.1:0-7554 GCA_964475235.1 uncultured Myxococcales bacterium | reverse complement strand
GATCGGCGCCAACTACCTCGTGCGCCGCCAGGGCCTGCTGCGCTATCTCTACGATCGCCACTACCCGAAGAACGGCCTGCGCTACTTCTTCGACAACGAAACGAAGTCCACCCCGCTCCAGAAGATGAGCGAGATCGGCCCGATCAACTTTCCGTTCCACGCCGCGTTCCAGATCGACCGCGCGCGCATCGAGGCCGACCTTCGCGAGATGAACGCGGAGGCAGGCGTCGAGGTGCGCACCGGCGTGAAGGCGCTGCCGACCGACGTGCGCGACGACGGCGGCATCCACACGGTGACGGTCGAAGGACCGTCGGGCACCGAAACGCACACGGCGCGCTGGGTCGTCGATGCCGCCGGACGTGCCGACCTCCTCGCGCGCGCCAAGGGCCTGAGGCTTCGCGAGGACGAGCATCGCATCGGATCGGTGTGGGGGCGTTTCGAGAACGTCGTGGACATCGACAGCGTGGGACCGCCGGACTTCCACGCGCGCGTGCGTCATTCGTCGCGCGGGCTTTCGACTGTTCACTTCTGGTATCCGGGCTACTGGATCTGGTTCATTCCGCTTCGCAACGGCATCACTAGCGTCGGCGTCGTCGGCACTCCCGTCGGGGAAGTGCCCGGCATCCGCAGCGCCGAGGGCTTCCGTGCCTTCCTCGACACGCACGCCGCGACGCGCTCGCTGCTGCAGGGCTCGGCGCCCGTCGACGTCGGCAGCTTTTCGCAGATCGCGTACAACACGAAGCAGTTCTTCAGCGAGAACCGCTGGGGCCTCGTCGGCGAGGCCGCGACGTCTGCCGATCCGCTCTACAGCCCGGGCACCGATTTCATCGCGATCGAGAACGACATGCTCTGCGACCTCATCGCGCGCGACATGGGCGGAGCGACGGCCGGCGAGCTGGCCGAGCGCGCCGAGCTCTACAACGGCTTCATGCAGTTCCGCCAGGAAGCCACGCTCAATCTCTACCGCGGCCAGTACCCGACGTTCGGCAGCTACGAGCTGACGCGAATGAAGTGGGACCTCGACATCGCGTCCTACTTCAACCTGTGGGTCACGGCCTACATGCAGGATCAGCACCTCGACAAGATGTGGCTCAAGGGCCAGCTCCGCATGCGCCCGCTCGTGCTGCAGGCGCTGCGCACATTCGGCGAGCTCTTCGGCGAGATCGCGCAGGTGATGCGCGACGAGGGCCGCTTCTACGCGCGCAACACCGGGCAGTTTACCTACGGCCTCGACAACATCGACTTCGTGTCGGAGGTCGGCCTGCCGCGCTCGCGCCGGCGCGTGCTCGAGAAGCAGACCCAGATCTTCAACACCGCGCGCCGCAGCGCCGCCGAGATGCTCGGACGGCCGAGCAGCTCCGAAATGATGCCGCCGCTGCCCCTGTCCGCCTTCGTCGGCTCCCAGCCGATCCTCTGAAATCGGGGACGGATCCCGATTTGGACCTCTCGCCGGGGAAATCGGGGACGGGAGCCGCGAGCTAGCGAGTGGCGAGACCGATCCCACGATCCCGGGATCTGCCGGATCCCGACGTCGAGCTCGACGACGCCCGTCGCGCGGTTCTGCTGCGTCATGCGCGCGTGATCGCCGAGACCGGCAATCCGGACGTGCCGCTCACGGCGGCGCACGCGTTCCGGCCTCCACCCGACATGACGCCCGCGCAGGGACTCGGCCTGCTCGCGGCGATGCTTCTCGTGCTGCTGAGCGGGTTCGCGAGCGGGGTGCTCATCGATTCGTTCGGAGTGCGGGCGTCGGCGGCGCTACTGCTCGCCGTTGCGATCGGAGCATCGCGCGGGCTCGGCAGCGGCGGCAGCCCGGTCGCGCTCGGCGTCCACACGCTCGATCGCGGGCTGCTGTTCGGCACGCTCGTCGCGGCTCTTCTTCTGGGTTCGATGACGTCGTTGCTGATGCTGCCGGCCATCGTGCACCTCGCCGTTGCGCGCGCGCTGCTCGCCAGCATCGACGACGACGTTTCGCTCATCGAGCGCGGCGCGCGCATCTCGCATCCACTCGCGCCGGCCTTCATCGGGCCGTACTGCCGGAAGCTCACGGCGGTATGGGGCGTCGCGTTCGCGGCGAGCGCCGGAATCACGGCGATGCTCGCGTTCGCCGGAGACACGTCTGCGCATCGCGCGTGGACGGGCTGGCAGTTCTGGACGCTGCTGGGTGTCTTCGGAGCGGTCGAGTTCTTCTGGCGCAAGGCCTGGTTCCGCTACTTCGGGAAAGGGCGGTTCGACCAGTTTCTTGCGCGAGTGTTTCCGCCGGAGAACACGGAGCGCGGGCGGCGCTCGCAGGCCTACCTGCTCCGGATGCGCGCGGAGCTCGCGCGGCTTGCCGAAGTCGAACGCTCGAGAATCGCTTCGGAGAAGCTCGAAACCTCCCCTCGAACGTGAGCGTTCGACAGGCCGTATCCGTTCAGGACACGCCCGAGTCGGCGGAGACCTGCGCAATCGGGATCCGTCCCCGATTCCAGGCTGCACAATCGGGATCCGTCCCCGATTTCAGGTTGTCCGGTGCCAGGTCCATTCCCGGCCGTTGCCGGGCAGGGCGAGATTCTGCTCTCCGCGGATCATCCAGCGCAGGAACTCGGCGGCGTCCGACCAGCCGCGACGGTCGGCTTCCAGCGCGGCGACGGCCACGCCGGGCTCCGACGGCTCGTCGAAACCGCGCACGTCGAAGCCGAGCTTCACGTCTCCCTCGCCGAACGTGAGCAGCAGCGCCACCGCGTAGATCGCCTGCGGATCGTCGATCAGCGAGTGAAAGTCCTCGACGAGCGGTACGTCCCCCGTCACGAACAGCACCGGCCGCGAAGGCTCGCGGTGAAGATGCGTGCACGCCTCGAGAAACCCGCTCGCGAACGATTCGGCCCGGCCCGACAGTGCGCTCGACGCATGGCGGTTCCCGGCTGCGATCGAGAAGAGGCCCGACTGCGCGTTGTGGACCGTGTGCGTGAAGCGCGACGGCGACATGCGCTCGTCGTAGGCGATGTTCTTCAGCAGCGGCACCGACTCGTTGATGCTGCCGTAGCGCGACGCGAAGACGGTGCGCACGTCGGCCGCCGCCACGCGCCGCATGCAGCGGAACGCGGCCGTCAGCATCGCGCGCGACAGCGGGGTGCAGCGGCGGCGCAGCATCGGCGGGACTTCCTTCGCGTCGGGCACGCCTTCGGCCGCAAACGGCACGGGAGACGCCGCCCACGCCCTCCAGTCGTCCTGGGTCTCGAGGCCGGGCGCCCACGCGAACCAGTCGGCGACGGAAACCTCGATCACGCGCGCGACCTCGAAAGCACGAGCGTGCAGTTGTTGCCGCCGAAACCGAACGAGTTGCTCATGACGTGGGCGGAATCGCCCGTCGGCACGCGCCGGGCCTCGGCAAGAAAATCGATACGCGGCAGCGCAGGATCGGCCACGCCGTCCCAGCGGTGAGGCGGCAGCACCAGCTCGCCGCCCTCCGCGTTCTCGAGGATCTGCCAGCAGAACGCCGCTTCGGTCGCGCCGGCCGCGCCGAGCGTGTGGCCCGTGAGCGGCTTGGTCGAGCTCGCCGGAACGCGGTCGCCGAAGAGCGCGTCGATCGCGCGGCACTCCATTGCGTCGTTGGCCGGCGTGCCGGTTCCGTGAATGTTGAGATAGGCGATGTCGGCGGGCGAGAGACTCGCGTCGGCGAGTGCGGCGCGCATCGCCGACAGGGCACCCGAGCCGTCGGGATCGGGCGCCGACATGTGGTGAGCCTCGCTCGACTCGCCGACGCCCGTGAGCTGGACGCCGCCTTCTTCGCGCAGCACGAGGAAGAACGCGCCCGCTTCGCCGAGCGTGATGCCGGCGCGGTTCGCGCTGCAGGGATTGGTGCGCTCCTCGCAAATGAGGCCGAGCGAGCTGAAACCGTTGCACGTGAGGCCGCAGATCGTGTCGGTCGCGCCGCAGACGACCGCATCGGCCACGCCCATCGCCAGCAGCGAGCGCGCCGATGCGAGTGCACGCGCCCCCGAAGAACATGCCGTGGACAGCGTGAACGCGGGCCCGGTCGTTCGTAGATAGGTCGCGACGAACTCGGCGATGCCGCCGAACTCGAGCTGGGCCGCGCGGAAGCGCCCCGGCAGCACGCCGGTCTTCTCGCGGTGCGCGATGGCCTTCTCGGCGTCGCCGACGCCCGACGTGCTGGTGCCTGCGACCACCGCGACGCGCGCGCGGCCGAAACGCGAGATCGCGGCCTCGATCGGCGCCGCGATCTGGTCGAGCACGAAGGCGGCGAGACGGTTGTTGCGGCAGTCGTACTCGGCGAGCGCAGGAGCCAGGGCCGATAGCTCCGCATCCACGAGACCGACGAGGATGTTACGCTCGGGAGCGAGCCCGGTTCGCCGCACGAAGCGGCCCGTATCGCCGGCGACGAGGCGCTTCCACACCTCGTCCGGGCTGTTGCCGAGCGCGTTGGCGATTCCGAGCGCCGCGAGGCGGCACGCGGCCGGCTTCCCGCTCATTCGGCTTCGCGCGGCTCGTCCGGCGAAGCGCCGGTCTCATTGTCCGGCGAAGCGCCGGTCTCATTGTCCGGCGAAGCGCCGGTCTCGTCGGCGGGAGCGTGGATCCCACGTCTGGCGAGGTTGGCCTCGGCACCGACCGGAACCATCTCGCTCGACTTGTGGAACACCCAGCCGAGGGCGATGCCTCCGATCAGCGTGTGATTGCTGCCGACGAGAGGGCTGTCGTGAAACGTCGCGCCTTCGAGGTTGATGTAGCGCGCGAACAGGCCGACGTAGAACGGGCCGAGCCACGAGATCGGCGTCTTGAAGTACTTGCCCACGCCCGCCGCGAGACGAAGGCCCGCGTACCCGCCGTCGGCCCCGTAGAACGGACGATCCGGCGTCGCGAAGCGCACCGGCACGCTGTAGTAAAACTCGTTGTAGCTGTTGCTCTGGAACTCGAGCCCGGCGTGGCCTTCGAAGCGCCAGCCTTCCGGCTCGTAGCGGTACGAGAGCTTCGGGCTCGCCACCAGCCCTTCATAGGAGAAGTGGTCGAAGTCCACCGCGAGCGCGACGCGAAGCGGAACGTCCACGTCGAGCGACTGGCGGCCGTCGTCGCTGCGTGCGACGACGAAGGTCAGTTTGGGACCGACCTGGCCGATCCAGTCGAGGTCGGGCATGCCGTGGCGGCGGTCGTTATCGTCGCTGTCCACCGAGTACTGTCCGCTCCCCGACACGTCGAGACGGATGAGGTCGGTGCCGAAGATCTTCGCCTGCAGGCCCTCGCGATCCACGCGCAGGCGCTCGCCGCGATAGACGATCCACGGAAAGGGAATCGCGCGAAAACGGTACTCGTCGGAGCCGGTGTAGTCGGGCTCCGAATAGAACACGCCGCCGACACCGAGCTCCCACTTGGGCCGTTCCTCGGCGCCGGCAACCGGGGCGAAGAAGCCGAGCGTCATCGCCGCGACGACGATCGCGGCGGGGAGTCGGCGGTCGGGGAGGTGCAGGTCGCGGCGGGAAGGGCGCGCGGGAAGCGTCATCCGCGGAAACTAGGTGCCTGCGGGCGGGCGATCAAGTGGAAGGGCAGCGGCGGGCTCCACTTCCCGGCAGTCTCAGCCCGCCGCAGAGGCCGGCGCCAATCGCTCGCGGAAGAACCCGATCACCCGACGGGCGGCTTCCATCGTCGGCTCGCCGTCGCGATCGACGAGGTGCTCGGTGAGCACGCTGTGCGGCTGCTTCATCGGCGCATCCGGAAACGCACACGAATCTTCCAGCTCGATGGCCTCGAAGGCGCTGCCGAGCTCGCGCCGGAGAGTTTCGAAGCGCGCGGCCGGCACGGCCGGGTCGCCCTTGAAGCGTAGGCCGAGCACGCGGTCGCCCGCCGCGCAGCGCTCCTTCACGCAGCGAAGCTCCTCGGGGGAGACGTGCAGGGCGGCCGAGCGCGCCTTGCCGAGGGGGAACGGAAGGGAGGGCTGCGAGAGCACCGGCGCCATCACGCTCGGCTCGAGCATCATCGCGAGCGCAAAGTTTCCCGAGAAGCACATGCCGACCGCGCCGACCGGACCGCCGCCGGTCTCTTTCGACGCATGTCGCGCGAGCGCGCGAAGCCACGCGGTGACGGGGCTGGATCGGTGCGACGCGAGCACCGCGAACTCGCGGCTGATGCAGACCTTCGCGATCGACGAGAGCACGTAGCCGTGGCTCGGCGCACGGCCGACCTCGCCGACGAGCAGCGGCATGTAGACACGGAAGCCGGCCTCGACGACCCAGTCGGCAAAGCGCGTCACTTTCGGCGTGATGCCCGGAATCTCGTGAATGACGATGACCGCCGGGCCTTCTCCACGCACGAAGAGTGGCTTGCGGTTGCCCTCGTGCTCGAACTCCGTCGCAAGGTAGTCGGACAACATCGATGCACCTCCGAGGTCCCCGCATATAGCGGGATGCGGACGCCCCGACGCAAGCCCGGCGCGTCCGGCGACGGTTGACGGGAAAGCTTCCTGACTCTAGGCGAGCAGCGTGACCAGGCCGGCCGATCTGTTTGCGCGCACGCTCGAGGCGATGGACTGGGCCTTCGTCGCCGCCGCCCTCGCGACCCACGCACGCACCCCGGCGGGACGGCGCGAGGCAGCCCGCGTCGCGCTCGAGACCGATCTCGCGCGAATTCGCGAGTCGTTCGATGCGATCGAGGAAGTCCAGACCCTCGAGGAACGGCGCGCAGGTGCGCCGCCCGTCTCGGGCGTCGAGGAAATCGGGGACATGCTCGTGCGCGCGGCCCGCGGCGAGGTGCTCGGCCTCGAAGACGTCGGCATGGTGCGCGCGACGCTGCTCACGCTCGAACGGCTCCAGGACTACGTGCGCCGGCACGCCGCCGCGGCGCCGACGCTCGCGCGGCTCGGCGCGTCCATCGACCTCGACCGCCGCCTCTGCCGGGCGTACGAAACCGCGCTCGACGAGCACGGCGCGCTCTCCGAGGCGACGTGGCCCCAGCTAGGCGAGCTGCGCCGGCGCATCGGCTCGCTCGAGCGCAGCATGCGCGACACGCTCGAGCGCCTGCTCGAATCGCCCGACTACGCCGAGCACCTGCAGGACCGTTACGTCACGGTGCGCGGCGACCGTTTCGTGCTGCCGATCAAGGCCCAGGCCAAAAGCATGGGGCTTGGCATCGTGCACGACTCGTCGCGCAGCGAGCGGACCGTGTTCGTCGAGCCGTCGGCCGTCGTCCCGCTCGGCAACCAGCGCCGCATGGCCGAGTCCGAGCTGCGGGACGAGGAGCGCCGCATCCTCGCGGAGCTGTCGTCGCGGCTCGGGTCGGCTGCGCCGGCCGTGTCGGCCGCGCTCGACGCGGCGCTCGCGCTCGATCTGGTTACCGCGCGCGCGAGCTTCGCCGCGCAGATGTCGGCCGTGCGGCCCGAGACCAGGAGCGACGGCGTCGTGGACCTCAAGTCGGCGCGCCATCCGGTGCTCGCGCTGTCCGACGCCGAGGTCGTCGCAAACGACCTTCGCCTCGACGGCACGACGCCCGTGCTCGTGCTCACCGGCCCCAATGCGGGTGGCAAGACGGTGGCGATGAAGACGATCGGCCTCTGCGCCCTGCTCGTGC
>CAYYVZ010000256.1:0-7557 GCA_964475235.1 uncultured Myxococcales bacterium | reverse complement strand
CTGTTGCGGGAGCGGGCGCGCAGCTTCTGGCTCATCTCGCGCAGATCGGGCAGAAGCCGTTCCGCGCTGATCGAGACACCGACGACCTGGTACTGGTTCGAGGCGATCAGCCGCAGCGCTTCAGGGTAAATGCGGTGCTCGACCGCCAGGATGCGAAGCCGGATGGTTTCCCTGTCCTCGCCAGGCGCGATGGGCACGGCGCCCTGGATGATGATCGGGCCGTGATCGACGTGCTCGTCGACGAAGTGGACGGTCGCACCCGCGATCGTGACGCCGTAGGCCGCCGTCTGGGCCTGCGCGTCGGAACCGCGAAAAGCCGGCAGAAGGGCGGGGTGGATGTTGACCACCTTGTCGGCGAAGCGCGACAGGAGAGCACCGGTCACGATGCGGTCGAATCCCGCCATCGCGACGAGCTCGACGCCGGCGTCCTCGAGCGCCCCGGCGATCGCCGTGTCGAACGCCTCGCGACTGGCGAAGCCCTTGTGGTCGAGAACGAGTGTCGGAATGCCGCGCGCTTCGGCCTTGCCGACCACCGCGGCAGACCCGCGGTTGCAGACGAGGAGCGCGATGCGCGCGTCGATGCGTCCTGCCGAGACGGCGGCAGCGATCGAATCGAAGTTGGTGCCGCTTCCCGACGCGAGGATCCCGATCGAGAGCGCCATCGGCTCAGCTCTCGCTGTAGACGACGCCTCGGCGCCCTTTCTCGAGCACGCCGATCGCACGTGCCGCGACGCCGTGCCGACCGAGCAGTGCGGTGGTCTTTGCCACGTCGGACGGCTTCACGAGGACGGTGAAGCCGACGCCGCAATTGAAGGTGCGGTCCATCTCGGCACGGCTCACACGTCCGCGCTCGCGCACGACCTCGAAGATCGGGAGCGTCGGCATGGCAGCGCGGTCGAGGACGGCACGAACGTTGTTCGGAAGCGCGCGCACGAGATTGCCCGGCAGGCCTCCGCCGGTGATGTGTGCCATGCCGTGCACGTCGATCTTCGCAAGAAGGGCGAGCAGTGGCTTCACGTAGATGGCGGTGGGCACGAGCAGTGCCTCGCCGACGGTCGACTTCAGTCCGGGCAGCCGCTTCTGCAGTCCTTTCTTCGTCGTCGCGCCGAGCGCGCGGCGCGCCAGGCTGTACCCGTTGCTGTGCAGGCCCGTCGAATCGAGCCCGAGAACGACGTCGCCGGCGCGCACCTTCGAGCCGTCGATCATCTTCCTGCGTTCGGCGATCCCGACGCAGAAGCCGGCGAGGTCGTACTCTCCCGGCTTGTAGAAGCCGGGCATCTCGGCGGTCTCGCCGCCGACCAGGGCCATTCCCGCGCGACGGCAGCCTTCGGCGATGCCGCGGACGACGGCTTCGCCGTCGATACCCCGGAGAGAGCCGACCGCGAAGTAGTCGAGGAAGAAGAGCGGTCGCGCGCCCGTCGTCACCAGATCGTTCGCATTCATCGCGACGAGGTCGATGCCGATGGTGTCGTGGCGTCCGAGTAGCTGCGCCACCGCGAGCTTGGTTCCGACACCGTCGGTCGACGAGACCATGACGGGCTCGCGCATGCCCTTCGGCACCGCGAACGAGGCTGCGAACGGACCGACGCCCGAGAGCACGCCGGGACTCCTCGTTTTGGCGGCGAGCTTCGCGATGCCGGAAACGAGGCGGTCGGCGGCGTCGATGTCGACGCCGGCATCGCGGTAGGTGAGCGCTTTGCGGGGCATGAGGCCGCCCCTAAACGACCGCTGGGGGGATGTCAACGAGCCTGTCTGCACGGCAGTGGCCGATGCTCGTCACGGCTTTCGCGCGAGCATCGCGGCGCGCGCGGTCTCGCCCTCGCTCTCGTCGTAGCGCTCGATGTGAAGCGCGGAAAACGCCTCCGGGAGCTCGCCGCGCCTCAACAGGAAGTCCGGGTTCGACGGCCCGTCCGAGTTCCGGCGTCCCTGGTCGAGAAAGGTGTCGATGAGAAGCAGGCCGCCTCGCCGGAGCGAACGCTCGAGCGCCGGAAACAGACGGCGATCCAGGAAGTCGACCTGCACGATGAGGTCGAACGACCCGTGAGCGAACGGCCACGCGTCGGCGTCGCCCTGCACGGGCATCGCCGCCGGAGCGTTCGTGCGCGTGTGAACGAGCGCCGTCCTCGCGACGTCCATCGCAACGACGGAGTAACCGGACGAGGAGAGCACGGCCGAGTGACGGCCCTGACCGCAGGCCAGGTCGAGCGCCAGCGCGCCGTCACGGGAGGGTGGGGGCACGGCGAGAACCGACGCGCGCGCGTTCAGGTGCGACTCGCGGAGGTGCTTCTCTTCCCAACGATGGCGGTCTTCGATCGACATTGGGCGATCACGGCTTCGTCGGCGCACGCCACGACGGCGCAGGTGACTTCGGCGGCACCCGCCAGCCGCAGCAGGCGGGAGCAGGCCGCGAGCGTCGCCCCCGTGGTCACGACGTCGTCGACGAGCACGATCCTGTAGCCCGCGAGGAGCGAGGGACCAACCGCGAAGGCGCGCGCCGCGTTCCGTCGCCGGGCCGCGCCGTCGAGGCCGCGTTGAGGAGGGTGGCCCGGAAGCCGGCGTAGCGCGTTGCCGCAAACGTCGAGACCGAGCGCCCTCGCGAGCGAACGTGCGAGCCACGCCGCCGGGGCGATGCCGCGCTCGCGTACGCGCCCGGCATCCGACGGGACCGGGACGACGAGACGCTCGTGTCCGACGGGATCTCTCCACGCCGAGGCGAAAAGCCGTGCGAGGCATCTCCCCGCGTGACGATCGCCGCGGTCCTTGAACGACCGCAGCGCATGGCCGAGGGGCGACAGCGCGCTCCCGGCGATGCGCGAGTGGTACGCGCCGGCGAAGAAGAGGTCGCAGCCTGCCAGGGCAGAACGCCACGGCACGGCTCCCACCAGGCTCGAGTCGCGGCACACGCTGCAGAAAGGGGCAGCGAACGACGCTGCACAACCGGCGCACGGTCCGCCCATTAGAGCCCGAGCGAGCCCAAGTGCTTCGTTTGCCCAGCGCACGGGATGTCCTCACACACCCGGCCGCGGACACGCAACGACAGCGATGGAATTTCGGTGCGATCAGGCCAGCGCGTGCTGGTTCGCAAAGTCGAGGATCAGCTCGGCGACTCTTTCCGGCATTTCGATCGGCAGGTTGTGCCCGGCGCCTTCGATCATCTCGAGGCGCGCGTTCGCGGGAAGCGCGCGGTGCAGCAGGACCGAACCGCCCGGCGGGGTGAGCCGGTCGGCGAGACCCTGGAGGACGAGCACAGGGCAGACTACGCCGCCGAGCGCCGGCGTGTAGTCGTAGCTGCTCGCCGCGCGAGCCTGGGCCGCGTAGACGTGGCGGTCGGTCGCGGCCGACAGACGCGCGTGTTCGGCGACGATATCCTCGTGCGCGGCGGCGAATGATTCGGAATAGCCGCGCGCCGCCGCCGCGGGCGAGTCGGAGAGCCCCCGGGCTTCGACGGTATCGGCGAGCCGGCGCCAGTTCTCCGTGGCTTTCTCGTTCAGGCGGCTCGACGTCGAGACGAGCACGGCGGCCGCGACCTCCGCCGGCCGGCGCACGAGGATCTCCTCGACGATGACGCCGCCGAGCGAGTGTCCCACGGCGACGTAGCGCGCGAGACCGAGCGCGCGGGCCATCTGCTGAACGTCGTCGGCAGCCTGGGCGAGCGTCCATTCGGCGCTGCCGCGTGTCGATGCGCCGCAGCCGCGCAGGTCGGGCACGAACACGCGGGCGTGCTTTGCGATCAGCGGAGCGAGCGGACCCCATGTCCTGCGCGAGCCTCCGAGCCCGTGCACGAGCACGATCGCCGGCCCGTGTTCGCCGGCGCAGTCGACCTCGAGCTCGGCGTCGTTGGCCGCGATTCGCACGAGAGGGCCGTACCGGCGACTGCCGCGGCAGTCAATTTCAGCGCGCGCCGCTGGACTCCGCGAGCGTCGAGGGCAGACACCCCGCCCGACGAGTCAGGAGGTGCCGCATGAAGCTCATCGATGGGAAGGTCGCGATCGTAACGGGAGCAGGGCGCGGGATCGGCCGCGCGGTGGCCGAGCTCATGGCCGAGCACGGTGCCTCGGTCATCGTGAACGACCTCGACGAGAGCGTCGCGAAGGAGACGGTGGAGGCGATTCGTGCCTCGGGCGGAAAGGCCGAAGCCTGTGCCGGATCGGTGACCGACGCGAAGTTTCCCGCGCGGCTGATCGGTACGTCCATCGATGCGTTCGGCACGTTCGACATCATCGTGAACAACGCCGGCTACACCCACGACGGCCTCATTCACAAGATGTCGGACGAGCAGTGGCAGGCCATGCTCGACTGCCACCTGACGGCACCTTTCCGCATTCTGCGCGAAGCTTCGCAGCACTGGCGCGAGTGGTCGAAAGCGGAAGCCGCGAGCGGCGCCCCGAAGCCGCGCAAGGTCGTGAACGTGTCGTCCACGAGCGGCGTGGCCGGCAACGCAGGACAGGTGAACTATGCTGCGGGCAAGATGGGAATCGTGGGCGTCACCAAGACCCTCGCGAAGGAGTGGGGGCGTCTCGGCGTCTGTGTGAATGCCGTGGCCTACGGATTCATCGACACGCGCCTTACGGCCGCCAAGGACAAATCCATGAAAGCCAACGTGGGCGGAACGGAGGTGGAGATCGGGATTCCCACGCAGATGCGCGAGGCCGCGATCCAGCGCATTCCCCTCGGCCGTCCCGGTTCGCCGCGCGAGGCGGCGGGACCCGTGCTGTTCCTTTCTTCGCCGCTCGCGGACTTCGTGACCGGTCACGTCGTACTGGTGACCGGCGGTTCGTACATGTGATCCTCAGTTCGACGGCTGGACCCGCTCCCGCGTGATCTCGTTGGCGCGTGCACGGCCCGGGACGGGCGGGTCGTCCTCGTACAGGTCCCCGGGGTCCTTGCAGAGGTCCTGCTGGTCGAGCGGCGGATCCACGACCGGATCGGAGTCGAACCAGATATCGACGTCCTCCAGCGTGACGGCCGTGTTGGCCTCCACGTCGTCGTCCATCTCGCAGTCCACGTCGTCCATGATCGCGATGGGATCGCCGTCGTCGATCTCGCCGTCGGCCGCGTCACCGGGGTTGTCCTGCAGGAAAACGATCCCGATCGGGCCGCGGTCGAGCCCCGAGATCGTGAACTCGGTCTCACCCGGCTCGAGCACCACCGCCTTCCCGCGTGTCGAGGTGCTCGGATCGTCGGGGCACGGGCAGCGGTAGTCCTCTTCGTCGATGTTGAACGCGAACACGACGATGTCGCGGCTGGCGACCGGAAAGACATCGTCGATGGTGCCCTTCACCGTGACGGTCTCGGTCTCGTCATCGTCGTCGTCGCCGGGCTGGCCGAAGACGATGTCGTTCCCGCCGCAGGAGGCGAGCGCGCCCGCAAGCAGAATCGCGAAGGCGGAAATGGTCCAGGGAGAAAGGGGATCGCGCATTCTCAACTCGTCCTTCAGGCCGCTGCCATCGTCCTTGCACTGTAGTTGGTCACGAGCTGCTCGTTCCGGCGGCCCGGAGCGGGGCACTCTCTGCCGCGGCCGACGGCAGGCTCGTCTCGGCGACGACATAGCGGGGACGGCGTTTCACTTCTTCGTAGATGCGGCCGACGTACTCGCTGAGGATGCCGAGGCTTAGGAGCTGGGTTCCACTGAAGACGAGCACCAGCACCACGAGCGACGTCCAGCCCGATACCGTCGAATCGGTGAAGAAGTGCATGATGACCGAGTAGAAGCCGTACAGGATTCCGAGGGCCACCGTTGCAACGCCGAGGAAGGAGATGAGGCGCAGCGGCACCGTAGAGAAGGAGAAAACGCCGTCGAGAGCGAAGCGCAGCATGCGCGTGAACACGTATTTCGTGTCGCCAGCGAAGCGCTCGCGCGCCTCGTAGGGCACGGCGATGCGACGGAATCCGAGCCACGGCACCAGGCCGCGCACGAAGACGAAGCGCTCCTCGCATGCGAGCAGGGCGTCGACGACGACGCGATCCAGCAGGCGGAAATCGGCGCCGCCGGTCGGGATGTCGACTCCGGTCAGACGCCTCAGGAGATTGTAGAACCACGCCGACACGAGCTCCTTGAGGGCGTGGCCCTCGTTGCCCACGCGCACGGTGTAGACGACGTCGTATCCGTCGCGCCAGTGGCCGACGAGGGCGGGGATGAGCTCGGGGGGATGCTGCAGGTCGCCGTCGAGGGAGACGACGGCGTCGCCGCGGGTGCGGGAGATGCCGGCCAGCAGCGCCATCTGGTGGCCGAAGTTGCGCGAGAACGAGACGAAGCCGATGCGCGCGTCCACGGCGGACAGCGCGCGCAGGCGATCGGCGGTGGCATCGCTGCTGCCGTCATCCACGAAAACGGCTTCCCATTCACAGCCCGTCGCCGCGAGCGCCTCGCGCAAGCGGCGGGCCATCTCTTCTACACAGCCTTCCTCGTTGAAGCAGGGAACGACGATGGACAGCAGCGGCCGCTCAGGGCGTTGTTTCTCGCGGGTGTTGGCCATCGGCTACAGCCTTCGTCGGTGGCGGCGCAGCACGAGGTAGTGTAGAGACGAGGACCCGGCATGTCGAACCGCTGCTCGCGCTGCACGATGGATTCTTTTCGGTGACGTTCGCGCGTTTCGCCAGGCTGCTCGCGATCGTCCTCGTCGCGCTCGCGCTGTGGCGCTCGCGCCCGCCGGCCGAGCCCCCTCGCATCGCAGTGCTCGCGCTGCCCGGCGCGGCGCCGGAGCTGGTCCGCCCGGGTTCCGGACACGAGGGGCCGGGTGAAATCCGGTTGCCGGTCAACACCAGCGGCGCATCGTTCTGGCGTCATCTCGTCGCCGTCGCGGACGGCGACGGCGCGGATGCTTCGCCGCGCCGTCCTCTGTGGGAGGGCGAGCGCGCCGCAGTACGCGTCGCGGGAGCCCCGGCCAGACTCTTCGCCGATCGCGCGCGGCAGGACGTCGAGGGGGCGTTCTTTCTCGGCAGCAGCTCGGGGGCGCTCGTCGATGCGGGCGACGTCACGACGGGCAGGCTTCCGTTCCCCTACGACCGTGCCGTCGATGCGGTGGCCGCCGCGGTGGCGAGTCTCGGCCGCGATCAGTGGAGCGACTGGATCCCCGTACCGCCTGCTCCTGGAGCCGAAGCGCACGCAGCACCGCCCGCAGCGGAGTTCCAGCTCGCGCGCTACACGGACACGACCTACTACTTCTCGCCTGCATACGTTGCCGGCGACGGGACGATCGGCGGCGATGCGTTCCTGCGCGGCCTCGATCGTGAGTTGCGGCCGACGCTCGCGTCGCACGTGATCGGTCTTGCCCGGCGTCGCGCGCCGGCCAGGCGCGATCTCTTCCGGGAGGGAGCCGACCAGCGGCCGGTCCTCGTCTTCGAGGACGTGGCCGAGGACGTGACCAGAGTATTCGCACCGGACTCGACTCCGTCGGCCGTCGTCGAGCAGGTACGCACGGTAGTCGGTGAGACGCTCGCCGCCGTGCGCGAGAGCGTCGGGAAGGACGGGATCGTCCTGGTGGTTGGCGGACCGCCGACCACGCGCCAGGCGGGAGTCGCTGCGTGGTACCGCATCCTTCGAGGCAGCGGAGGCGA